>NZ_PJBO01000001.1:0-368464 GCF_002836425.1 Planomicrobium sp. MB-3u-38 | reverse complement strand
GATAGAAATTGTTTGTTTTTGTTGACAAAAATGGTAAACGATAATCAAAGTAACTATCAAAAAATATTGTGTAGGGTGCTACAATTCTATTGACTTCTATAGTTTTTTTTATAGTACTTCCGTCTATAAATATATAATCAAACTTCAAGTCTGCATCATATCCGGTCGTAATAATATCACTAATGACAAAAACAGGCCTTTGTTTATTATCTTTTCGACCAATTTTATTTTTTTCTCCTCTTGAAATAGCTTTAAAATTTTTTCGTCCTTTTGCAAAAGGGAAAATGTAATTAAATGGTATGTATCTAGGTATATCTCCATTAAAATAATGGTTTAGAATTTCTCTCCAATAGATATAAGCAAAAGTGGCGTCATTCATATCGCAAAAAATATTTTTTTCCCTCAAGAATGCTCCTCTTAACTTGCTGTATTCGTAAACATCCTCCACCGGTATTTCCAATCCTAAAACAAAATCTATCAGATCATTGCTTTTAGTAACAATCAAAACACTGGTTCTTTCAAGCAAATCTTCTCTATAATACATGCTGTTTTCTTGAAAAATAGTATTTTGTATAATTACTGATGATTTCAAGTAGTTATCATCAGATATTATTAATGAGTTCTCCTGTGTGATTATAAAATCTTTTTTCCTTCTAACGAACTCTTTCGGCATCGACTCCTGTATATTCATCGTGATCTCAGGTAAGACTTTCATCATAACCCCCCCATTAACATCAAACATCTAACATTTACCTCCACCAAAATCTATTTCAGTTCGCCATTCTATTATAGAATACCTACCTGTGAAATTTTTTCAGCAAAATGACTTTAATACTAGATTCTGTAGAGCATAGAATCGCTATATTTATTGCCAAAAAAAACCATTGCTACTTAGATCTATCTCACCTATTTTATATTTGATGTCTTCCATATTGTTATATATGGAAATGGCACAAAATAACGTTTTGAGTTAATTCCCGTTAAAATTTTTAAAAGCAATATTGTTATAAAAATGTTTGTAAATATTTAAGTCATCGGTGGTTCAGTTGACCATACCAAGCTCATTAAAATTTGGAATTGATATAAACAATCACTTACATCACACCTTAAGAGAACTCGCTTTGTCTACTCACTACGTAATCTCCGTAACTTGGACACTGGCTTCTAAATCTCTTTTTAGCACAAAGAATTTTTCCGTTATCTGTGATGACTGCTCCTACTACATGGATACTTTTCTGAGATTCGATTTTTACTACCTCCTACAGTTAGTGCTATTAACTAATAACGATTTTAAGCTTTTGATAAATATCCTTCCAAGTTCCATCCAAATCTAATGTCATGACTTCCATCGTCATTCGCTCATTCCATACATACTTCTCATCAATAGCACTGCCATTAAACGGATAAATTAAAATTCCGCGCAATCTCAATTCGGGCTCTTGGTGCATTAAGTAAGTGAACAGTTGATACATATTATGGCTGTGGAACGATGATTTCCCACGATGTACTTGGAATATATTTTTGTAAAATTTAGCATCAATAATAATTTTTTCCGACTTGTTTTTATGGAGCAAAGATACATCTGTCCTCATGCCGGGTAGAAATGCTTTATTGCCTTCCAACTTCCATTGCATGCCTTCGCCTTTAACCTGGTAATCCTTCTGCTCGATTTTATAAAAATTAAGTAGGAACTTCTCGAAAATACCATTTAACGAATGTTCATCTAGCTGAGCTGAAAACAAGCTCCAGTTGCCAGTTTTGTGTGACAGCAGCGTCATTTCATGCAATAACAGGGCAATTTGCAGCACCCGCTTGTAATGCAGGTTATGACGGCCAAATGTCATCTTGGCAAAAGAAGATTTGGTGAGCGGAGGTGCATCAACTTCTGCCATCAATTCCATGTATTTAAAGCTATGCGCTTTTGTTTCTTGCTTCACATACCGATTTAAAGTGATCGATTTCAATGTAGATTTGATCAATTGATTCAGCCAGATATTTGCTGTGTACTCATCTTTCTCACAAACCACCATCGGCTTCTTTGAAATGATATAGGGCATTGACTCTTCCATAACCATTCGTCCGGCTAAACGATTAGTCGGTTCTGCTATGGCTACATAATCTTTGACAAAGCCACGCCGGTTCACTTTCTCGACTTCTTTTAAAAACTGTTTACAGATAAAATCGTAAGTGATTAAATCTTCATCTACAGCATTCATGCTATTGATCAGTTCCGGCATATTGTCGGCATAACTTAGAAGGACAAAAAGATTTCGGATTGGAACTTTAAAGATTTCTTCCATCTTATATTTCCTCTGTCAATCGCTCTACTTCTTCAGGGCGATCGAAATAATACTCTTCCAGTAAAGGCAAAATCTCGAAATTCATAATGCCGTCAAACCAATTATATTCACTGATGTCGTCTGGCTTGGCTGAGAAAAACGAATGGCCAATTGCATAGCCGCTTCCGAGCTGATAATCATTAATGATTTCATGATTTAACTTTTCGACTGTCTGTTGGATTTTGCTAATCATCTCAGCCGAAACATTTTCTTTGATCATGTGCTGGCGCCATTTTTCATTAAAAGCCGGTTCCAGTGTTACAAAAGCAAAACGACGGCGTAACGCGACTTCCAATTGTGCCAATGACCGGTCAGCTGTATTCATCGTGCCAATCAAATGCAAATTGCTTGGCACTGTAAATTTCTGTTTTGAATAACCCATCGTCACAAATTCATCTCGTTTGTCCCGTTCTATCAACATAAATAACTCACCGAAGATCTTCGAAAGATTGCCTCGGTTGATTTCATCAATGACGAAATAATAATCTTCTTCAGGATTATTAAGAGCTCGCTGGCAGAAATCATAGAATACGCCATATTGAAGGGAGAATCCGTTTTCTTTCGGACGGAATCCCATCACAAAATCTTCATAAGAATAGTTTTGATGGAATTGCACGATTTCCACACGACTCTCATCTTTTATGCCCATAAGAGAATATGCCAGCCTCTTCGAAACAAACGTTTTCCCTACTCCAGGAGGTCCTTGGAGAATAATATTCTTCTTGTACTTTAAGAGACTTGCGATTTTGTCATAAGTCTTCTCATCAATAAATACCTCTTCAAGAAATGCATCATTAGAATAGGTTTCGTATACTTGGCTCTCCCCAATGGTTTCTCCGAGCGCTTCCTTTAAATTCGGTTTTAAACTCCACATGAAATGATTGCTGTCTTCATATTCACCTTCAAATAACACGCACCAATGACAAACACTTCCATCATCGCGATGCACATCTTCCAACCCTGTTTCTTCTTTGATTCTTTTTGCTAAATTCACTACAGGAAGGTTAAAAGAATTCCGGCTCATCCCCAGTGCCTCACCTAATTGAGTTGCCGTTGCCTGCCCTCCTAACTCATACATTTTCGCTAAATAAACTAAATCTTTTTCGCGGAAAATGTTGTTATCTGCTAACAGTTCAGACCATTTATCTTTGGTGAGTTCTTTAGAAATTGGTGTCTCAACTCCTATCGTTCCCGTTTCATCTACAAACTCATCAAGAACATCGATAATTTTGCTTTGCAAATCTTCATAAGAAAAGCTTTCAGCGGTATTCACATGTGCTATGTTTCCTTGCCCGCCCTTCGGGTGGTCGTCGCCGTTATACACGCCGTATTCAATTCCATTGGGATCCACGGCTACAAATAGCTGTGGTGCGACTTGGTGACTTGCATACTCTGCTTGGTAAACAGCTAGCCAGCATCGTGACGTTCCAAAATGATTATTCCAGCTATAACCGTTCAAAACTTTGTCCTCAACGAACTTCAAATCTCTTAACTCTTCAAAATGCCGGATTACACGATGTATTTTTGTGAGTTCGGTCTGAACTTTTTTCTTTTTATCGAAATAATACAGTTGGAAGAGGATTGAGAAATCACTCCACGAGTTCAGGATTTTCGTGTCATATCTTTGGCTGATTTCTTGTTTGATAACCTCCATGTCTTCGAGCGATATCAGTCCATCTTCCAATATCTTTTCAATGATTTTATAACGAATCAAATTTACTTTTTCATTGTTTCTGTATTGATCACTTAGCTTTTCTAAAATCTCTGGATCCATATCGGCTATTGTTTGTAGCATTAATTCCTGATCTCGTTCAAATTCGCCTAGCTTGGTTGAAAGATCAAACAAGTAATCCATTGCTGCCTCTACTTTAATTTGATCATACGTAATGGCGCAGTAGAAGAAATCTTGAATATCCAAGGCTGTAAGAGATGGGTTTTCTTTTTTGAAGTGCTCTAAAGCCAGATTGCATATATAGCGGTAAACTTCATAATTTTTCCCTGCCACTCCCAGTTTAAAGTCGATATCATAATCCGCTTTAATCGCTGTGAATACTTCTTGTTTATAAATCGGATATTCCTTGTAGTTTTTAGCTGCCAGCAAATAACCAAAGAGCGGTGCCCCAAGTGATATTTCTCTGCTGAATGCTTTGCCTTCTTCTCTGAACTTCTCAATCCGTTCGCTAATTGGAGCCTCGGAATTATAAAGTTGATTAAGCAAAGCTGCTACGCTTTCAGGTTTTGCTTCAGCAAACTTCACTAAGTCAGCTGTATTGCTCCAATGGACGAAGCTGCCGACACTCGGGTTTTCTTTCTGGAGCTTTTTAACAATATCCACAACAGTGAGATCGGTAATTTCTTGCCCTCTCAAAAACTCATTCAAACGAGAAAGCACTTCCAGCTTATAAGCCTCGTCGTAGAGTTTGTTCTCTTTAAATTTTATGTATCTTCCATAAGCCATATCGATATAAGCGCTATCGAATAGCTTCTTTCTAATTTCGGAATACTCGGTTTGAGAAGGCATGGCTTTTCCTTCTTTTAAATCTTCTTCAAAGTAAACTTCTGCTGCTTGCTCGAGCGCAGGCCGTAAAGTCCAAATTAATCTATTTCGATCAGTCTGCCATTCAGCTAAAAATGGAATATGCCAGGTGCGGTCTTTACCATTATCTTGTTTCGGGTATTCAATCTCAGGAAAATATTGAATAATTCTTTTGCCCAACCGATCCACTTGCAGATTAATGGCTCCCCTACCTTTTAATCCAATAGCATGGGCAATAGGAGTAGCGTGCGGACGGCCATCATATTGCATAATCGCCAAGATCATTTGTCTGTCTCTTTCTTGAAATACCTCTTCATTGCGTAGCATTTCCAGCCACTGATCCTTTGTGATTTCAAGGGCCGTATCATATATCGTTTGTTCAGCCATTTATATCATCCTTCCCTCATTCGAATCGGGTTTCTTCTATATAATTAGTTTCAAGTCCAAAGATTAATATTTCAGTCATCATTACTTTCATTATAACGGCTATACCTTGAAATTAATTAACGAATCTAAATATTTCCAAACAAAATATTATCATTACCTAGGATTTGTCTTTCGTTTATCATTAATCACAGTTCGCATAACAAATCACCCATTGCATAAAGAAAAGACTGCTAGCTCCTAAAAGCCGGCAGTCTTTCTACATTGCATGCAAGGTAGAAAATCCGTATTTATATATTCCACCCAGATGCAGAGAAAATTCTAGAGATATGAAGCAAAGCAGCGAAGACGCCCAGGGGAGTAGTAACGGAGTTGGTAAGCCAACTCCGTTACGAGCGAAGTGCTGAGATCCACTCGGACGAAGTGGAACGAGTCCGAGTTAGCTAAGAGTTGGCCGCAGCTTGCAAGGCCGGCTCTTTGCGACGAAGCTAGCGTAGCGATGCAGGAGCACGGGTTTTTGCAAGCCCCCAGGCAAGCGAAGCTGTTTGCGAAATATCGGTTAGTATTCTACACTACTTCCACCTCTATAATCCTTACTCTTCCCCCACCATATACCTCAATAAATCCCCAAAAATGATCTTATCCGACAGCTTCAATTCTTCCCTCACAGTTTCCAAATATGGTTCACAGGACTGCTCATCTATGGCCGCTCCGTTTTCTTTGGCGTAACAGACGTTATCTTTGTAGATATAATCGTCCGAGATGAAGCTGCCGTCCCGGAAAATAACGGGATGGTCGCCGTCCCGGGTGAACAGGTTATGGCCGAACGAATAGCGGTTTTCGGTCTTGATGCCCATCAGATGGAGCAGTGTCGGGCGGATATCGATTTCGCCGCCCTGGGTCGAGATGGTTTCGCCTTGCTGACCGGGAATGTGGATGATCAGCGGCACTTGTTTATGCTGCATCTGCGTGGTGATGGTGGCTTCCTCGCCCAGCAGCTGATTGAGTCCGGCTTCGTATTTTTCGGAAATGCCGTAATGGTCGCCGACGAGGACGAATACGGTGTCTTCGTACAGGCCTTCTTCTTTTAATTGTTCAAAAAAGGTCTCGATCGATTTGTCCAGGTAGCGCACTGTGGTGACGTAGCGGTTCACGACGTCTTCATCCGTTGCCGCGGGGTCGATGAGCATGTCTTCTTCCTCCAGCAGGAACGGGAAATGATTCGTCAAGGTGAGGAATTTGGCGTAATACGGTTCCGGCAGATTTTTCATATAAGCGGAGGACTGTTTGAAGAACGGAATGTCCTTCAAGCCGTAATTGACCGAATTCCCTTCGGTCACGTCATAATCCTCTTTCGAGAAATAACGGTCATAGCCGAGGCTTTCGTACATGACATTGCGGTTCCAGAACGTATCCACATTGCCATGGAATGTGGCCGCGTAGTAATCCTCTTGTTCTTTCAGGATGTGCGGCAGGCTGTAGAAAGTGTTTTCCGGCCTTCTGACAAACACCGACCCGCTCGCCAGCGGATACAGGCTCGTGTCGATCATGAATTCCGCATCGGACGTTTTCCCCTGCGCCGTCTGGTCGTAGACTTGGTCGAAATAAAAGCTGTCTTCAATCAAATCGTTCAGGAACGGCGTCACTTCTTCCCCGTTCACTTTTTGACCGATGACGAAATCCTGGGTGGATTCGAGGCTGATCAGCACAATGTTTTTGCCTTCCGCCATTCCGTACAGATCGGTGCGTCCAGGTTCTTTCTGCTGCAGGGATTCGATGGAAGCCACAGCTTCAGCTTCGGTCATCGTCAACCGCTGCAAAGGCGCACTGATTCCGACCGCCAGATCATAGACATGGTAATTCAACGGCCCCAGTGACTTGACTACTTGTTCGCGGTCATAGGATTCCGAAAAGAGATGGACGGATTTCACCAGCCCCAAGCCGATGGTCAACACGAGAAAAGCCGCGCCGACTGCGACATACTTCTTCTTCGTCTCTTTATGGATCGTCAGCTCGAACCGCTGTTTCATCAGAAGCCAGCCGAGCACAAACAGATCCACAAACAACAGAATATCCCAAAAGCTCATCAATTCGACCGTGCTGGCGCTTAAGCCACCGACGTTATCGAATTGGAACAGGATGGGTGCTGTCACGAAGTCATTATAGAACCTGTAATAGAGCAGGTCGCCATAAAGAACACCAGTCCCGGCCACTGACAGCGCGAACAGGATCGCCGGCTTCACTTTGCCGCCAAAATAGAAACTGATGCCCATCACTAAAAGCAGTGCACCGATCGAACTGGTCAGGATCAGCGCAACGTCAAAAAAGGATTGGATGCTGAGGTTGAAGCCGATAAAACTGACGATGACCGTCTTCAGCCAAAGGATGCCGACGATCAGTAAAGTAAGCTGGATGCCCGTTAAATTTTTAAATCGATTGTATAGAAGTTTCATATCAAATCAGCTCAACTTCGCTTTGTGATTTTTTGCCGCCCGGGAAATACGGCAGCTCGCTATGTATGTATTCGTTCTGAAAAGGATTCATGTTATTTCTGCTCTATTTATTTTCCCTGTTTCGCACCAAATGAAACGGCAGCTGGATCATTTTGCAGAAACGGGAAACCCTACTCTAATGATAAACGTTTCGGGCACCGAAAAGTTTCGTAACCGCCATTTTTATTCGGATAAATTATGGAACTAAATATTTCCAGACAAATTTTTACTATAACCTAGTATTTGCCTTTGATTCCGTGCTATATTTTGAGTTGGAACCGGCAAAATAGCGCTAAGAGATCCATCAATATACATAAGAAGGAGCACGGCAATGAAAAAGAAATTGAACTATTTAATACTGCTTTTGGCAGCTGTCTTTATGGTGGGCTGCACCGACGTGGAAGAAGCGGCAGATGCAGATGTGGAAACGGCTGTCCAGGAAGAGACGGCAGTTGAAAAAGAAGAAGCGCGCTTAGCGGCAGAGAAAGAAGCTGCCGAGAAAGCGGAAGCGGAAGAGCTGGCGAAACAGCAGGAAGCCGAAGAAAAAGCCAAGGCTGAAGAATTGGCGAAAGAAAAAGAAGCGCAGGAACTGGCTGCAAAAGAAAAGGCTGAAGCGGAAGCCGCAGCCAAACAGCAGCAAGAATTGTTCGCGGGCTACGAACTGATCGAAGTGGACGGCGGCGATTTGTCCGGCTACCGTGAAGCCAATGTCGTTGTAGACATCGGATTTGGCGACCGCGAGTACTGGGCATTCACGAACGAACACGGCCAATTGGTGCGTGTCGTCGCAGCTGAAATCATCCTGCAGGACGATGCGAGCGAACCGGTCACAGGAGACGGCAGATATTATGCCGACGAAGCAAAAGTGCCGGGCGTCGAAAGTGACATATTAGACGAAGGCCATGTGATTGCCGATTCCCTTGGCGGCGTGGCGAATGCCTATAACATCACGCCGCAGGAAAGCACACTCAACCGGCACGGTGACCAGGCTTATATGGAAGACGTCATCCGCGACGCAGGCGGCGCGATGAATTTCGAAGCCATCATCACCTACCCGGATACAGAAACGCAGATCCCTTCCAGTTACCAGTACTCCTATACAGTAATGGGCAACGAAGTCGTTGATGAATTCGTCAACGGAAACCCTGACGAAATCAACGCCTCCCTTGGCCTGACAGGCAGCGGTTCATCGGTTTCAGGCAGTACGGTGACAGAAAGTGCGCCTGCCGAGTCAGCCCCTGCCCCTTCAGGCGGTGACGTATCCGCAGTCGATGCAAATGGCAACGGCCAAGTGACGATTGCCGAAGCGAAAGCAGCAGGTTTCAGCATGCCGATCACGAGCGACCACTGGCTCTATCAGTACATGGACGACCGTGATGGTGATGGGATGGTTGGGGAGTAAAATAATTATAGATAGAAGTGAAGACGGTGATGCTTAGGCATTGCCGTTTTTTATTTCATAACAGATTTCCGGTCGGCTGTGCTAATATAGAAGAAATATACACAGCAGAGAGGTGAATCCAGGTGAATAAACCTAATAAACCCGTACAAAATTTATCTGCCGAGGAACGCTCTAAGATGATTCGGAAAAGTTTCGAAAAAGCAGTTAAACAAAATGGAAAAGCGTTGGAGCGATTAAGTAAAAGTTAATACTAGTCAAAAGGATCCCGAAGAAATTTTTACGGGATTCTTTTTCATTTGAAGTTGAATCTTTAATTTCATATAACAGTTTTCCGAATCCCTATGTATACTGCCCATTACCAACGACATAGGAGTGATGGATATGAAGATGTGTAAAGTTTGCAGGAAAAAGCCGCGGGTAGAGCGCCGTGTGGACAGTGCGGGCAATGTGTTCTGTTCGAATGAGTGTTTTGAAAAGTTCGAGGATGGGCCGGACGATTTCAGCCATCCCTATATCGATGATTACGATATGCTGCGAATCGCCTATATCGATTGGATGCAGAATTATGAAGGCGATTTGCATAAGAGTATCTATTTCGGTTATCCGAAGAAGAGCGATTTGCTGGAATGGCTGGATGAAACGATGGATCCGTATTGGGATTATTACGGGCTGGCTGGAAGTGACGGCATATTTTCCGAGGAGATTTTCTTCTATATAAAGGAGCTGCTCGGATTGCAGGAGACCATTCGGGAATGGCAGGTCGATGAGCGGAAATATCGGAAGTGGCTGAAAGAGCTGCGGGCTAAGCAATTGGCTGCGAAAGCCTTAAAAGATTGAGTACGGGATTTCCTTAATGCCTCTCTCCTTTTTCATTTATTTAAAGGTTCCAAAAGGGATTATCAGGGAATACGACATACATGGACCTTAAATATCTTCCGAAAAGGAGCGATTCAGTATGACGAATGGCAAGTATATCGAAGTGGATCCCGGAGTGGAATTATTCGTGCAGGATGTCGGGAGCGGCGATCCGCTCGTGCTGATTCCCGGCTGGGTATTTTCCGCCAAGGCGTTTGCGAGCCAGGTGGAGCATTTTTCGAAGACGCATCGTGTGATTGCGATTGATCCGCGGAGCCAGGGGCGGTCGACGATGTCCCTGCAGGGCAACGACTACATCACCCACGGCAAGGATGTGACGAAAGTGATCAGTGAGCTGGGCTTGAAGGATGTCACATTGCTCGGCTGGTCGTTCGGCTGTTTGACGGTGTGGGAGTATATTCGGCAGAACGGTACGGATAATGTGAAAGCGGCCGTCATCGTCGATTTGTCGCCGAAGCCGCTGTCACGTGATGATGAAAACGACTGGGTCGAAGGGCCGCTTGAAGAAATAGCCGGCGCCTATACACAGAACTTACGCAATCCGGAGGGCCAGCGGGCATTCATCACCGAGTACGCCACTGAAGTCATGGTGCAGCGCGAATTGACTGAAGATGAATTGCAGTGGATCATCGAAGAAGCGCTCACGACGCCGTATTATATCGCATCCAACTTGTTCGCCGCCGGCATGTTCTCGGATTACCGGGAAGAAGCGAAACTGCTGATCGAGCAGGTGCCGACGCTGACGATCGCCGCCGAACATTGGGGAGAAACAGCCCGTTCGTTCATGCAGCGGATTTCGCCGGAAGCGCGCGTTGAAATACTCGGCGGTCATTTGATGTTCTGGGAACACAGCGACAAATTCAATGAACTGCTCGAAGGTTTTTTGAAGAACGATGCTTAGGCATCGTTCTTTTTAGGTTCGAAAGCATATCCCTTATGATCTATTTCCCGATACTTTTCGTATTTATATAGAAGAGACCGGCTCCCTCTGCTCTTTGGGTTTATTTAAAAGTCTAGAGGGGTAACTAAAAGTTAGGTCTTAGTACTTACTATTCTGCTATCCTTATTTAGTGTATAGTCCTATTATAAAGTGAGAAATGACCTGCAAAAATGAATTCAGCATCTAGGAGAAAGCGGGATTTAACATGCGTAAAAATTATAGTGTTTATATGTTTGCAGCTTTCCTGGGAACCGGTTCGCTTATCGGGCTTGCTTTCGCTGCCATTGTTCGTTTCCTTATCACAGTGCCGGAAGAAGAAGTGTTATCCCTGTATTTATTGGCACTTGGAGCCGGTCTGATTAGTGCCGCGGCTATTTTTCTAATAAATTATGCTTTTATTCGCTCGATTATCGGGCATTTCAGGACCATCCTCGCCCGCATTCAGGAAGAAGATTACAGTGCCCGCGTGAATTTTTCAGGTCGCGATATGATCGGCCTGCTGGCAGATGATGTGAACTGCGCCCTTGAACATTTGGAAGAAAAAAATGACGAAGTGCTTCATGATGAGTTGACCGGCTTGCCGAACCGGCAATTTCTAAAGCAATATTACCGGAAGAACTTCGGGCGGCTGACCCGCCACCGGACTGCTTTCCTGTTTTTTGATCTGGACAAATTCAAGGAAATTAATGACCAGCACGGTCACCTCTACGGAGACAAAGTGCTGATGGTGGTGGCTGAAAGAGTAAGAGCCGCGCTCGCAGAAGATGAATTCCTGGTGCGCCTGAGCGGTGATGAATTTCTGCTGGTCGCCAATCTGTCAGAGAAATTCACGGGCAAAGACCTTGCCGAACAATTGATGGCCCTCTTCTTTGAACCATTTGAGATCAGCGGCAGCTTGCAGCAAGTGCAGACCAGCATCGGTGTCAGCACGGCACCAGCTGACGGCGAAGACCTGGCCGAACTGATCCGCAAAGCCGATTTCGCCATGTACGAAGCCAAGAAACAGGAAGGCCTTTCTTATTATCTGTTTCAGCAACAGGGTGAGGTTCAGGCTTCTGAGGTGTTTGGGGGTTGTTGATGTTCTATAATTTCGTTAAAAAAGGGGCACCTGGAGAAAATCTCCCGGTGCCCCTTTAATATATATTTGCGCTTTTTTATCTGCCCATCCAGCCGCCGTCGACTACAAGCACATGTCCATTTACATAATCCGCTGCTTTTGAAGCCAGGAACACGGCAGTTCCCGCAAGATCATCTGCTTCTCCCCAGCGGTCCGCTGGAATGCGGTCCAGGATGGCTTGATTCCTGTGTTCGTCCTGCCGAATCGCTTCTGTGTTATTTGTTTCAATATATCCCGGGGCAATAGCGTTCACCTGCACCCCTTTGCCAGCCCATTCGTTTGCCAGAGCTTTCGTTAATCCCGCTACCGCGTGCTTGCTCGCCGTATAGGCGGGAACGAACATACCACCTTGGAATGAAAGAAGTGAAGCGATGTTGATGATTTTACCGCTCCCTCTTTGCACCATCGTTTTTCCTATTTCCTGTGACAAGATGAAGACGGAATTGATGTTGACATCCATGACACGCAGCCATTCACTTTCACTGAATTCCGTGGCTGGTTCCCTGTGAATGACGCCCGCATTATTGACCAGAATATCGATATCGTACTTTTCCAGTACAGGAGCAAGCTTTTCCCGGATCAATGAAACCTCACTCAAGTCCAGCAAAATGGTTTCATGCGTTCCGCCAAGCTGATCGATTTTCGCTTTGGTTTCATCGAGGTTGTCGCGGTGGCCGAGCAGCAAGAGATGCGCACCGGCTGCTGCCAATCCAACTGAGATCGCTTGCCCGATACCCGTTCTGGCACCCGTCACCAATGCTGTTTTTCCTTTTAATGAAAACGATTCAAGTGAAAATGACATCTTTTCGCCTCCTGAGTAATTTTGTTTCCTCTCATTTACCGCATTTCTTCTTTATCGGAAGGATAGAAGATACCATTCTGCTTTCTGGCTGCTTCTGTAATTTCAAGTATCTCACGGCTAATCTGCGTCAATTTCCCATATTCTGCCCAATCCGCATTCCCGATAATGCGAAGGAATTCAGCAATTTCGTATTTCATATTCTTGGCTGATTGAATCTCTCCAATGGCATGCCGCTCGCCGGATTGATTATCGATGAGATTAATTTCAGCAAGTGATCCGGTATCATCGATCTGTATCGTTCCCTGTTCCCCTTGAATCTCTGAACCATTATAAGAAGTCGATATCTTGGAACAAAGAATGGTGCAGACGAATTGCGGGTATTCAAGGACGAGTGACCCGCTCCCGTCAACTCCTGTCGACAGCATCGCAGCAGAATAGGAGCTCTTATCTGGTTTTCCGAATAATGCTGCAGCAATCGACAACGGATAAACACCCAGATCCACCAGCGCGCCGCCGGAATACTGCAGCGAAAAAATATTCGGCACTTCTCCACGCAGAACGTCTTCGTACCGTGATGAATACTTATTGCGATGCAGCAGAACATTTCGTACTTTACCGATTGAATTCAGTTGTTCCTTCAATTCTTTAAAGTTCGGCGTATGGATTCCGCGCAGCGCTTCAAAAAGGAAAACACCGTTTTCTTCCGCTTTTTGATGCGCCGCTTCAAATTCAGCTGTATTTGAAAATATCGGCTTTTCGCAAATCACATGCTTTTTATTCTCAAGAAACAGAATCGTCTGCGCAAAATGCAGCGAGTTGGGAGATGCAATATAAACACAGTCGATTTCTTCGCTCTCAGCCATCGTTTCCAAATTCGTGAAAATCAAAGGAGCGCTGTGCTGCTCCGCAAAAGCTTCGGCTTTTTGCTGCGAACGGGAATACACAGCCGCCAGTTCGATTCCGGCTGTTTCTTCCACCGCTTCGATGAACAGGGACGTAATCCAGTTGGTGCCGATCGTGGCTAATCTCATCGCGCCTGCTCCATGTACTTCCGGCTGAGTTGGACTGCCGCTTCAAAGCCTTCCGCTGCGTAAGCCTTGTTCAGATCACTGCCAATCCCTACTGCAACCGCCCCGCCATCCAGCCAGGCTTTCATGTTGCTGAGATTAATGCCGCCAGTAGGCATGACGCGGGCATTCGGGAGCGGGCCGTTGATGGATTTGATGAAGGACGGATCAAAATTATTTGCAGGGAACAGCTTGATGATATCACTGCCGCCTTCGAGCGATTTGACCATTTCCCGGATGGTCGTACAACCCGGCAAATAAGGAATGCTGTAGCGATTGCACATAGGTGAGAGTTCTTCCATATAGCTTGGGCTGACGATGAACTTTGCTCCTGCTAAAATGGCATGGCGCGCAGTTTCTGTATCAAGCACAGATCCTGCGCCGAGCAACACATTTTCTCCGGCAAGCGCTTCAAATACTTTCCCGACTTGCGGTGTCGTATAAGTCAGTTCGATGGCACGGATGCCGCCCTGGATTGCAGCCTTTGATAATTCAATGGCTTCTTCTGCGCTGTTGCCGCGGATGACTGCCACCACTTTTGTTTCTGCCAGCTGTGAAAGAATGGAATATTTCTGCATATCGATGTCCTCCTGTCTATTTTGTTTTACCGTTCAATCGTTTTTTCCTCGCCCAAAAATGCTCTTACTTCTTCCAGATACGGCAGACCTTCATTGTCTCCCGATACAGTCGTGACGAGAGCTCCCACCGCATTGGCGAACCGGAGTGCTTCTTCCGGGGCATATCCGTTCAATACCGAATAAACGTATCCTGCGTCAAAACCGTCTCCAGCACCAACCGTGTCGATCGGTTTTACAGAAAAGGCCTCTTTTTCATGCCAGGTTCCGTCAGTCAGCACTTTGGCTCCGTTGCTGCCGTCTTTGATCACAAGCTGCTCGATATCATACTTGGCCGCACAGTTTTCCAGGGCTTCAGTTGAAGCATCGCCAATGATCATCTCGATTTCGTCGAGACCTGTCAGAAGAATATCGACGAATGGGAAAATTTCCTGATAAGCGGCCTGCGCCTGTTCCAGTGACCATAGTTTCAGGCGGATATTCGGGTCAAATGAAACCGTAATCTCTTTCTGCTGTGCAATTTCCAGGACGCGCTTTGCGATTGCCAGATTTTTCGGGTCAATGGCCAGAAAGACGCCTGTCAGATGGACCAAATCGATATCCCCAAACATCTCTTCAGTGATGTCTGCCGGTTCAAGTGTCAGGATCGGCGACTGATAACGGTAGTAAAACGTTTTCCCCGATCCGTCTTCCCGCACTTCTTTGAAGTTCAGGGATGAGGGATATCCTTTAACAAACTCAACATTCGTCATGTCCACGCCTTCGCCTCGCGCGAAATTGTAAATGACTCGGGCAAATTCATCGCCCCCCAGTCTGCTGGCCCACTTCGTATGAAGCCCCAGCCTCGCGCAGCCGATTGCAAAATTCAGTTCTGCTCCTCCAACTTTGCGGGTGAAGCTTGGCACATACCGCAGCGGGCCTGTTTCTGCCGGATCGAACGTAATCATCGCATCACCCATTGTAAAAACACCAAATGTTTTTGACAAAACCATTACCCCTCTCTATTCCGCACGGAATTTTTTTATATTATCGTTTAACATCTTTTGCTGATTTATCCGGCTGAATGAATTGCTCCACTGCAAGAGAAGTCGGCAGCCCTTCATAGTCTCCGTGGACAGTCACCGCCAGCGCTCCGATTGCATTGGCACGTTTTACTGCATGCTGCAGCGGTTCCTGCTTTAACAGTCCACTGATAATCCCCGCAGCAAAGCCGTCTCCCGCACCTACGGGGTCAACGATTTGCGTTACCGGAAATCCGGCTACATAAGCAGTTTCATTTTTTGTGTGCAGATAGGCACCGTCACTGCCGGTTTTGATGATAATGATTTTATCACCGCCTGCCCTCAGGGTTTCTGCAATGTCTTCTATTTCGGTTTTACCGGTCATGAATTGCCCTTCGTCCAAACCCGGCAGAATGACATCCGCATGTGCGGCAATTTCATTGAGCACTTTTTTTGCTGTTTCCGGTGCCCACAATTTAAGGCGCAAATTGGGGTCAAAGACGATTTTCAAGCCGTTCTCTTTGGCAATCTCAATTGCTCTCATCGCTGTCCGATAAGACGTTTCACTTAAGGCAGGTGTAATTCCCGAAATATGAAGAACTTTAGCACCGGCTATATACGATTCATCCAAATCTTCAGGCGCCATCAGACTGGCCGCTGATCCTTTCCGGTAATAATAGACATTCATGTCTTCCGGGGATAGCTGCTCCTTAAAAAGGATACCCGTCTGAGCCTCATCCGTGAACTTGCAGGTTGAAGTATCAACCCCTTCGCCGCGTATCGTTTTATGGACATATTGCCCGAATGAATCGTTTCCAAGCTTGCTGAACCACCCGACTTTATGTCCGAGCCTCGATAATCCAATGGCAACATTCGATTCAGCGCCTCCCATCCGTTTCGGGAACTGCTGGACATATTCCAGAGACTGCATCCGCTCCGGCTGAAAAACGACCATCGATTCACCCAGTGTAAATACATCAATTTCGTTCATCTGTTTCACCTTCCCTTCAGGCAAATTATATTCGTGAATCTGATTGCAGATATCCATCTATCCTCTATTTTATGCCTGCCAATCCGTATGGAACGTGCCGGCTTTGTCGGTCCGCTGATAGGTGTGCGCCCCGAAATAATCCCTTTGCGCCTGCAGCAGGTTTGCCGGCAGTTCTGCCGCGCGGTAGCTGTCGAAGTAAGCCAGTGCGCTCGACAGCACCGGTACAGGAATGCCGGCGAGAATTGCTGTGGATAAAACCTGTCGCAGCGCCGGCTGATAGTTTTCGATGATTCCCTTGAAGTAAGGATCCAATAACAAGCTGGAAAGTTGTGGATCCCGGTCATAGGCTTCTTTAATCTTCGTCAGGAATTGCGCTCTGATGATACAGCCTGCACGGAACATCATCGCGATATCACCGTACGGAAGATTCCAGCCATATTCTTTGGAAGCTGCCATCATCTGCGCAAATCCTTGTGCATATGCGCAGATTTTGCCCATGTACAACGCTTTACGCACTGCTTCGATGAACTCTTCCCGGTTACCGGCCACATTCCTTCCAGCCGGTCCGTCGATCAAATCGGCAGCTCGCATACGCTCTTCTTTTAAAGAAGACATGATGCGTGCAAAAACGGATTCTGTAATGATCGATAACGGAACTCCGAGATCCAGCGCGTTTTGGCTTGCCCATTTTCCTGTGCCTTTCTGCGCGGCCGTGTCCTTGATCATTTCAATCAACGGCCGTCCCGTTTCAGGATCGGTTTTCGAGAAAATATCGGCTGTAATCTCAATTAAATAACTGTCCAATTCGCCTTTATTCCATTCTGCAAACACTTCATGAATTTCCTGAGCAGTCAGACCAAGCCTTTTTTTCAGCAGGAAATATGCTTCAGATATCAGCTGCATATCACTGTATTCGATGCCGTTATGAACCATTTTCACGTAATGCCCGGCTCCCGCAGGACCGAGAAGCGTGAAACTCGCGGTTCCTTCGATTTTCGCCGAAATTGCCGTTAATAATGGCTTCACATGTTCATAAGCTTCGTTCGGGCCTGCAGGCAGGATTGCCGGACCTTCCAATGCCCCTTTTTCTCCTCCCGAAAAACTGATATCCATAAAATGCAGCCCTCTGTCCGCCGCTTCCCTTGATCGTCTCATCGAATCCTTAAAATGCGAATTTCCGCCATCGATGATGATGTCGCCTTGCTCGAGATACGGCACCAGTGAGGCAATCGTTTCATCTGTAGCCGCTCCCGCTTTGACAATCAGCAGAATCTTGCGCGGACGCTCCAGCGATTCCACAAATTCACCCAAGCTGCCATATCCAAAAAAGCGTTTCTGTGCACCTTTTTCATCTATGAATTCTTTCGTTTTTTCAAAAGAGCGATTGAAAAGGGAAACAGAAAAACCTCGGCTTTCCAGATTCAACGACAAATTCTTCCCCATAACTCCCAATCCGATAACACCAATACTTTGTTTATTCATTCTTCCAGCTCCTTATTTAGAAGAAACTTTTATGCACGCAATGATAAAAAATAGGGAGAGGCGTTTTTCCTCTCCCTGCTGCTATTGTCTATCAGCTTCCAGCCAATAGATCTTTCCGGATCGGCGTAAAGACATCCAACAGGACACATTCTTTCAGGACTTTTACCTGGTGTTTGCTGTTTGAAGGGATATATTGTGTGTCTCCCGGATTTAAAATCCGTTTGTCCCCCTCGACATCAAACTCCAATTGACCCTCTACAATGTAAGTGACCTGCTCTTCAGGGTGCTGATCCACATCTCCTGCAAATCCTTCTGCCAGGCGTACTTTAACGACCATGACAGAACCTTCGCTCGATAAAATTTCTCTAGTGACCATCGAATCTTCCTTTCTTTAAATCCCCTGTCACCTATAGAAATAAGTCCGGATTTATTAATTTAGGCAAGTAAAACGCAATTTCCGGGAAGAAAGCTACGAAGAGAAGAACTACCAGAATAATTGCAATGTATGGCAGAACTGCCAGCATAGACCTTTCAATACTCAAATCCCCGATCTTCGCCGCAAGCAGCAGACACAGACCGTATGGCGGAGTGATTAACCCGATCGCCAAAGTGATGACCACGATGAGCCCTAAGTGTACCGGGTCCATTTCAAACAGTGTGGCTGTCGGCAAGATGATCGGCACAAACAGGATCATTGCCGGAATCGCGTCCATGAACGTTCCGATGAACAAGAAGAACGCGATGACGATCAAAATGAACACCCATTTCGCCCCTACGTTGTCCACGAAGAATTGCTGGGCGATGACCGAAAGCTGGTAATAACTCATCAATTCACCCAGTGCACTTGCTGCTGCCAGCGCAAACAGTGAAAGGGAACTTAGAGCCAGCGTATCTTTTAAAATCCCTGGCAAATCAGCTAATTTCAACGTTTTATAATAGAACATACTGATGACAAACGTATAAAGGGATGCGACTGCAGCGGCTTCTGTCGCTGTAAAGAATCCGGTGATGATCCCGCCGATAATGATGACTGGCGTGAGCAATGCCGGGAATGACTGAAGAAACAGTTTTGAGAATGATTTTAATGACGATCTTTCCGACCGCGGATACCCTTTTTTCAGCGCCATGAAATAAACGAAAATCATCATGCTGACACCGATCAGGATTCCCGGCACAATTCCACCCAAGAACAAAGCACCGATTGAGGCGTTCGTCAATCCGGCGAAAATGATCATCGGAATACTTGGCGGAATGACAACACCGACCGTAGAGGATGCAGCTGTAACCGCTACCGCTGTTTCGGTATCGTACCCCTGCTTTTTCATATTCGGAATGAGGATTTTACCGACACCAGCTGTATCCGCCTGTGCGGCACCTGATACTCCTGCGAACATCATCGAGACCAAAATATTCGAATGCGCCAATCCGCCTCTTATATGGCCGACAACGGAAAGGGCTAAATCAATCAGTTTTTGTGATATTTTCCCGTGATTCATCAAGTTTGCCGCCAATATGAACAGCGGAACGGCAAGAAGTACGAACGAATCGATTCCGTTCAGCATCTTGATCGGAACCGTAACTTCCGGCAATGTCTCAATGCTCAGAACGCCGATGAACGAAACAATCCCGATAACGAATGCGATCGGTACCCCTATTAACATGAGGACCAGGAATAAAACGACAAGTAAGATGCCTATCATGAACTGGCCCCCCTTTTCACCTGTTTGAAGTCTTTAAAGCCATTAAAGATATGGCCCAGCGTGTAAATCGCCATTGTTAAACCTGTGATTGGCAGCGCAACCCATACGTAGCCCATCTTCATCTCTGGCAAAGCCACCCAATTGTAGTCCCAGAATGTGCTTGCTGCCTGTATTCCGTAATACAGCAAACCGATTGCAAAAAGCAGGACAATGGTGTCGAGCAGTAGAATAAGGCCGATTTTTTTAACGCCTTTTAATTTCAAGGCCAGAAAATCGAAACTGAAATGTTCACGCTGATTCACCATTACGGCAGCTCCCATGAACACGGACCAGATAAACGAATAATTTGCCACTTCTTCTGTCCAAATGATGGAAATGCCCATATGGCGGGAAACGATTTGAATCATGATGGCGATAAAGAATATCGACAGCATAACGACGCCAAGCATCATCTGTGCTTTTTCCAAGGTTTTTATCATGATTACCGACCTTCCTCCAACAGAGTAAAAGGAAGAATAGGCAAGCCCAATCTCCCCTCTGCTGATCAATAAATTATTTTAAGTCTCTTACTTTTTGGAGCAATTCTTCTACACCCATATCTTTGGCAGCTGCATCCTGCAACGGTTCAGCGATTTTAACAAATGGTGCCGTATCGATTTCACTTACTTCTGCGCCTTCAGCGATGGCTTTCTCTTTGTATTCTTCCTCTTGTGCATATAACGCTTCTCGTTCAGCGGCTACAGAAGCATCGGCAGCTTTCAAAATGATTTCTTGCTGTTCTTCCGTTAACTTATCAAATTCATTTCCGTTAACCAGTAAAAATCTTGTTGTGTAATCATGTGCCGTTTCTGTAGTATATTTTCCGTTTTTAGTCGTGTGGTGATTTTGTGCCACGAAATATGGATATGCGTTTTCAGCTGAATCCACTACGTTTTGCTGTAATGCCTGGTACAATTCGCCCCACGCTACAGAAGTCGGGACTGCTCCTGTTTGTTTCCAGAAGTCGGAAACTACACCGGAAGTTTGTGTTCTGATTGTCATTCCATTTAAATCATCCATTGTTTCAAGCGGTTTTTTTCCATAGAAATGTCTGACTCCAGCAGACCAGTAACCGACAATTTTAAAGTCGTTATTCGATTTTTCATTTACAATCGAAGCTACTTCTTCTCCGACTTCACCATCCACTACTTGTTCCCAATGATCAAAGCTGTCGAACAAATATGGAAGGGCAAACAAATCGACTTCTTTTACGCCTGTTTGCGTCATAAAGCCTGGGGAAACCAATACCACATCAGCGGCTCCCAATTTCAGTTTTTCAACCAGTTCGGATTCTTCGGTGCCAATTGTGCCTTCGTGAACTTCCACTTCGATGTTTCCGTCTGATTCACTTTCTGCCACTTCTTTAAATTTGTCCAACCCTACACCATATGGCGTATCTGGCGTTGTCTGGTTATGCGCTGCAATCAGCTTGATCTTTTCTGCGCCGTCCCCTTCAGAACCTGAACCCGAACCTTCTTCACTGCCGCATCCTGCTAACGCAACTGATACACCCAAAAGCATTGCAAATGGTACTGACACTAGTTTTTTCATTTTCATTTTTATTTCCTCCTAATTTTTCTATTTGAATTGCTTAGTCTATTTTTTTCAGCCAATTCTCATTCAAGATTGGCGTGACGGTTTTTCATGTTCTCGTGGCTGGATGTCTGTCCGTCTTTTTGAATCGAATAAATAATGATGGCATCAAGCAGCAAATGCACTGATTGATCAAACTGGTTTCCAAGCGGCTGGATAGTAGGCGGTTCGCTTTCTCTCCTGTATTTCGTCGCTGCCGGGACAATAAGTACTCCGCTGCACATCTCTGCAAGCTTCGATTCTTTATTGGTCGTCACCAGAAAGACTTCTGCGTCTGCTTCTTTCGCTTTAGAAACGAATTGCATAACAGCGCCAGTAGAACCAGATCCCGAAATGGCAATCAGCAAATCTCCTTTTTCAATGCTCGGGGTAATGGTTTCACCAATTACATAGACAGTAAATCCGCCGTGCATCAGCCGCATGGCAAATGCTTTCCCCATAAGTCCCGAACGCCCCTCACCGTAAACAAATATTCGGTTAGCTGCATTTATTCGTTCTGAAAGATGAAGCGCTTCCTTTTCATCGATATTCGACAGAACAGTGGAAACTTCATCCGCCACCGTCTCAATGATTGATTTCATGCTGGTTCATCACCCCTTTCAATTCCTTTGCCGCCTGTTCCGGATCTGGTGCAGCTGTTACGGCACTGCCAATGATTACGGTATGGAGCGGTTTGTCCAATAAATCCGCTAGACTCTTCTTATTGATGCCACCGGCGATAGCAATCTCCATACCTTCCAGATGTTCTGTCAGAGAAAACAGATCATCTTTCATTTCTCCTTCAAGCTGCATATCTTTACCGTAATGAAGGCTGACGAGATCGACACCTAAATTCTGCAGCTCGCTCAGCCGTTCAGGCTCTTTTACCCCCAGCAAATCGATCATGATCCGTTTGCCATACTGTTCTGCAACTTTCAGCGTCTCGGTAATTGTTTTGTCCGCTGAAAAAGCCATAACTGTGGTAATATCCGCCCCAGCTTCAAAAGCTTGAATCGCTTCATGTTTGCCGGCATCACAAGTTTTCATGTCAGCGACCAGTATTTTTTCCGGATACGCTGCTTTGATATCCCGGACAATCGCCATGCCGTATTCTTTGATGACACCTGTGCCGACCTCAATACAATCAACCGATGACTCAGTTTCTCTTAATAATTGAAAACATTGTTCCCGTGTTAAACGGTCCAGCGCTAATTGAAAGTTCATCTGATCTGTCCTTTCATGAAATAATCATTTCCATGGCTATTCTAAGATTGGATTCGCTTACTCGATTCTCTTATGTTCAAAACTGGTTCAAACCGGTAAATTTCTTCTTCAGGTACGGATTCTTTATCCGTGATTATCTTCAGCAGCAGTTCTGCCGCTTTTTTACCGATTTCAATGGTCGGCTGTTCTACAATGGTGAGGGGTGGTTCGTAGAACTCTGAAAACGATACTTCATCTATGCCGATGACTGCCAGCTCCGATGGAATTTGAATTTCTTTGCGCTTAATATGTTTCAGCACTTCGATCAGCACCAAATCATTTCCTGCCAGAATTGCCTGGGGAGGCGGCTGAAGAAGAAGCATTTCCTGGAGGCCCTGGGCTACCTGAGTAACTTCTAAATTCTTGATATAATCCTCATTAACGGATACATCATTGTTTACGAGGGCATTTTTATAACCATTGATCCGCTCGACCCGCGGTGTAACATTTTTCACTACATTTGTTATTATTCCAATTCTTTCATAACCATTCTGAAGCAGATGTTCGACTGCAAGTCCGGCTGCTCTCTCATTGTCGAGCATGACTGAAGGGATTTTCATATTCGGAACGGTGCGGTCTACAAACACGACAGGATATTTGCTTTTAACCATCTCTTCATAAAGGGCTATGTTATTGCCGGTCGGAAGGATGATTATGCCATCCACTTGTTTGGCCCGCAGCATTTCGATATACTTCTTCTCTTTTTCCGGATCATCGTCCGCATTGCACACCATCACATGAAAACCCGCCTCATTGCATTCATCTTCAATGGTCCGGATAACCTGCGTGGAAAAAGTATGGAGGATGTTCGCGACAATAACGCCGATGGTCGTAGTGGATTTTTGCTTCAGGCTCCGCGCTAAAATATTCGGGCGGTAATCCAGTTCAATTATTGTCTGCTCTATTCTTTTCTTCGTTTCTTCACTCATGTAATCGAATCTATTGTTTACGTATTGGGAAACAGTACTCTTTGAGACATTTGCATGTCGGGCGACATCTGCCATCGTAACCGCTTTCATAACATCTACTCCAAACTTGAAAATATCTATAATTCGACTAAATCGGTTTACTAAACCGGTTTAGTAAGTTGTTTTACCAAGTATATTAAAAATGAAAGCGCTTTACAACCCTTTTTTCAAAAAAATCTGTTTTTTCTTATCTGCTGTCGAAAAGTAATCCTCATAAATCAAGGTTTCTTCCTTATAACAAAAAAACCGAACCCCAAGAAAAAATCTCTCGGAGGTTCGGTCATCTTTTATTCCATTATTCAGCTGGCGTAAGGTCTTCAATTGAATCGATGTCCATGTATGAAGGGACAACGAATCCGATTTTAGCGCCTTCAAGGTTTTCACCAAGGTTCACCATTTGATCGCCATACTCTTCAAGCTGTGTAGCGTGAGTTCCTGGCAACCATGCTGCCACCATTCCATCAGCCTGGCCTTCAGCCACTGCTGACCACATTACAGCGTTGTCAAGTGGAGTCAATGTTACGTCAAAGCCTTGAGCTTCAAGCACTTGGCCCACTACATTTGTAGAAGCGACTTCAGTGTCCCATTCCACATATGCAAGTTCGATTTCTGTGCCATCAACAGTTTCCGTGCCTTCAGTCCATTCCGCCACTTTATCGCTGTTTTCTTCAATCCATGCAGCAGCTGCATCTTCTACAGCCGTGCCGTTGGAAACTTCCAGCATGATGCTTTCGATGTCAGCTGATTCCCATTGGAACTGGTCTAGAATTGTGTAAGCTTCAGGATTTTCCTCTTCCAATCCCTGGCGTACCATTGTGTTGATCGTTTCAGCGTCGCCGAAGACACCATTTGGATCTTCAAGGTATTTCAAATCATATTTCTGGAACTTCCAGTGAGGGCTCCAGCCCGTTACGATGATCGGTTCTTCGTTGTCGATCGCTTCGCCAAGTGCAGTCGCCATCGCGCCGCTTGAAGAAGTTACAACTTCCCATCCTTCAAGGCTGTCGTATTCTTCAGTAGCTGCTTCAGACGCTGCTACAACACCAGCACCAGGTTCGATGCCTGTGATTTTATAGTCCATTTCTTCGCCGTAATTCACTTCGCCTGAATCGCTGGCAGTTCCTTCGTCCGTAGTTGCTTCGTCATCTCCGCAAGCTGCAAGCAGCATCATTGGTGTTACTGCAAATGCTAAACCTAAATGTTTCCATTGTACTTTTTTCATAAATAGATCAATCTCCTTTTTCTTTAAAATTGTATGGTATTTTCTTGTATAGAAGCTGAAACAATAAACTACAGTAACCGAGATTCCGCAAAACTGCTTCGCTTTCCTAGGGGCTTGCGCTAAGCTAACTCGGGCTCGCTACCCTCGCCCGAGTGGATCTCAGCACTTCGCTCGAACCTGAGTTGACAAGCCAACTCAGGTTCTACTCCCTTGGGAGTCTTCGCTGTTTTGCTCCATATCTCTAGAGATTTATCTAGCGCCGGCGCGTCATATCGATACTGATTCTTTAGTTCAACTTTTATAAGAAAAGATTCCAGCTGGTTCAGATGTTCGTTCCTTTTTTCAATGAGAAGCTTTGCGTGAAACGGTCGATGATGATTGCCAGGATGACAATCCCAAGACCGGCGACAAAGCCGGTTCCGACGTCTGCGCGCTGCAGAGCCGAGAGAACTTCACGGCCCAGTCCAGGGGCGCCGATCATCGATGCGATGACCACCATGGACAAGGCCAGCATGACTGTCTGGTTGATGCCGGCCATGATCGTGGTCTTGGCCATCGGCAATTCAACTTTGAATAATTTTTGTGCACCGGTGCTGCCGAATGCGTCGGCTGCTTCCACTAATTCTTCCGATACCTGACGGATACCGAGGTTTGTAAACCGGACCGTCGGCGGTGTCGCGAAAATCAGGGAGGCGAAAATTCCGGGCACCATCCCGATGCTGAAAAATGCGACCGCAGGAATCAAGTAAACGAATGCGGGCATCGTCTGCATGAAATCGAGAACCGGTGTAATGATGTTCTCGGCAACTTTGCTCTTCGACATCAGGATGCCGATCGGCACACCGATGATGACCGAGAGCAAACTGGCGACGAGCACCAGGGAGAAGGACAGCATAAGCTCTTCCCAAAGCCCCTGGTTCCAGACGAGCAGCAAACCGACGACCGAGAACGCGGCAAGGCCAAATCGTTTGCCGCTGAGGAAGAATGCAATGACCGCAACGATCAAGATGACGATGACCGGCGGCACTGCCGCCAGCATGTCGGCGAAACTTTCCAGTCCGTCCCCGAATTCATTTTTGATCGGATCGAACAGGAACGCGAAGCTGTCGGAAATCCATCCTGTAAAATCGGATACCCATGAACCTAAAGGCAATTTTTCGATGTTCTCCATGAAGTTAAGCATGTGTCAAATTCACCTCACCCTGTCCTGCCAGTGCTGAAATGACCGCGCCGCGCACGATGATCCCAAGCAATTTGCCGTCTTCCACGACCGGAATCGGTACCGGCGAGTTGTGGCTGATTTCGAAGATGGCGTTCATCAGCGTATCTTTCGTGACGGTCGGCGCATCTGTTTTCAGAATCGCCATCAGGCTCGTCACATCACTGCGGAGTGCAGTGGATGCGTCATCCGCCGTTACATAGCCTTTCAGATTCCGTTTGCCGTCTGTTACGTAAATGCTGGAGATGCCTTCTTTTTGCATCCGTTCCAGCGCAACCCGCGGACCATGTTTTTCGATGTTGACTGTTTCCGGACGTTTCATGATGTTGTAAGCCGTCAGGACTTTTGAACGGTCCACGTCTTCAACAAATTTCTCTACATAATCGTTTGCCGGGTTCATCAGGATTTCTTCCGGTGAACCGACCTGTACGATCGAGCCATCTTTCATCAAAGCGATTTTGTCGCCGATGCGGAGTGCTTCATCCAAGTCGTGCGTGATGAAAATGATGGTTTTCTTCATCTTTTCCTGAAGGTCCAGCAGTTCATCCTGCATTTCTTTGCGGATCAGCGGATCCAGTGCCGAAAACGCTTCGTCCATCAGCAGGACTTCCGGGTCGTTGGCAAGCGCTCTCGCCAAACCGACGCGCTGCTGCATTCCGCCGGAAAGCTGTGCTGGATACTGGTCGATATAATTGCCCAATCCGACCATTTCAAGCGACGTGCGGGCTTTTTGGCTCCGCTCTTCTTTCGCCATCCCTTGTATTTCTAAGCCATATTCTGCATTTTCCAGGATCGAGCGGAACGGGAAAAGTGCGAATTTCTGGAATACCATGCTCATTTTCGTACGTCTCACACGCAGAAGGTCTTTTTTGTTCATCGTCGCGAGGTCTTCCCCGTCTACGATTACATGGCCTTCCGTCGGATCGATCAATCGGTTGAGCAGCCGAACCAATGTCGATTTGCCGCTTCCGGACAATCCCATGATGACGAAAATCTCGCCAGCTTCCACTTCAAAGGAAGCGCGGTTTACGCCGACGGTGCTGCCTGTCTGTTTCAGTATTTCTTCTTTCGTCTTGCCTGCTTCCAATAACTTTAAAGCCTGTTTTGCATTTTTGCCGAATACTTTCGACAAGCCGTCCACTTTTATGACTGGCATGTTTCATACACCTCTTTTACCATTTTTTTGCTTCTCATGGCTGTAAGAGTTTTTAAAATCTCTTGTGCCTCAATCTATTTGCAGGCTGTTTATGCTACGCAGAAAATCCGCCTTTTTCTGTCGTCAATCAAACAAAAACCTATGTAAACAAACTCTTTTCGTGCCAAATAACCTAAGCCGCATGTTCACAACTATACGCTTAATTACCTATGATTTCAAATCGGTTCTCTAAAATTACGGCTTACGAAAGGCTTTTTTACCTGCAAAAACCACCTTTAAAAAACGCAATTTTTTATTATAATTAAAGGCCTCGTTCGCTCTATGGCGGGAGCTCAAAAAGTTGATAGAAAAATCTGATTCTTTAGGACTATACTTTGTTTAAATTTTTTAAAATATTTTTTGAGGAGCGTAATTCAGAGGTGATTTCGCCCGCATTTCTTGACTTCAAACAGCGGATTTTCCCCGAATAAAAAACGCTGGTCCGACGGAAATTTCCATCGGAACAGCGTTGATATTGGCTATAAAATTGGCTATCGCTCTTATATTTCTTTCTTATATAAATGCGGTACACGACTGGTAAAGATAGGCACTTCTTTGCGTACTTTCTCTACTTTATCCAGATCCAGAGAAATCGATAAGGTTTCTTCATCTTCTTCACTGGCCTCAAGGAGTACGTCTCCCCATGGATCAATGGCCATCGATGCACCCGCGAACTCCACTCCGTCATATTCACCGACACGGTTGGCGGAAACCACATACATCTGGTTTTCGATTGCCCGTGCCGTCTGCAGCACCTTCCAGTGGCGGGTTCTTGCTGCCGGCCATTCAGCTACCACATGGAGAACCTGTGCCCCGTCCAGCGCGAGGCTCCGGACGATTTCCGGGAATCTCAAATCGTAGCAGATGATCAATCCCATTTTGATGCCTTCAAGTTCGAATACTTCCGGCACTTTTTCGCCGCCGGCAAGAAAGTCATGTTCATTGAGCATCGGCACCAAATGAACTTTATCGTATTCATATACCAAGTCGCCGTTCCGCGAGAAAACAAAGGATGAATTATAAAACTTGCCGTCCTTCTGATTGGCGACGGAACCGCCGATAATATTCACTTTGAACGTCAATGCCAATTCCTTCAGGAAACTCTTTGTCTTTGCGCCGTTGGTATCGGCGACTTTGTCCAGGGCTTTCAGCGTATAAGCGGTCGTCCACATTTCGGGCAGCACCACAATATCGGGCTTATTCTCTTTCATCTCTGCTTCAAGCCAATGTCTGACCTTCATGCGATTTGCGTCAGGTTTTCCAGCTATAATGTCCATCTGGTAAATAGAGTATTTCATCTGAACCTCTCCCCACAGGCTTTATTTACACTGATTTGCAGCTGGAACTTCTTGTTGGATGTCTCTAGGCCAAGACATTAACAATATTATACAAATATAAATCCACGCATTTCAGTATCGTATCTCAAGAATACCCATTAAAAGGCAGTAAAGTCCATCTTTTCAGATGACATGTTTATTACAATTGTATGTCAGCCATGAACTTTGCTAAACACATACAAAAAGCTGTCGAGCATCTCCTCGACAGCTTCTTCCTATATTTATTTCTCGCCCATTGACTTTTTCAGGCGATAATTCGTCCGGTACGTCTGCCAAACGGTATAGACAATTGACAGGACGGCTAGAATTAAGAACACGAGCGAAATCGGACGGGTGAAAAATAACGTCCAATCAGGGTCTGCCATAGCGGCTCTCCGCAAATTCACTTCGGCGATTGGCCCTAGGATGACGCCGATAATAGCGGGGGCTAGAGAAAAATCATATTTGGTAAAGATGTAGCCGATCAACCCCATAGCTAGAAGGATATACAAATCAGTAAAACGGTTATTAAGTACGAAAGTACCGACCACGCACAATACCAGAATGACTGGCACGAGTACTTGGACCGGGATTTGTGTTACTTTCATAAAATACTTCATACCCAAAAATTGTGTGATCAGCATCCAGAAAGATGCGACCAGGAAGGCGAAGAAAATCCCACCGACGATATTCGGTTCATTAACGATTAGTAAAGGTCCTGGCGTGATGCCATGTACCATCAATGCGGACAATAACACTGCCGTAACGGCAGAGCCTGGAATACCCAAGGCTACCGTTGGGATGAGGTCACCGCCGACAGTAGAGTTGTTGCCGGCTTCAGAGGCAATAATGCCTTCTTCGCAGCCGGTGCCGAATTTCTCCGGATTCTTCGACCATTTTTTCGCCTGGTCATAGGCGACGATGTTGGCGATACTGCCGCCCGCCCCTGGAATTGCACCAATGATGGAACCTATAGTGGAAGCGCCGAACAACGTACCCGGCTTTTTCAACACAACCATCAGTGTCTTTATCGGCCGCATGACAAACTTCAAATTCTTAATTTTGTCTTCCTGGCGCTTGATATCGTCTTTATTGATTTCCTTCGCTTCCAAAGATTGAAGCAGGCGGGAAATTGCGAACATACCGATCAGCACGACAAGGAACGGGATCCCCGCCCGCAGTGTTGCCAAATCAAACGAAAAGCGGGAAATACCAGTAATCGGATCCGCTCCGACTGTGGCAATCAGCAGTCCGAATAAGCCTGCAATCAGCCCTTTAATAATGGAATCACCAGTGACACTCGCAATGATGGTGAGGGACACAACGATCAAAGAAAACATTTCCCATGGACCCATCATTAATGCAAAACGCGATATTTGCGGTGCGATGCTTACCAGCAGGAAGAAGCTGATGATCGAGCTCAGGAAAGAAGCCCAGATTCCAATTGACAATGCCTTGCCCGACTCGCCTTTTTGCGACATCGGATAAGCATCGAAAGTTGTAGCGATGGACGATGGCGTCCCCGGGATACCGAGCAGTGCTGCTGTAATCAGTCCGCCGGACATACCGCCGACAAAGACTCCAATCATTGCTGACACACCCGCCACCGGATCCATCCCGAATGTGAGCGGCAACGTTAGGACGATCGCCATCGCCACAGTAAATCCAGGAATCAGCCCTGCTAGAATGCCGACAACGACCCCAATCAAAATGACGATTAAAATTCGCAGCTGAAATACTTCAGCAATTCCCAATAAAAATAAATCCGACATTTTCAGTAGCTCCTCTCGCTGTTCTCAGATGAATATTCCTGAAGGAAAACGGACATACAGCACGTTTTCGAAAAAGAAGTAAATGGTCAATGTAAGAATTACCGCGACTGCGGAGATGGTCATTACTTCTTTTCGCTTCCGGTAGCCGATTAAAATGGCAGCGCCGATAATGAAGAGGATCGTAGAAACGACAAAGCCGATAAACTGAAGCAAAAAGATATATACGAAAAATACCACTGTTGTTAAAATGACCAGTCTGTATTCTCGATAAAATGAACCCATTTTTTCTTTGTTGCTGACTTTATCCTCAACCGGCTTCCTCTTCCGCAATTCCAGTACTTTTGAAAGAATTAAGATGAGTGACAATAAAATCAGCAACCCTGCTATCAGTCTCGGAAAAGAACCTGCATTGAAAAATGCTTCATTCAATGAAGGCAGGTCACCGCCCTGTACATAGATAATGAGGCCCAAGGCAATCAAGGCCAATCCAATTATTATTTCTCCCATATGCCATCCCGCTTTCTGATTTTTTTCGCCCACGATCTCATTAGCAAAAAAAGGAGGGTCAGTTCACCCTCCTTCCACCCCGCACATGACTTCTGCAGGACTAACTTGCTTACTCGGAAATTTCAGAGACGATTTCGCTGATCAATTCATTTTGTTTGTCAAGGTATTCGCGGTAGGCGTCTGGCCCCATGTAATTGACAGACGATCCGACATTATTGACTGCTTCAATGTATTCCTGGTCCTCAGCAGTTGCTTCAAAAGCTGCTGCCAGTTCTTCGATGATTGCAGGATCTGTTCCTTCAGGTGCTACATAACCACGGTTGATGCTCATATTGATATCGTAGCCTTCTTCCTGGAAAGTAGGAACATCCGGCAAGTTTTCAACTCGCTCATCCGTACCGATGGCGATAAATTTCATAAGGCCCGCTTCAACAAATTCATTGGCAGAAGAATAATCGACAATTGCTGCGTCAATATGGCCGCCTGAAAGTGCTTGGATCGCTTCACTTAATCCTTCATAGCCCACCAGGTTGTAGTTGATCTCAAGCTCTTTACCTAATTGCTCCACCCATACGCGTGGAATGCCTGCCACTGTTCCGCCAAAACGGATTTCATTTTCCTTGCCGTAAGCCACAAATTCCTCAAGGGTATCTGCTTCGAAATCGCTCGGCACCGCTAAAATCTGGTCGGAAGAAGACATCGCAGCAATCGGTATGAACGTATCATAATTGATCGTTGTGATATCAGTATGATGTGCCACCAGCAGCCCTTCATGGATTTGGCCTATATTATAGCCGTTGGCTTCTTTCTCAGCCAGTTCTTCAAGGCCCACAGTGCCGCCCACTCCAGGAGAATTGATGACAACAAACGAAGTATCCAGGTTTTGTTCTGTATGCTGAGCAACCAGTCTGCCTTCGATGTCGCTGCCGCCACCTGGAGACCACGGGATAGTCAGTTCAATTTCACGTTCTGGATATGATTCAGCAGAACCGCCGCTTTCTTCGCCGCAAGCCGTCAGACCAAGCGCTGTCAAAGCCATAGCGGCTGTCATCATCGTTTTTTTAAATGTTTTATTGATCATATCAATTCTCCCCTTTGTTTTAAATTCCGGTGACCGCTCCGTATGCTAGAGCCAACGCAATTACCGCTGCCGGATGCACTTTCATCCGCTCCAGCATCAAATAACTTATAGCCATTATAGCAACAGTCTGAATATTTCCAAGTGCGGATTGAGATTCAATTACAAATTGCAATGTCATAAAGCCAATGAGCACAGCGATGACCGGCTTCACCACTTTCGAAATATTTTTTACTTCCGCTGAATCCTTATATTTAAACAGAATCGCCATTAATCCAAGCATCAGGATAAGGGATGGTGCGATTGTGCCGAACAGGCCGATAAACGCTCCCAGCAATCCGCCTTCCATATAGCCGATATAGCCTGCCATTTTTGTGGCGATTGGGCCAGGAAGTGCATTGCCGAGTGCCAGCACTTCACCGAATTCTTGTGTCGACATCCAGCCATACCGCTCGACCACTTCTTCTTCAACGAGCGGAATGGATGCAGGACCGCCTCCATAACCCAGAATACCGGGTATGAAAAATGCAATGAAAATTTGCCAGTAAATCATTTACTCACCACCCTTTTAATAAAGGGAACCAGGACCACCGCAATGAGGGCCGCAATCAGAATTGCCGGATGAACTCCGAGGACTTCCATTACGATGATTGAAATCACGATGAGGAAAATAGCGACGCCCCAGCCAAGAGCTTTTTGAGATTGCTGGACGAAATTCCAGGTGAGGACTCCGAGCATAACCGCAACGACGGGTACGACTGTCTGAGACATATTCTGCACCCACGGTACATCTTTATAGCTCTGGAGCACACCAAGCAGCAGCACCATCAGGACCACTGTCGGAATGACCGACGCCGCGAGCGCAACAAGCAAGCCCCATAACCCGCCGATCTTGTAGCCAATATAGCCCGCCAGTTTTGTCGCGATCGGCCCCGGCATCGTGTTCGACAAAGCGATGGTATCGCCGAACTCATCGTCGTTCATCCAGTGGTAGCGTTCCACTACTTCTTTTTGAAGTAGCGGTATGACTGCGGGCCCTCCTCCGAATCCCAGCATCCCTGATCGGAAAAACGCCATAAAGACGTTGCTGTATCGAATTTTATCTGTTTTTACCAAGCTGCAACCGCTCCGTCCGTCCGAGATTCGGTTCCGCCGGCAAGCACCCCCGTCTCTGGATTTCTCCAGATGATTTGTCCTCTTCCAAAGGTGCCGCCATCCGGCAATACTTCAATGTCGTGGCCTTTGCGCTGCAATGCCTGAACGAGGTAATTTGGGAATTCAGGCTCCACGTGAATTTTCTTGCCGCCGACCCATTGCCATCTCGGCATATCGAGGGCTGCCTGCGGGTTAAGCAGGTAATCCAGCGTATTCACCACAACCTGGAAATGTCCTTGAGGCTGCATATAGCCGCCCATCACTCCGAACGGTCCGACGGCTTTTCCGTCTTTTGTCAGGAAGCCTGGAATGATTGTATGGAATGTTTTCTTGCCCGGCTTCAGCACATTCGGATGGCTTTCATCGAGTGAGAAATCTGCTCCGCGATTCTGCAGGCCTATGCCCGTTCCCGGGATGACGATTCCGGAGCCGAAGCCCATGTAATTGCTTTGAATAAAGGAAACCATATTGCCTTCCGCGTCAGCTGTCGACAAGTAAACTGTCCCGCCTGCCGGAAGATCGTAGGGCACCGGTTCGATTGCCGTGTCGCCGAGAAGAACCGCCCGTTTTTTGGCGTATTCTTCAGACAGCAGATGTTCCGCTGTTACCGGCATATGTTGTTGTTCAGTGATAAATGCCTGGCCGTCCGTATACGCCAGTTTCATCGATTCAATCTGCTGATGAAATGTCTTCGCCGATTGCCATTCAGGTGCGTCGAGCTGACTGAAAATATTCAGCGCCATCTGCGCGACCATGCCTTGCCCGTTCGGTGGAATTTCCCACACTTCGTGGCCTTTGTAAGTCGTTGAGATCGGCTCCACCCATTCCGGCTGATAGCTGGCAAGATCTTCTTTTCGCAGGAAGCCGCCATGTTCCTGCATGAATGCGTCGATCTCGTCGGCAATAGAACCTTCGTAAAACTCTCGGGCATCGCTTTCGCCAATTTTACGAAGCGTCTCTGCGTGACCTGGCGACTTCCAAACTTCTCCGATTGCTGGCGCTTTACCATCTGGCGCAAACGTCTCAAACCAGCCTTCGAATTCTTTTGCCGTAAATGATCCTTTGAAACTGTTATAGGCTTTTTGCCAGAATTTCCCGAGAATTGGCGTCAGCGGATAGCCCTCTTCGGCGTAGCTGATTGCCGGCTGCAGTGTTTCAAGCAATGAAAGTTTGCCGAATTTTCGTGAAAGCTCCGCCCAGGCAGCGGGGACACCCGGCACCGTTACCGGAACCAGGCCGTGCACCGGCATCTTATCGTGGCCGTGGCCTTTCACGGCTTCTATGGTCAATCCTTTTGGCGAAGGCCCTGAGGCATTCAATCCGTATAACTCGCCCTTCACCCATACCAATGCAAAAGCGTCCCCGCCGATGCCATTCGATGTCGGTTCGAGCACCGTCAAGGATGCGGCTGTTGCAATCGCCGCATCAATGGCATTGCCGCCTTTTTTCATAATTTCAATTCCCGCCTGTGCCGCTAGGGGCTGTGAAGTTGCCACCATACCTTTTTTTGCGAATACTGTATTTCTCTTAGATGGAAACGGGTGATTTAAATAATCCAAAATCTCTCCTCCTGACTAATGTTTACAGATCTGATGAACTTTCCGTTTCTAGCTGTTTCATTTTTTTCGTATATCTGATTTCAGTGATGATTCCATACAGAATAGATAGGATTGCCAATACAAGTATGACTCCTGATAAAGGACGAGTGAAAAAAAGCGTCAAATCCGAGCTTGTAGCTACCGCTCTCCGTAAATTTTCTTCTGTCAAAGGACCAAGTATTATGCCGAGCACAAAAGCCGGGAGTGAAAAACCTGAGTTTTTCATCAAATAACCGATTACACCGAACAGCAAGAGAACCCAGATGTCAAAAACCCTGTTGTTTAATGCAAAACTTCCTAAAGCACATAAGATTATGACGACCGGCAACAGGAAGTGCATTGGAATATCATTGATTTTCAAAAATAATCTTATGCCCAGAGACTGGACGACCAGCATCAATATAGCTGAGATAAAGAAAGATAGGAAAATGCCGTATGCCAGTACCGGCTGAGATACGAAAAAATACGGACCTGGCTGGATTCCATGGACCAGTAATGCGCCCATCATCATAACCGTAACAGCACTTCCAGGTATCCCCAGTGCCAGCGTCGGAATCAACGCACCACCTTCTGAGGAATTATTTGCCGTTTCAGCGGCAATAACTCCATCTTTCGTTCCAGTTCCATAAAGTTCTGGTTTTTTGGATAGTTTCTTTGCAACGTCATAACTCATGATATTGGCAATGCTCGAACCTGCTCCCGGAAGAGCACCAATGATTGTTCCGATAATAGAAGAACGAATAACGTTCACAAAAGAGCCGCCCATATCTTTCAATGTTTTCCCTATCGGATATGACAGACTGATTTTCGTATCGACTTCACTTTTTCCACCTGAATGCTTGCCAATTTCAGATAATAACTGGGAAAAAGCAAAAATACCGATCAGTACTGGGAGATAGCTGAAACCTGCCATCATTGATACTGCTCCAAACGTAAACCTCTCAGTGCCAAGAACCGGATCCAGCCCGAACATTCCAAAGAACATTCCCAGCAAACCTGCCAAGATCCCTTTGATCAAGCTGCCATTTCCGAGACTCGCGATTGCACTTAAACCTAATACCATCAGTGCGAAAAATTCCCAAGGTCCAAATTGAATAGCCCATTGAGATAATAGAGGCGCCCCGATTATCAATATGGCTCCACCAATCAAAGAACCAAAAAATGAAGACCATAAGCCGATTGCCAAAGCACGCCCCGGTTCACCTTTCTTAGCCATCGGAAAACCATCAAATGTAGTGGCCACCGACGAAGGTGTTCCCGGAATTCCAAGCAGGATGGATGAAATCAGGCCACCCGAAGCTCCTCCCAGCCAGACACCCATCATCAACGCAATTCCTGATAAAGGCTCCAATCCGAAGCTGAACGGCAAAGTTAAAGCAACGGCCATCGTAATAGTAAAACCCGGTATTGAACCGAAGATTATACCCATAATTACTCCAATTAGCATTAAGAGCAATACTTCCCATTGAGTAACTGCCTGCAGACTCATCATTAAATTCCCCAAAATCTCACCTCTTTAGAAAAATAGCCCTTTTGGCAGATACACTGACAGGAACCTCTCAAATATGAATGTCAGTGTTATTGAAACCACCAGCAAAAACCCTATCGATACAGCATGTTTCTTAACAGTCTTTTTAAGTGGCGTTGCAGTAATAGCGATTAAATAAACAATTGTCATAAATAGAAACGATGAAAAGGTGAAGCCTAAAATGTCTATCAGCAAAATATAGATTGCAAACAAGACAAATATCAACGGAACTTTCCACCATTTTCTTGATGGTCCTGATTCTTCACCTTGTTCGACTTTCTTCACGGCTGCACTTTTAATAAAGAACGATCTTATCAATAACAGCAGAGCAAGCGCTGCGATTCCGACAAGTAAAACCCGTGGAAAGAAAGTGGCTTCCAAGCCAGTCAAATTTTGATTGCTGATTCCAAAACTTTGATAGTAGAAGAACGCACAAAATACTAGAATAACAATACCTGCTATGCGGTCATGATTCATTTTCCGTCTCCCTCTCGCGATTCTTAGAACTTCATTTTTCAATAATATTCTGGCGGGTAAGCATTCCTTCCAGGTGTTCTACATCGTCCTCTAAGTAGTTCGTGTATTCTTCAGTGTCTTTATAATTCACATCGACTCCCATTGCTTCCATTTCTTTTATAAACTCAGGATTTTCAGCTACGTTCTTCAGCGCTTCGTCCATGACATCAACAATTTCCTGTGGAGTGTCTTTCGGGAAGAAGTAGCCCCGATTAGTCGCATTCACGAAATCAATGCCTTGCTCTTTTAAAGTAGGAATATCCGGTAATGCCGGATTTCTTTCTTCAGAAGCGATTCCCAGCATTTTTAATTGATTGGCTTTCATATATTCTTTCGCAGCAGGGATTGTAGTGGATCCGAGGTCCAAATGATTCCCTAATAATGCCTGCGTACGCTGAGCCGTTCCTTCATAGGCTACGATATTGAACTTCACGTCCTGGCTATCCATTATTCCGAGTGGGACAATGTGTGTCGTTGATCCGATACTCGCTCCGAAACTTATGGATTCAGGGTTTTCTTTTAATTCATCGACAACGTCCTGCATATTTTCCCAATCGTTTGCCACGTTTGTCGCTATCAATTGATTTGCAGTCGTCATCAATGATACCGGTTCAAAATCATCGTATGAAAAATCTGCTTTGCCCATGAGATGGGATACTGCGATTGAATCGTGGCCAGCCAGCATGGAATACCCATCCGGATTTTGCTTCATAAATTCCTGAGCTCCGATGGTGCCGCCTCCGCCGCCCATATTCGTCACTACGATTTTCACATCCAACTCTTCTTCGAGATATTTATTGATGGTACGCGCTATTACATCAGAGTCCCCGCCTGCACCCCATGGAAGCATCAATTGAATTTGCTTGTTCGGATATCCCTCTGCCGTTTCTGCCGAACCAGAAGAACCTTCAGATGAACAACCTGCTAATAGTAATCCTGCAGCCACAGCTGCTGTGGCCGTCTTAAACATTTTCGACTTTATGAATATATTCATGAATTTTTTTCCCCCTCAGTTTTTTGTTTTTACTAGATTTATTATCTTATGAAGTTCTTTCGATGTATTTATACAATCCGCCCTCCAACCTTTTCAAAGAATAAATAATTGATAATTTAAACTTATTGCAATCTTACAAAACATTGTATGGATTAGTAAAATTAAATATATTTAATGTTATAATTAATAAAACTCAATATGGAGGTGTACCATGGAACACAAACTTGAAATCTTTGTCACGACAGCCGAACAGAAAAGCTTTACCCGGGCGGCTGAATTACTGCATATGACGCCCTCTGCCATCAGTCTGAGCATTAAAGCTTTAGAAAGTAAACTTGAGTGCCGACTCTTCGATCGGACCAACAAATATGTCGAATTGACACCAGAAGGCTCAGTTGTATACACCCATGCAAAAGAGATTCTTATGCAATACCATGATATGACACAATCACTTATTAACTTGGATCCTTCAAAGAATATACCGATTTCGATAGGCGCCGCTTATACATTCGGTGAATATTTCCTTCCCGCCATCCTTTATGCTTTTAATAAGAAACATCCCAATATCCTTCCTAATATCACCATTCAGAATTCTAAAGTCATTGCGGAACAAATTCACAAACAGGAACTTGACATCGGCTTTATCGTTGAAGCTGATGTCGCCGAATATGATGTCGATGTCAATCTGTTTTCAGAGGAGATGATGCTTATTGTGGCTCGTCCCGACCATCCTATCAATAAAAACTCATCCATTGATATGAAAATGCTGGAAGCAGAAACCTGGATCATCCGTGAAGAAGGTTCAGGAACTCGAGATGTCACTAATAAATTCTTCTCCCAGCTCGGCATTGCGCCAAAACGCATCATGAGTTTCGGAAGCTCGCAGACCATTAAGGAGTCGGTGGCACTCGGGCTTGGAGTCTCATACCTGTCGGAATCGGTCATTAAATCCGATGTACAGGTCGGCACGCTAAAGGGCGTCAGTCTTAGTGATTACCCAAATGAAACCAGTTTCCATTACATCACCCACCAATCGAAACTACACACACAGGCCGTGCAGATCTTTAAAGAATTTTTAGATTCCTATGTACTCGGCGAGAAAATTTCTGTCCACACCAAAAAGAAAATTAAATAAAACTATTGCAGAATTCATAGGAATGTTGATTCCCCATAAATGCGTGTCCACGAAAAAAAGCTGTCTTCCTTTTAACAAGGAGACAGCTTTTTATCATCCCTTCAAATCCATCACCGGATTCACCAGCGTCTCAAATCCGTCAATGCGGCATTCCACCACATCGCCGTCACGGATGACGACGGCTCCCGGTGTGCCCGTCGAGATGATGTCTCCCGGCAAAAGCGTCATGACTTTTGAGTGGAAGGAAATCAGCTGCTGCGGCTGGAAGGTCATATTGGACACGAGGTTATCGCGATGGATTTCCCCGTTGATGACCGTCGCCACCTTTAGTTCGAGCACATCTTCCACTTCTTCCGCTGTCACGAGCTGCGGACCGAAACTGAAGAAGGTGTCGAAACTTTTTGCCCGCGTCAGATAACGCGGGTTTTTCTGGAGAATGTCTTCCGCGGTCATGTCGATGATGGTGGTGTAGCCCGAAATGACGCTGAGCGCCTCTTCCTCTTCAACGTCCTTGCAAATCTTGCCGATGATGATGCCAAGTTCAGACTCCGCCGTTGTCCGCTCGGATTGCAGCGGCACACGGATCGTGTCTCCGGGTCCGATGATCGTCGTATCAGGTTTCATGAAACTGGCCGGCTCCGTGTTCGGCGAGACTTCGCTGAGGTCTGCGGCATGTTCGACGTAATTCAGCCCGATGCCCCAAATTTTGCGCGGATGGCGGTAAAGCGGACCGAATTTGGCGCCCTGAATAACCAATTGCTCGAGCGCTTCCGTATTTTGTCCGGCGACCCATTCTTTGAATGGCTCCAATTTCTCGAGCGGCAGCAGGTCAAAAAGTTGTGGCGGCCACTGCTGGCCAAACTCTTTATTGATGGTTTCGACTGGAATTGCCCCAGCTGCTGTGACGACGGCAGCCGTCTCTTTTCCGTCCAGTCGAATGGTTGCTAAGCGCATATGTATCTACCCTTCCGTATCGTTAGTCTATAGAATAAAACCGCCGCCCACCAATGAGATGGACGGCGATTCCATTTTCCTTATTGTGCCGTGTAGCCGCCGTCCACCAGTATAGTGGCGCCTGTCATGAAATCATTTTCACTGAGGAAGATGATGGCATGCGCGATTTCGTCCGCTGTGCCGAGGCGTCCGATCGGATGTTTCTGGACCAGCTGATCGTAGAATTCCGGTCCCAGTGCGTCGCGGCTGACCATGCCGGATTCCACATAGCCCGGCGCCACTGCATTGACGCGGATATTTTTATTGGCATACTGTAGCGCCAGTGATTTGGTCATCAAGTTGACGGCCCCTTTTGAAGCATTATAGGCAAAAGCCCCGCCCTCCCCGACACTGCCCAGGATAGAAGCGGTGTTGACGATGACGCCGCCGCCGTTGTTCATCATGTGGCGAACGGCATGTTTCGAGCCGAAGAACACGCCATCCTGGTTTACCGCAATGACTTTGTGATAATCTTCATAGCTCAGTTCGTGTGTTTCGCCCAGTGCGCCGATCCCAGCATTATTCACCAGTATGTCGATGGTGCCAAACGTGTCGATGGCAAACTGAATCATGTTCTGAACCGATTCTTCGCTTGCCACGTCCACTTGGACAAATTCCACTTCGCCGCTGCCCTTCAGGTTTTCAGCTTCCTTCTTGCCGCCTTCTTCATTGAAGTCCGCAATCACCACTTTCGCGCCTTTTGCCAGATACGCTTTTGCTGCGGCAAGCCCGATTCCCGAAGCGCCGCCTGTCACTACTGCCACTTTTCCTGCTAAATCCATGTACGTGTCCTCCTTTTTTATGATGGTTCACTCTTATATTATCGAAATAGTTAATTTATTGATAATAAAATCACTTGTCTCTGCCATAAGTCTCTTCGTGTATACTGTTAGTTAAAAAGGGGGGATCCAGTTTGATCATACTTCGACGGCTCTATCTGCAGGCGACAAGCTTATCCTGGCTTATCCTTACGCTAAGCACGGTGCTGCTGATCGCTATCAGCACCCTGCTGCTGCCTGCAATTGAGCCATCCACTTTCACCAGCTATGCCGATTCGTTATGGTTCACGATGACGACCATGCTGACTGTGGGTTATGGTGACCTTTACCCTTCCACATCCGGCGGAAGAATCTTCACTGTCTTTTTCCTGTACATAATCGGCATCGGGCTGTTTGCATCATTTATCGGAAAGGCGTTTGAAAGTCTGAGCCTGCACAAAAAACGCGAAGAAAGGGGTGAGCTGATGTTTAAAGGAAAAAACCATATCGTCATCATCGATTGGTCCCACAAAGCTGAAAATGCAATTGCCGAAATTCTGAAACAGGATGACCAAACCGATGTTGTGGTGATCGACCGGCTGGATAAAGCGAAAGAGATCCACCCGCGCATCCATTACGTGAAAGGCAATGCCACCCACGAAGATGTGCTTCGCCAGGCCAATATCCAGCAGGCCAAGGCGGTGCTGATTTTTGCGGATGACCGGATTGAAGACCAGATGCTGACTGACGGAAAATCCCTGTTGATCGCCACTGCTGTGGAACGGATGTCGCCGGATGTCTTCACGACGGTCGAAGTGGAACGGGAAGAGCATCTCCCGAACTTCTCACATGTCAAAGTCGATAAGTTCATCATGTCCAACGGCACGATCGCCAGAATGGCCGTGAATTCCATTTTTACTGAAACAAGCGAAATGTAAAAAAGAACGCCGGGCTGGCCATTTTTAATGGCTTCACCGGCGTTCTTTTTACTTTACGAGCAGGATTCAATTTTCTTCGTCAGCACAAATCCCATTTGTTCAATAGCGATTTTCAGTGTCGCTTCCATTCTTTCGCCTTTCAGCGAATGGGCGAAATGCGGAACATTCAATGCGATGGATGGAGTGATTCCTGTAATGACCGGGGTCACACCCATGATTTTCAAGATTTTCACCAAATCCAGCAATGGCTGCTCGATTTGCGGATCGATTTCTGTGATTCCTGAAAAATCGATGATCAGAAAATCGAGCTCACCGCCTGCTTTATTGACTGTGTCCTCAATCATCTGTTTGGCACGTGTAAGAGTGATGTGGCCAATGATCGGCAGAATGGAGATGCCATCGGTCAAAGGAACAAGCGGAGAGGAAAGTTTCTGTATTTCCTTTTTGGCCGTTTCCAGTTCCAAAATATACGTCAGCAGTGAAGACATCATCTCGAACATTTCCTGGTCTTCCGGCGTGAAATCATACGGATGCTTATCCAAGCCGCAAATGGTGCCGTAGACCTTACCGTTTTCATAATAAATCGGGATGCCCATAAAAGAACCTTTATCGAAATTGGATGCAATTTCAAGAGTCTGGGCATTTTCATCCTTCGATATATCATCTATCCTGAGCACATCCTGCCCATGCTGGATCGAGAGGTTGCAGAAAGTCTGGTTCAAAGGCGACTCACTGCCTTCTTTAACCAATTCTTCGTCCCGATTAAAAGCTTTTGTGATGGTATTGGTTTCGCCGTCATTTTTCGCGATAAACAAAGTGTTGATATTCATACGGCCGCTTAACATTTTGAGCACCTGATTGGCTGCTTCATTGAAATTTTCGAATTGCCGGGACGAACCCGCAGTTGACTGTGCCATCATATTCCTCCATTTTGGGATTGTACTTTCTCTATATTGCTGCACTTTTACTTACGATCATTTTCAGACACCAACTAATATGATACCCGTCAACGATAAAGTATAACCTTTCAGTGTCAGAAATGCTCACTGGCACGTCCGGTTTCGGAAAGAATTTTCACAGTGGCTTGCCGTGCCGGGAAATCGACTGTTTCTTATGCCAGCCACCTGAAAATTTTCATGAATGAAGAAAAAGACCAGCAGCATAGTTTTTTGTTGCATTTGCAATAAAAATAGAGTAGATTTTATTTATACTAATTAGACGGAGGCTGTTTTCAATGACTGAAATTCTGCGTGAAATCGGCATGATTGCCCGGGCTTTGGATTCCATCAGCAATATCGAATTCAAAGAACTGGATCTGACCAAGGGCCAGTACCTCTATTTGGTACGGATCTGTGAGAATCCCGGAATCATCCAGGAACAATTGCTGGAATTGATAAAAGTGGACCGCTCTACAGCGACCCGCGCTATTCAAAAACTGGAGCTGAACGGTTTTATTGAAAAAGAGCCCGACACCGAAAATAAGAAGATCAAGCGATTGTTCCCGAGTGAAAAAGGAAAAGAAGCTTACCCTTTCATCAAAAGGGAAAATGAGCATTCCAATCACGTTGCGCTGGAAGGGTTCACTGAAACCGAGGCCGAACTGGCCGCCCTCCTGCTGCGACGGATTCGAAAGAATATTGAAAAGGATTGGGAATCGGTCAAAAAAGGACAAAAACGACATTATTAAAGGAGCGCGCTGCATATGCCATTAATCAAATGTACACCTGAACATCTGCCTGAACTTCAGGCCATAAGCCGGGAGACGTTCACTGAAACTTTCAAGGAGCAGAATTCGCCCGAACACTTGAATGCATACTTGGAGAAAGCCTATAATCAGGAGCAATTGGCGCTTGAACTGGAGAATCCGGAATCACGATTTTATTTCGTTCACAGCGACGACGAAGTCGCGGGCTATCTGAAAATCAATGTCGGCGAAGCGCAGTCGGAAAAGATGGGCGCTGATTCGCTTGAAGTCGAGCGTATTTATGTAAAGAAGAAGTTCCATAAAAAAGGGCTTGGCAAGCTCTTGCTGGAGAAAGCTTTTGATGTGGCGGCTGAACTGGAGAAGAAGAAAGTGTGGCTGGGCGTCTGGGAACATAACGAAAACGCCATTGCCTTCTATAAGCAGAAAGGATTTGTCCAAACCGGCGCGCATCCATTTTACATGGGCGACGACAAGCAAATCGATTTGATCATGACAAAAACAATGTGATGCTGTTATTCAGAAAGGCGGATTGAAATGTATATCCCAATGTTCTATAAAGTTACCGATATTGATGAGATAGTGGAATTTGTGCAGCATCATTCGTTCGGCACGCTTGTCACGACAAGAAAAGGCAGGCCTATCGCGACTCATTTGCCGCTGCAGCTGGTGAAAGAAGAGGAAGATTATTACGTAACCGGCCATATGGCATACGGAAATCCCCAGTGGCGGACTTTTGAGCAGGTTGAAGAAATATTGATCATGTTCCAGGGACCGCATTCCTATATCTCCTCTTCCTGGTACGAGCAGGAAAACGTCCCGACATGGAATTACCAGGCAGTCCATATATACGGCGCCGCCCAAATTCTGGACGGTGAAGAATTGAAGCGGGATTTGACGAAGCTGATGGAAAAATACGAGCACCACCGGCCGGATCCCGTTCTGTGGGACAAGCTGTCCCCTTCTCTATTAGAAACAGAAATGAAAGGCATTGTCGGCTTTAAGGTGAAGGTGAGCGATATCCAAGCTGCCTTCAAGATGAGCCAGAACCGCAACAACACCGATTACCGCAATATCATCGAGCAGCTGCGGAATGAAGGCAACGCGGAATCCAGCCGGATGGCGGATGAGATGGAGAAGAAAATGGAGGAGCGTTGAGCTTCTGGTTAAATATAAAAGCTGTCCTGTTGAATTTTCTCAACAGGACAGCTTTTTTGCTTGGAAATTTTTAATTTTCTTCTTCCTTATCACTCACTTCCGCCGAGATTACCAGCACCAGGAATGCAGTGACGATCAGAGCGATGGCCATGATGAGCATCGAATTTCCTCCTCACTATTTGACGTATGGCTATCTTCATCTTCAGATTTTCACGGTTTTTACATATTTGAGCAATTCAGACTAAAAAATTATATATTTTCTAATGAATTTACCAATTTATTGTGTATACTTTAATTAAATAAATATTTTAAATATTTATTTAATTACATTCTATAGGTTTTTAACGGTATTATCCATCCTTTTCAGGAATTAAGTTTTCATCGTCCAACAATAGTCTTTGATCGGCAGATAACAAGCTTCGGCAAAACGACATGCAGATGAAAGGAGGAATTCCGTAATGAAGAATGCTCCGAGAGACACTAACAAGAACCGGGATCATACCGATTCCGCGGAAACATCATTAAAAGGCACCTTTACATCCGTACTGATCATCGCCGTTTTCATGCTGATATCCTGGTTCAGTGTTTTCATCTTATTTTTGGAGCGCAATTAAGAGCGGGCCACTACAGAAATCGGAAAGGAGATTCAACATATGCATATCCATCGTTATGAAAAGCTGTGGCTGATCATCGGTTCCATCATCCTGTTCATCTTTCTTGGCATTGTTGCGGTTCAAACATTCTTCCTGGATATGGGGCCGCCGAGCCATGCAGAAATGATCGATCCCCAAAGTGTCCGGGAATCAGAAATTTTTGCAGATCCGGAGCTGAAAGAAATCGGTGATAACGAATACGAAATTGCCATCATCGCGGAAATGTTCACTTTCCAGCCAGGAGATCTGGAAATTCCTGCAGGAGCAACCGTCCATTTCACTCTGGCTTCCCCGGATGTGACGCACGGGTTTAAAATCACTGACACCAACGTCAATGTCATGGTGGTGCCCGGCCATATCTCGAAAGTCAGCCACACGTTCGACGAACCCGGCGAATACCTGATTCTTTGCAACGAATATTGTGGTCTCGGCCATGAGTTCATGGCAAATACCATCACAGTCAAATAACCAAAGAAAGAAGGGGAAATAATGGCTCATATCAATGAAGCACCGATTCTCCATAAAGGAGTGGCCGTGAATGACGCAGCGGCTTCCGGTATCACCAGCCGCGATATCCGTTTATCCGCCGCCAATTTATCCATTGCTTTTATCGCCCTTATGGTAGGCGGGATTGCAGGCCTCCTGCAGGGACTGGTTCGGAGCGGCTTTTTGGAGCTCCCTTCCTGGATCAGCTATTACGCACTTCTGACCGCTCACGGCGTGATGTTCATCCTGGTGCTGACTTCGTTTTTCAGCATCGGTTATTTATACGCCGGCACTTCCCGGGTCCTTGGCGGACTGGCCGATAAAACAATCGCTTTCGGCTGGGCCGGTTTTGCGCTCATGTCCGTCGGAACGGTAATGGCCGCGTTCTTCATCCTGACGGGCAATGCGAATGTGCTGTATACCTTTTATACGCCTATGCAGGCACATCCCTGGTTCTACGTCGGACTGGCGCTCATCGTCGTCGGCATCCTGTTGAATTGCGTCGGCATGTTCATCACTTATCAAAGCTGGAGAAAACGGAATCCCGGAAAATTGACGCCGCTGTTCGCCTTTTTCGCAAATGCCGTCTTCGTGCTGTGGGTTTTCGCTTCCTTGTTCATAGCAGTGTTTGTTGTCGGCATGGTCATACCTTGGGCATTCGGGTGGGTACCGACCATCGACCCGATGATGGGACGCACCTTGTTTTGGGCATTCGGCCACACGCTGGTGAACATCTGGATGCTGACAGCCATATCCGCCTGGTATGTCTCCATGCCAAAAATCATCGGCGGGAAAGTCTTCAGTGACTCACTTGCGCGTGTAGCAGTGGTCATTCTGGTCGTCGCCAACGTTCCAGGTGGATTTCATCACCAGATTCTCGACCCCGGCTTGTCTGTCGAATTGAAATTCCTGCACGTCATCCAGACATTCATGATCATCTTCCCGTCGCTGATGACTGCTTTTGCGATGCTTGCGACAATGGAACGCGCCGGAAGAGCAAAAGGCGTGCGCAGCTTATTGGGCTGGTGGAAGACACTCCCCTGGTCTGACGCCCGTTTCTTCGCATTGATCGTCGCGATGTTCGCGTTCATCCCCGCCGGTCTCGGGGGCATCATCAACGCCAGCAATCAGATCAACCAGGTGGTCCATAATTCCATCTGGGTCACCGGCCATTTGCACTTAACAGTCGGCACGACGGTCATGCTGACGTTTTTCGGAATTTCCTATTGGCTCATCCCTTATTTGAGCGGGCGGCGGATGACGCAGACCATCAACCGGCTGGCGGTTATCCAGACCGTCGTCTGGGCAGGCGGCATGCTGCTCATGTCCGGCGCGATGCACATCAACGGTTTGCTCGGCAGTCCACGACGCACTGCCAACACGACCTATAACGGCAGCAGCGCCGCTTCCGACTGGGCAATGTACGAAACGCTGATGGCCATGGGCGGGGTCATCCTCGTCATCGGCATGGCTTTGCTGCTTTATATCTGGGCGCAATTGGCGTTCTTCGCACCAAAAGGAGATGCCGACTTCCCAATCGGCGAAGATTACAGCCCTTCTGACGCTTCGCCGCTGTTCATGGATCGCTGGTCGATTTGGGTCGCGCTGGCGACAGTTTCGATTGCCATCGCATATGTAATCCCGCTGATCGATTTTGCATCCGGCATGAATCCAGGCTCACCGCCGTTTTTAATGCCTTGATTCTATTAGAACTGATTTAAGCAAAAAAGGAGGAGGCACGTGACTGTGCCGCCTCCTTTTTTGTCTTTCTCTGTTATTCAGTTAGTCTATAGCAGAAAATCGCTATGAGTCCTGGAACGCTAGCCTAATTTTTTAAAAGTGACCGATTCATACAGCGGCGTAAAATGATACAGCGTCTTCAATTGCTCTTTGGACACCCGCTCCATTTCGCGAAAGACGGGTTCGGATAGTTGAAAATAATATGCGCCATTCGGCAGCTGCTGAATTTGCCGGCTGGCCTGATGCCACGCAACTTCTTCTATTTCCACCCAGACATTCTGATTCCGCTCCGGTGTCTTGATGGACAGCCGGGCGAACAAAGTGATGATCGTTTGGCCCTCTTCGACATGGATGTCTTTCACACGCGATAGATAATAACCGATATTCTTTGGAGGCTCTGTCTGCTTCTGCATAGATCTTCTCCTGTCCCAAATGGATTTGAATAAAAAAAGCCGCAAAGAATCAAAGATTCTCTGCGGCTTTGCAGGCGGCACTATTGTCCCCTGCATTTTACCGATTGCCCTGTTAAATTGTGTGTTAGTGAGTTTTTAGTTATTTAATATACTAAAAGAAGTGCAGCTTTGCGTAAAGCGATAAGGCTTTAATTGGGTTTATCCATTAACTCCAATCCTTCAGCAAATTTGCGAAGCTTGTCGGAAAATCGCATAAAACAGCTATTATAAAACACGGCGGAAAAATTTTTCGCCGTGTTTTTTAAATTTGTTCTGCTTCGTTTGTCCATTTATAGCCGATGCCCCAGACGGTGATGAAATGATCATCGACAGGAAAGCCTGATTGCCGTATTTTTTCGCGGACATTTCGTACATGCGAATCGATGGTGCGTCCTTCCGTCTCAGAGTCATACCCCCAAATCAGCTGAATCAGCTGGTCCCTTGTAAATACTTTGTTGTTATTTTTCATCAGGTGGCCCACCATCAGGAATTCTTTCGGTGTCAGCTTGATGGCGTGTTTGCGGTAACTGAGTTCAAATTGTTCTTCATTCCACAGCAGCCCATTCACTTCAATGATGTTTTTTGGCGTTCTTCTGCGCAATAATGCTGTCATCCGTGCCAGCAGTTCTTCTTCATTGAATGGTTTCGTGATGTAATCATCCGCTCCAAGATTCAATCCTCTTATGATATCTTCCTGTTGCTCCCGGGCTGTCAGCATAATGATGGGCACATCTGAAAACGTCCGGATTTCACGGCACAATTCCCAGCCATCCATTTCCGGCATCATGATATCCAGCAGCACAATGTCGAAAGGCTGCTGCTCCAGATATGAAAGTGCTTCCTTTGCTCCCAATGCTTTTTTGCAAAGATACTGGTGGGGCTGCAAATACAAAGCCAGTAAATCCAACATCCGGTTTTCATCATCAATCAACAGAACTTTCTTCATCCGATTCACCTCTTTTCAACTCAATCCGGACGGTTGTTCCTTGTCCTTGCTCACTTTCAAGAGTGATGTGGCCACCATGCGATTCGACGATCTCTTTGGCAATCGCCAATCCCAGCCCACTGCCGCCGAATTGCCGCGACCTGGATTTGTCTACACGGTAAAGCCGTTCGAATATAAAGGGAATATCCTTCTCGGGTATGCCTTCCCCTTCATCACTGACCCTTATCCAAGTCCGCTGTTCATCACCGCCGCCAGCCAGTGTGACACGCGTCCCTTCCGGCGAGTGCTTGCGGGCATTGTCCAATATATTAAGCAGCACCTGCTGGAACCGTTCGGGATCGATAAAGGCGATTGTAGCTGGATCACATATTATGGACAATTCGATTTTCTTCTCATCGAAAGCTGGACGCACCAGAGCGACGACGGATTGGAAAAGCACATTCAAAGAGAACTCCTCTTTTTGTATCTCAAACTGGTTGTGATCCAGCTGCGCCAATTCGAATAATTGCCGGATCAATTCTGTCAGATGGGCAGTTTCCTCCCGTATGATCGTGATATATTGGGCTTTTTCCTCATCAGAGGCTGTCGGGCGGCTCGCAATATCCGCATACCCTTTTATATAGGTAAGCGGAGTCCGCAGCTCATGGGCGATATCCGCCAGAAATTCATTTCGTTCATTTCTTAAGCGATCCAAGTCACTTGATAAAGTAGTGATGGCAAACGCCAATTCACCCAGTTCATCGTTGCGTTCAATATTCAGCTTCACCTTGTTATTTCCGCTCTTTAATTGTTCTGTGGCTTTCTTCATTCTGATCAGCGGCAATGTGATAAATCGTGATAATAAAAAAATTGTAATGATTGTCAGCCCGAGTGCCATAAGACCCGCAGCGAGAAATTGGTTTCTCAGGTGGCTGACCATCTGCTGGATTTGATTCGTTCCTGCAAACATAAAGACGTGGCCACGATGTTCCCCATCAATCGTAACCGGGCTGTCAGTCGCGATGAATTCTTTTTCGTTCCATCTCTCTTCCACTATTTCCCCTTCGTGCGCAACTTCATCAAAATCCGTATGCTCTAAAACAGCATTCATCTCAGGTTCAATGGAATCCGAATGAATCAATTCATTGCCGGCAGCGTCGGTTATGATGACGATGAAATCGGATGCAGATTCCATCAGGGCCACATGTTCCAAAGTCGCCGGTTCAAAACTGCCGGCCAATACTTCGCTGTGTGTATTGCCTCTTGCAAGCAAGTTTGTCATGACTTCATCGACCCGTTCGTTGACAAAAGTAATATACAAAGTCAAAAACAGAACCGATTCAATAAGTATGATGAACCCCAAAAATAGTAATCCGATTTTTAATGCAAGGCGATTTAGCATAGCGTCCCTCTTTTTAACTCAAATAGTATTTCCTTGCCGCTGACCTTTATTGTCAATAGTATACTTCATCAAACGGGTCATTGCCGTATAGCTTTCAAAACAGTTTAGCGGAAAAGTTTCAAGTTTTTGTGCAGTTTCTTCTACAGTCAAAAACTTTCTTTGAAACTCCCCATGGCCACCGATAATTTCATTGTCCTTGAAATGTCATGGTTCCTGCACACATTGCGCATTCTTTTTGGGTAAAGTGAGAACAGAAAAACATGGAAAGAGGGATTTATATGCATAAAAATAGATGGACGATGGGATTTTTGTCTTTTTTGGCAGCATTGACGTTAAGCGCATGCAACACAGGAAACGATATGCCAAACGAAAACATGGACATGGATCCTGTAAACGAGGACAGCATGAACCACGATTCCGGACACATGGAGATGGACCATTCCGGTTCCGGGAAACTGCCGGCTGGATTGGAAGAAGCCGAAAATCCGTTATACGAAGTCGGCAGCCAGGCCGTCATCAACTCCGATCATATGGAAGGGATGAAAGGTGCTGAAGCTACGATTGTCGGCGCTTATGATACGACAGTTTATGCTGTCACTTATACCCCGGCCAATGGCGGCGAACCGGTTTCCAATCATAAATGGGTAATTCATGAAGAACTTGAAAATGCCGGGGAGGAACCGTTGGAACCCGGAGATGAAGCTGTTCTTGCTGCAGATCATATGAAGGGAATGGATGGGGTTACGGCCACGGTCGATTCTGCTGAGCAAACTACCGTCTATATGATCGACTTCAACACGACGACCGGCAATGATAAGGTGACCAACCATAAATGGGTGACTGAAGACGAGCTTTCAGCGAATTAACGAATATTGAATGCTATGGAAGAACCACTGATTCTTAATCGGATCGGTGGTTTTTCCGTTTTATCATTAAAATGTTTTGCCGGCTTAATTATGCACTTTCTATGGAGTTTATTCATACTTCTAAATGGTATACAAATAGTGAACGGACTTTTCCGGCGGACCATCACATAAACTATGACGAAAGGAGAAGGTTTTATGAACAGTTATTTTAAATTCGGAATCATGATTTTAACTTCGACTTTTCTAATGTATTGGCTGATGTTTTTGAATGTGTTCCAGTTTGAACATGTCACATACAGTGAGACCCGAATCTATATGGCATTGATCATGGGTTCCGTCATGGCCATAGTCATGCTGCTATTCATGTGGCCGATGTATAAGAACAAGAAAGTGAATTCCATCATTTTAGCCGGCAGCGCTGTCGTGTTCGCACTGTCACTTTGGCTGGTCCGCAGCCAGGTGCTGATTGAAGATGAGGGTTGGATGAAAGCGATGATCCCTCATCATTCCATTGCTATCCTGACCAGTGAACGTGCCGACATATCAGATCCTGAGGTCAGAGAACTTGCAGATACGATCATCAAAACACAGCGTGAAGAAATTGCCAAAATGAAAGAACTGATAGAAAAGCTTGAAAACGAAGAATGATTTAAAGCGAAAAAGGAAAGCCAAAAGCGAAGATGTTTCGCTTTTGGCTTTCCTATTTGTTTCGGTATCATCAGGTCATCTTTAACAATTTGCCGACTCTTACTTCTTATCCCTTATTTCTTCCAGCAGTTCAATCAGACGTTTCTTTTGTTGTATCCGGATGACGGCCGCTTTTATTTGTATATGGCTATGGTCCATGTTAGTTTTAGAGTGACCGTTATATCTAAAAACTAAAGGAGGCCGATTCTATGAGTTCTAAAAGAGAAGATTTACTGGTAACCGCAGAACGGCTTTTCTATACCCACGGCTTTCATGCCATTGGCTTGAAGGCGATTGTACAGGAAGCAGAGGTTGCGCTTATGACTCTCTACAATCATTTCGCTTCTAAAGAAGAATTGATTTTAGAAATCCTTAATAGAAGAGAACAGGCCTATTTTGATGTGCTGCGGAAAGTCATCACCGAGGAGACAGGTACTGTGCAGGAAAAGCTTGCTTCTGCCCATCTGGCATGGCTGAAAGACACAGCTTCGAACGGCTGTATGTTCCTGCGGGCGAAAGAGGAATTCAGCAGCGATTCCGATCATCCGATTGTCACCAGTGTGAATTCCCATAAAGAAAATACGATCCGCTTTATACAGGCATACGGATTGGACAGAAGCGAGGCTATGAAATTATCGCTGTTGTTCGAAGGTACGACTTCACTGGCCGAGACCACTGATATCAAAGAAGTGGAAGATGTTTTGAAATCATTTGTGGACTGTATTGAAGTAAGTTGACAGCTTACTTTTTTTACCTCATTTATAGAGTGACCGTTCTATATAAATATAGGAGTTGATTGTTATGTGGAAAATTGTCTTGCCTGGCATATCCATGATCGGCGTTACATACGCATTTGCCAGATATAGCTTTGGTCTCTTCCTGCCGAATATCAGTGCCGACTTGAATCTTTCAGAAAGCCAGGCCGGCTATGTGGGGTCCGCTGCCTATTTAGCCTATACCGCGGCTTTAATCACCGCTTCCATCTTCATCTCCAAATCCGGAGCACGGCATATCGTCCTGTTATCAGGCGTGACTGCCATCCTCGGCATGCTTGGGATGGCGGCTTCACCCAATTTCATCATATTGCTTCTCAGCGCATTTGTTGCGGGTCTTGGCAGCGGCTGGATTTCACCAGCCTTCAGCCAAATCGTGGTTCAATCCTTGACTCCCGATCTGCAGGATAAAGGGAATACATGGATCAACACCGGCACCAGCGTCGGTATTGTCCTGACCGGTCCTGCAGTTTTGCTTTTTTCCGAACAATGGAGATGGGGATATGTCCTGTTTGCGGTCCTCGCTTTTGGTTCGGTCTGGTGGAATGCGGCTGCTTTAACGAATAAAACAGAGGATTCCGCCGCTCCAGCCCGTCTCAAATTCGGGAAGAAGTTATTGATGGACGCCCGTTTTCTCATCATTGCTTCTATTGGCATCGGCTTGGCCTCCTCCATCTACTGGACATTTTCAAGAAGTTACGTAACCATGGTACACGATAACAACACGGCAGAAAGCGCAGTGTTCTGAATCATCATGGGAGGCGCCGGCATACTCGGTGGAATCGCCGGTGCCACAATCAGCAAACTGGGACTGGCCAAGTCTTATCGCTTAGGGATGCTGACTTTATCAGCTTCCCTTTTCTTCCTGACACTCCCTTATCAGGCCAGCATCTACCTGTCTGCTGTACTCTTTGGCATCTCATTCATTTTCATGACCGGCTTAATCATCGTTTGGGGTACCCGACAATTCCCCGATTCGCCTTTCATCGGCGTCAGCATCGCCTTCTTCTCTTTGGGCATCGGGCAGTCGATCGGTTCGGTCATCGCCGGGCTGCTGATTGACGGAACTTCTTTCCCTTTCGCCTTTATCGCATTTTCAATCGCCGGCGCTCTCTTTGTCTTCTGCAAAATTAAGATTTCTGAAAACAAAGCGTGAAGCAAATTAAAAAAAGAACGTCCGCAAATGTCCTGAGACTTTTGCGGACGTTCTTTTATTGTTCAGTGGCATTAATTTTTATTGATTACCTGCGCACCATCCGGCCCCGCCAGAATGACTTTGTCGGTCATATCGATGAACAGGCCTGTTTCGACGACACCGAGCAGCAGTTTAAGTTGGTTGTGAAGGGCGCGCGGGTCTTCAATCGACTCAAAAGCGCAGTCGAGAATGTAATTGCCGTTGTTCGACACGAACACTTCGCCGTCCCGCTCCCGCAGCACGGGCTTGGCACCAAGCGCCTCGATTTTGTCGGCCGTGCGCTGCCACGCAAATTGCAGCACTTCGACCGGCAACGGAAATTTTCCGAGCCGGTCGACCATTTTCGACTGGTCCGCTATGATGATGACCTGTTTGGCATGCGCGTTGACGAGCTTTTCACGGACGAGTGAACCGCCGCCGCCTTTGGTGAGCTGGAAATCCGGATCGATTTCATCCGCTCCGTCAATCGCCAGATCGAGTGTTTCGACTTCCGAGAAATCGGTCAGCGGAATGCCGAACTCCTTCGCCCAGCCTGCTGTCCGGAGTGAGGACGGAATGCCTTTGATATTAAGGCCCTGGTTGACCAGTTCTCCGAGACGCTTCAGCAGCCAGTAGACGGTCGTGCCGGAACCCAGTCCAAGCACCATGCCGTCTTCCACGTATTCCACCGCCTGTTCAGCAGCGGCTTTTTTATAAAGGTCCTGATTCTCTGTCATCCGAAACACCTCCTTAGCCCTGGCTCAAATAGGAAACGACGTCTGCCATCGCTTCTTCCGCATCTTCACCGACAGTACGGATATTGAGTTCGTCGCCATTTCGCAATTGCAGCGTGATCAGTCCAAGGAAACTTTTCAGGTTGATTTCGTAAGGCGTGCCGTTGACCGATTTCTTCAAATAAATCTCCGACTGGTATTTCTGTGTCGCTTTGCTGACTTCGACGATGGTCGTCTTGTCTGAAATATTGACGGTGATGTCTTTCGATACGCTTTTCTCCATGAAAATTCCTCCTTTATTGTTTACAGCTTGTCTTCCAAGTTCACTTTCTCTTTGACGGCTTTATTGACCAGATAGGTCGGGTAATAGCCCGACAGCACATCGGCCACGTTTTCCGCCGTCTTGCGCTTGAGTTCCGTTTCCGCTTCAACAGAATAAAAAGCGGAATGCGGGTTCAGAATGACATTTTCCATTGCCAGAAGCGGGTTGTCGGCGGCAATCGGCTCTGTTTCAAGCACATCAAGGCCGGCGCCGGCAATCGTTCCTGCCTGCAGCGCTTCGATCAGTGCCTGTTCATCGATGATCGGCCCGCGGGCCGTGTTGATGATAAATGCTTCTTTTTTCATCATAGCGAATTCTTTCGTGCTTATCATCTTTTCCGTATGCGCATTGAGCGGCACATGGACAGAAAGGTAATCTGAGCGCTCGCACAATTCTTCAAGAGTCACGAGTTCTACGTTTTGTGCAGCTGCGACTTCCGGTGCCACAAATGGATCATAGGCGATGACGTTCAGATCGAATGCCTTCGCTTTTCTCGCAACAGTCTGCGGGATGTTACCGAAACCGACAAGGCCGAGCGTCTTCCCTTGCAGGCGGTAAATCGGCACAGCGACTTTAAAATCCCAGATGCCGTTTTTCACCGAGTTATTGAGGAGCGTCACTTTGCGCGCCAGCGACAGCAGCAATGCCATCGCGTGGTTTGAAACTTCGTCCAGGCAGTAATCGGTGACGTTCCCGACGATGATGCCTTTTTCAGTCGCTGCGTCAACGTCAATCGTGTTGAAGCCGACGCCGTAACGTGAAATGACTTTGCAATTATCAAGCTGTTCGATGACTTTGCGCGTGATTGGCGCGTATTGGTTGATCAGTGCATCGGCGTCTTTGCAGGCGGCGATGACGTCGTCTTCCGTTTTGCATTGTTCGAAAGTCAGTTTGATGCCGAGCTTGTCCAGAACGGCTTCTTCCGGTGCGAATGTGCTGTATTCATAGTCGGTGACGACCACTTTGAATGGGCTCATGGGGTTCTCTCCTTTTGGTGAATGTAAAAAAAAAAATTATAATAACCGATATTCCGCAAAATAACTCCGCTTTCCTGTGGGCTTGAGCTGAGCTAACTCGGACTCAGTAACCTTCGTCCGAGTGGATCTCAGCACTTCGCTCGAAACGGAGTTGGAAACCAACTCCGTTTCTTTTCCCCTGGGAGTCTTCGTTATTTTGCTCCATATTTCTAGAGATTTCTCTCAGCGCCGGCGCCGTTTGCAATGGTTAACTCATTAATTTTAATCAGTATTTACCACTCAGCAATAGAGCCGTCTTTATGGCGCCATACCGGATTTTTCCAGTTGTGACCGATTTTCGCCTGTTCGCGTACGAAGTCTTCATTGATGGAAATGCCGAGACCTGCGTTTTGCAGCATATCGACATAACCGTCTTTGTATTCGAAGACCGTTTTGTCGTTCAGGTAATCGAGCAGATCGCTGCCCTGGTTGTAATGGATGCCGAGGCTCTGTTCCTGGATGAAGACGTTATGCGACGTGGCATCGACCTGCAGGCAGGACGCCAAAGCGATCGGGCCGAGCGGGCAATGCGGCGCAACCGCTACATCGTAAGCTTCTGCCATTGCAAAAATCTTCTTGCATTCCGTGATTCCTCCTGCATGCGACAGATCCGGCTGGATGATGTCGACGTAGCCGTCCGACAGGATTTTCTTGAAATCCCATTTTGAGAACATGCGCTCACCTGTCGCAATCGGAATATTGGTGATGTGCGCGATTTCACGCAGGGCTTCATTGTTTTCCGGCAAGACCGGCTCTTCGATGAACATCGGGCGGAATTGCTCGAGTTCTTTGACGAGGATTTTCGCCATCGGTTTATGTACTCGGCCGTGGAAATCGATGCCGATGCCGACATATTTGCCGACCGCATCCCGGACTGCCGCAATGCGTTCAACCGCCTGATCGACTTTTTCGTAGGAGTCGATGTATTGCAGCTCTTCCGTACCATTCATCTTCACAGCGCTGAACCCTGCTGCAACAGCTTCTTTGGCTGCCGTGCCGACATCGTTCGGACGGTCCCCGCCGATCCATGAGTAGACACGGACTGAATCGCGGACTGCTCCGCCCATCAATTCTGAAATCGGTGCGTTGTGGTATTTCCCTTTGATATCCCACAGCGCCTGGTCGATTCCGGCAATCGCGCTCATCAAAATCGGACCCCCACGATAAAAGCCTGAACGGTACATCATCTGCCACAAATCTTCGATGCGACGCGGGTCTTTGCCGATCAGGTAATCGCCAAGCTCATGGACAGCAGCTTCGACTGTAGCGGCGCGGCCTTCAACGACCGGCTCTCCCCAGCCGACAATGCCTTCGTCGGTTTCGATTTTCAGGAACAGCCATCTCGGCGGAACGATAAATGTTTCCAGCTTCGTGATTTTCACAATAAAAACCTCGTTTCTTTTTTATGATCTTTATGTCCGGTTTTTCGCTTTTCGTGTGCGAAAAGCATCCGTTCGTCTTTAGATTTTGGTTTTTTGCAGAGATTTGGATGGAAATAAAACCTGATTCTTTTTATATCCTGCTTCTCAGATTGACTTTCTTGCTCACTGATTCGGCGGATTTTCTTATATCAACGTTCAAGAAATTATATCGACGCTCAGGAAATTATATCGACGTTCAAAAAAATATATCAACGCTCAGAAGATTATATCGACGTTCAGCGAGATATATCTACGTTCGCCGATTCGACCGCTATTCTCGGCATACGCAAGCGAAAACAATAACGCAACGTCACACTTCACTCTCTCTCAACGCCAAAAAACGCCCGATTTAACTCCGAGCGTTTTTAATTTTCCCGATAAATTGGCGGGACAGGTCCGTCAATACTTCGTAGCGCTCTTCTGCGATCGCTTTGCTGTCGACTAAAGAGCCGCCAGCTCCGACTGCCACGGCGCCGTTTTTGATGAAGGTTTCGACGTTGTCCAAAGAAACGCCGCCCGTCGGCATCATCGGAATGTGGCCAAGCGGCCCTCGGAGATCTTTGATATAGGCTTCACCGAGTGCGGCACCTGGGAAAATCTTTAACAGGTCGGCGCCTGCGGAATAAGCGTTGACGATTTCCGTTGGCGTCATGACGCCCGGAATGGAGATGCGCCCGTAGCGGTTCGCCATCTGGATGGTGTCGATATCGAAGCTCGGGCAGAAGATGAAGTCCGACCCGGCATCGATGGCCATTTTGGCAGATGGCGCGTCGAGGACGGTTCCAGCGCCGACAAGGACGCGGTCACCGAATTTCTCTTTCAGGTCGCAGATCATGCCGAGTGCGCCAGGAGTGTCCAACGTGATTTCAAGGGCACCGGTACCGCCTTCGACAAGCGCTTCCGCGATTTGGTGGATCTGTGATTGTTTGGGTTTACGGATGACTGCGATGAGTCCTGATTCTTTCAGGCGAATAAGGTTTTCCCATTTTTTCATGGCTGCTTCCTCCTCGGTTTAACGTTTTACGTCTCGGTTGGCGCCGGCTGGTTTCATGAAGCGTTCGACTGCCTCGAATGTCGGCAGCCCTTCGATGTCACCGCTGACACCAACGACCATTGCGCCGATCGCATTGGCGCGGCGGACCGTTTGTTCCAGCGGCTCTTCGCGCAGCAGGCCGCTGATGACACCTGCAGCAAAGCCGTCTCCAGCACCGACAGGATCGACGATGTGGTCTGCCGGAAAGCCTGATATATAAGCTTTCTGTTCGCCTGCATGCAGGTAAGCCCCTTTATCGCCCAGTTTGATGACGATGATTTTTTCACTATCCCCGTCTGCAAGTGCCTGAGCCACTGCTTCGACGTCTGTTTCACCGGTCATCAGCTGGCCTTCATCGAGTCCAGGGAGGATGACATCGGCGTTTGCGGCAATTTCGTTGAACGTTTTCTTCGCCTCTTCAGCGCTCCACAATTTCAAGCGCAGATTCGGGTCAAAAACGATTTTCGTGCCATTGCGTTTCGCGATCTCGATTGCTTCCATAACAGTGGCGCGTGCCGAATCGCTTAGCGCCGGCGTGATACCGCTGATATGGAGAATGCGTGCCGCCGCAATCGCGCCGGCATCCAGTTCTTCCGGCTGCATCAGACTGGCTGCAGACCCCTTCCGGTAATAATAGACGTTCATGTCTTCCGGCGATAATTGTTCTTTGAACAGGAGGCCAGTCGGCGCTTCATCTGTCTGCAGACAGGATGAAACGTCGACGCCTTCCCCGCGTATGCTTTTCACTACAAAACGCCCGAATGGGTCGTTGCCGAGTTTGCTGAACCAGTTGACGGAATGGCCAAGTCTCGTAAGGCCGATCGCGACATTTGATTCCGCTCCCCCGATTTTCTTCGGAAACTGATGGATGTATTCCAGCGGCAGCATCTGCTCAGGCTGGAACAGCACCATCGTTTCGCCAAATGTAAACACTTCTGATTTCTCCATTTAAGACACAACCTTCTCTAACGTAATTCCCGGTTTCATTACTCCGGAATGAAGAACATCGTGATAGCCGGAACGAATGTCAGGAATAATAATGTGATGATCATTGAAAGGACGAATGGCAACACGGCGCGGGACAGCGCTTCGATCGATACGCCGGAAATCCCGGATGCGACGAATAAGTTGACTCCGACCGGTGGCGTGAAGAAACCGATTGCCAGGTTGACGACCATCAGGATACCGAAATGGACCGGATCATAACCGATCTGGACTGCAATCGGAAGCAGAATCGGCGTCAGGATGATGATGGCGGCAAGTGTATCCATGAACATGCCGACGACCAGCAACAACAGCATGATCAGTAAGATGATGACGTACTGGTTCGTGGAAATTGACAGCATCGCCTCAGCAATCTGGTTTGGCACCTGCTCGATTGTCAGGAGACGTCCGAAAGCGTTCGCTGTTCCGACGATGATCAGCACTGTCGCTGTCGTCAGCGCGGAATCGATGATGACTTTCGGCAAATCACGGATTTTCAATGCGCGGTAAAGGACCATCGCTGCGAATAAACCGTAGACGACTGCAATGACAGCGGCTTCTGTCGGTGTGAAATAACCGCCGTAAATACCGCCCAGGATGATGATTGGAATGAGCAATGCCCATTTTGCTTCCCAGAAAGCGACACCGATTTTTTTAAATGAAGTCTTTTCTTCAAGGCCTTTATAGCCTTTACTCTTCGAATAGAAGTAAGCCCAGGCGATCATTGACAGACCGACAAGGATTCCGGGAACGATACCGGCGATGAAAAGATCACCGATAGAAACGCTGCCGGTTACGCCGTAGATGACCATCGGGATACTCGGCGGGATGATGACACCGATCGAACCGGCTGCTGCTACAGTAGCCGTTGCGAATTTGATGTCATAACCCTGGCGCACCATTGCCGGAATCATGATTCCGCCGATTGCCGCAACCGTTGCGGGACCGGACCCGGATATGGCTGCAAAGAACATACATGTGATGATTGTCGCAATGGCGAAGCCGCCGGTTCTGTTGCCGACCAGCGCGTTCGCTACATTGAAGAGGCGTTCGGAAATACCGCCCTTGCCCATGATTTCACCGGCAAGGATGAAGAATGGAACCGCCATTAACGGGAACGAATCGACAGATGTGATCAATTCCTTCGCGAGGAATTCGACCGGCAGACTGCCCGTATACATAATTGTGATAAGTGTTGATAAGCCGATGGCGATACCAATTGGCACCGTCAGGATCAGCAAAAGCGCAAAGCTGCCAAATAACACTGCAATAGTCATTCTATAAACCTCCTAGATGTTTCATTCCGGGACCTACCCTAGTTTTTCGATTTGCTTATCCTGGTTCATTTCATGCTTTAACGCTTTGATGTGTTTCACAAGGTTCTGCACCAGACGGATCAGCGTCAAGCCCATGCCGACCGGTGTCGCCAGGTAGATGAGCCCCATCGGAATCTGGTTGGCCGGAGATTTCTGGCCGAATGCCAGCAGCTGGCTCGCTATGTCGTAGCCATAGCGGATTACGAAGATGGCGAAAGCGATGAACAGCAGATTAGCGATGATCGTCAGAATGATTTTGCCTTTGTTTTTAAGTACCAATAGCAGTACATCCACTTTGATGTGACGGTCTTTTTTGACGCCGTAGCTGATGCCGATATAGACCAGCCAGATAAAGCTGTAGCGCGCCAATTCTTCAGTCCAGGACAAAGAGCTGTCGAGTTGTCTCATGACCACTTGCAGGAAAATGACCGCTACCATGATCGTGGTAAAAAGCACCAATAGCACTTCTTCGATATGCCGGTCTAACCAATGTATGATTTTCATGTCGGTCTCCTTCATCAATAAAATTTTATTTGTCTACAAGGGGAGTAGAAAGATGTAAATTCCATTTCCAGAAAAGCAAGAAAACGGCTTTGAGGAAATATTCCTCCTCAAAGCCGCTGCCTATTTATTATTCTGCCAATTCTGCTTCAGCTTCTGCGACAGCGTCGTAGACTTCCTGAACAGTTTCTTTACCGATTTTTTCTGCGTACTCATCAAGGACCGGCTGAACGATTTTCACCATTTCCGCACGGGCTTCAGGAGATACTTCGTTGTAGTTCATGCCTTCAGCTTTCAATTCGTCAGCATATTCCGCAACAGCTTCACGGTTAAGTTCACGGTTCATTTTACCCGCTTCAACAGCCGCTTCTGTTACGATTGTCTGCTGCTCTTCAGTCAAGCCATCAAAGAATTCCTTGCTCATCAAGAATACGAATGGGCTGTAGATATGGTGTGTTGTAGAAACGTAATCCTGTACTTCGTAGAAACCTTGCAGGTAGATTGTCGGGATCGGGTTTTCCTGTCCATCGACAGTACCTTGCTGCATTGCTGTAAACAATTCACCGAATGCCATTGGCGTCGGGTTAGCTCCAAGTGCTTTAAAAGCATCAAGGTGCAAATCATTTTCCATTGTACGAAGCTTCAAGCCTTCGAAATCGCTTGCAGTTTCAATTGCGCGTTCGCTGTTTGTTACATCACGGAATCCATTTTCCCAGTAAGCAAGGCCTACAAGGTTCTGGTCTTCCAATTTATCAAGGAATTTCTGTCCAACTTCGCCGTCCAATACTTTATCCGCTACTTGCTCGTTCGGGAACAGGAACGGGAAATCAAATACGCTGTACTCAGGTACAAAGTTAGCGATCGGTGCCGTTGAAGGAATTGTTACTTCCTGTGAACCAAGCTGCAAAGCTTCAGTCATTGCGCGGTCATCGCCCAATTGGCTGCTGTGGTAAGTTTCAACTTTGATCGCGCCGTCAGTTTTCTCTTCAACAATTTTTTTCCATTCCAATAATGCCAGGTATTGCGGGTGTGAATCGTTAAGGCCGATACCAGCGCGGATTGTTTTTGTTTCGCCTGATCCTTCGCCTTCGCTTGCCGAACCTTCAGATGCTTCGTCGTTTCCGCCTCCGCATGCTGCAAGAACCAATACCATCATTGCCAATACGAATAAAGAAAAAATCTTTTTCATGTCAGTCTCCCCTTTTTCATGTTTTATTTGATGTAAAATTTGTAAAAGATTTTATGTGGTGAAGCGTGTGTAACTGAACTATTTTTTGACGACTGCGTGGCCGCCGAATTCATTGCGGAGCGCTGCTACGACTTTACCGGTGAAGGTATCGTCTTCCTGTGAACGGTAGCGCATCAGCAGTGACATCGTGATGACCGGAGCCGGCACCTGAAGATCAAGCGCGGTTTCAACCGTCCATTTCCCTTCACCAGAAGAGTTCATGACGCCGCGGATCTCTTCCAGTTTCGGATCTTTCGAAAATGCGCTTTCGACCAATTCCATCAGCCATGAGCGGATGACGGAACCGTTGTTCCAGACTTTCGCCACGCCTTCCAGGTCATAATCGTATTCGCTCTTCTCGAGGATATCGAAGCCTTCAGCCATCGCCTGCATCATGCCGTACTCGATGCCGTTATGGATCATCTTAAGGAAATGTCCGCTGCCGAGTTCGCCGGTATAGAAATAACCGTTTTCGACAGAAACGCTCTTGATGACCGGTTCGATGATTTTGAACGCTTCCGGGTCTCCGCCGATCATTGTGCAGATTCCTTCACGCGCGCCGGAAACACCGCCGCTTGTTCCGCAATCCATGAAGTGGATGCCTTTTTCTTTCAGGCTTTCACCCAGTCTCACCGATTCTTTATAATTGGAGTTGCCTCCATCGATGATGATGTCGCCTTCGTCAAGAAGCGGTTTTAATGTCGCAATGACATTTTCCGTAATCTCGCCGTGCGGCACCAGCATCATCAGAACGCGGGGTTTTTCTAATTGCTGAACGACTTCTTCGAGTGAATATGCGCCAATCGCGCCATCAGCCGCGATTTTGTCGACTTGCTCACTGTTTGCATCGTGCGCCACTACCTGATGGTCATTGTCCATCATGTTCAACGCCAGGTTATAGCCCATCTTGCCGACGCCTATCATTGCTAATTTCATGCTTGTAACCCCTTTCTTTCCACTTCAGAAAACATTCGGCGCCCGTCAAACTTTATCGTATGCCGCTGTCCATTTCAAGAAGTATTTTATTATTTTTTTGCTGTTTTAGTGATTTATCTTCCGAGCCAGCCCCCGTCCACCGGAATGGTGATGCCGTGGAGATAATCGGAAGCAGCGGAAGCCAGAAAAATGGCGGCCCCTTGCATATCCTCAGGTTTGCCCCAGCGTCCCGCCGGAATGCGTTCAAGGATTTGGCGGTTGCGCGTTTCGTCAGCCAGCAATGCCGTATTCATCTCCGTATCCATATAGCCCGGAGCGATGGCATTGACGTTGACGCCGCGATGCGCCCATTCATTGGCCAGCGATTTTGTAAACTGGATCACGGCTCCTTTGCTCGCCGCGTAAGCAGGAACCCGAAGGCCGCCCTGGTAAGAAAGCAGCGAAGCCAGATTGATGATCTTGCCTCTGCCGTTTTCCAGCATATGCGCCCCGAATGTCTGGCACATGAAGAATGCCGCATTGGCGTTGACGTCCATTACAAAATCCCAGTCCTGCTTAGGGAAATCGGTCGAATCATGCCGCTTTTGAACACCGGCATTGTTGATGAGGATGTCGATGCTGCCAGTCAATTCCTTGCAGCGCTCCAGCAACTCGCCGTATTGTTCAAAATTCAGCAAGTCGAATTCGACTTTTGCCGCTTTCACGCCGAGTTTTCGAATTTCATCCAGCACCGCTTCATCGATGGTTCTTGCAACAACGACGATATCCGCTCCTGCTCTCGCCAATCCCAGTGAAATTTCTTTCCCGAGCCCCCGGTTGCCGCCGGTGATCACCGCGGTTTTTCCTGTCAGATCAAAAAGTGATTGATTGATAATCGAACCCCCGCTTTCTGCCGTCGGCTTGACGGTGTGTGTTGAATTGTCCTATGCCAACATATATTACGGAAATAAATTCCGTGGTGCTATTCAGTTAATAATGCGTTTACCTCGCGAAATTATGTGGGTAATTTCATTTGAAAGAAGAGAATGTAAACCCTTCCATAAACTTTATTATAAAGCGTACGGAAATTATTTCAACCATTATTTTAAATTATCGAAAAATGTTTTATCTAAATGCGATGTTACTTACGGAATTTAGTTCCATAAGACTGGTTCACTGGTAGGAGGAGATGTGGAGATTAGGGGAAGTTGCCACGTTATTGGAGATAGGAAAACCGCCTAGTGGATTGGCTGGAGTTATAGGTGTGGGTGAAATACGTTGAATGCTCATAGAATCATTTAAGTGATCATAGAACTGTTTGAGTGATCATAGAATCGTTTGAGTGATCATAGAACTGTTTGAATGATCATAGAATCGTCTGAATGCTCATAGAATCATTTGAGTGATCATAGAATCGTTTGAGTGATCATAGAAATTTTTCTGGCCTTCCACTGATTAAATCCTCGCTTAATATTAGCCAAAAACAAAAAGCGGCAGGCTTTTCGTAGACGAAAAACCTGCCGCTTCATTTTTTCTTCAGATCATTTCCACCCGCAGCCAGCCACGGACGCTATTGATGAACCAAACAGCATCATAATCTTCAAGTTCATCTCTGCGGATGATTTTTTCCTTGATTTCTCCTGCATCCAATAATTGCTGTCGGAAAGTCCCCGGCAATAATCCGCAGCTCACTGGCGGCGTGAAAAACTCTCCATCTTTTTCGACTGACAGATTGCCGATTGCAAATTCCGTGAGTTCCTGTCTTTCATTCCATAGTAATACCGAAAAAGCATCCGCCGACATTGTTTCCGCGGCTTGTTCATAAACTTGGCGTGACGTGGTTTTATGATAAAGAAATGGATTTCCGCTGTCGATGGCGGCGTCAGCCAGACTGCAATGCACCGGCCCAGTGATTGGCGCCGTTTCCTGCGCTTCAACAGTGAATTCTCCGCTGCGACTGAGCAAAAACCGTAATTTGAAGGTTCCCCGCGGAAATTCTTTCGCCAGTTCAGCAAGCTTAGCGCTTATCGCCGCTTCATCCGTCCGAAAGTTAAAATAAGCAGCCGAGTCAAGCAAACGCTTCATATGATATGACTGCAAAGGGTACATTCCGTTCTCGAGCTTCAGCGATTCAAGCAGCTCGAACTCTGGCCTGCGCGTTGTCAGCACTTCGGCTTTCGTCTGCAGTTCTTTGAATTCGCCTTCCGAAGTCGAATCCCAAGTCACTCCCCCACCAACGCCGTAACGCGCGCGATTCGTTTCCTTGTCAACAACCACTGTGCGGATCGGCACACTGAACACTGCATCTTTAGCTGGCGTTATGTATCCGATAGCCCCGCAATATACTTCCCGCGGTGTCGACTCAAGTGCCGCGATCGTCTCCATCGTGCTGATTTTCGGTGCGCCGGTGATTGACCCGCAAGGAAATAAAGCCTTGAACCAGTCCATCATCGTTAAAGCCGGAGTAAGCTCCGCCGTGATTGTCGACGTCATCTGGTGGACGGTCGGATACGTTTCCACTTCGAACAGTTTGTCGACTTTGACCGATCCTCTCTTCGCAAGACGGCTCATATCATTTCGAAGCAGGTCCACGATCATCAGGTTCTCTGCCCGCTCTTTTTCAGAAGCCCGCAGTTTGGCAATGTGCATCTTGTCTTCATCGAGTGTGCGGCCTCTTGGAGCTGTGCCTTTCATCGGCTTGGTTGTCAGCTTGCCATTCTGCACTTTGAAGAAAAGCTCAGGTGAAGCGGACAGGATGCTGTAATCGCCGATATTGAGATAAGCACCATAGCCTGCCTGTTGATTACGCGCCAGCTGGCGGTAAAACGCGAAATCACTGCCACTGAAATCCGCATGCAGCCTTTCAGTGTAATTGACTTGGTAAGTATGGCCTTCCGCAATCGTGTTTTTGATGCTGGCAATGCCGTTTTGGTAATGCGCTGGCGAGCCAGTGAGCTTCCAGTCGCCAACTGAGTAAGTATCAGAATCGGATAAACTCTCTTTCCTAACGTCAGGGTTTTTATAAATCCCAAACCATAATAATGGAAGGGAAGCGATTTCGCGGGTTTTCATTTCAGGGTGAAAAGCCGGTGCCGCTTCGTACGAGACAAATCCGGCGGCGTAATAGCCCCGCTCTGTAGCCTGATCGATTTCTTCTATAATAGAAGGAACTTCTGAAAGCTCCCTTGTTTGCAGAATCCGAACCGGCTCTGAAAATGCGAGCGGTTCAATGTTTCCCTGCTCGTTTTGAAACTCAAAAAGAAGATAGGGTTTCTTCATCTGCCGCATCTCCTTTCTGCGCTGACTTCCAGGCTTTCGCTTGCTCGCAGGCGTTTTTCAACATCTGAAAGCCATCGAGCGTCATGATGGATTCGGGATGAAACTGAATGCCGGTTATGGGCAATTCAAGATGGCGGACGGCCATCACTGACCCGTCATTTGTTTGGGCAGTGATTTCCAGGCAGTCCGGCATTGACCCTGCTTGAGCTTCCAATGAATGATAGCGGGTAATTTGTGTCGGCGAATGGATGCCTTCAAACAACCCTCTCCTATCGTGAGTCATCTCGAATACCTTGCCATGGACGGGCTGGCTGCCTTTGACAATGGCACCGCCGAAATATTCGACAATCGCCTGATGGCCAAGACAGACGCCAAGAATCGGCATTTTGCATCTCAGCTTTTCAAGCACATCGCTGCTGGCCCCTTCCATTGAAGGACGGCCGGGACCAGGCGACAGGACGATGAGATCCGGAGCCAGTTTGTCGATTTCTTCTGCCGTGATTTCGGCATTCTGAAAAACCCGCACTTCGGGGTCCAGCTGTTCAAAATAATGCACAAGATTATATGTGAATGAATCGTAATTATCGATAATAAGAATCATGGAAAACACCTCTTCAATAAGGTTGTCAGGCTGTTTCATTATACGTGTTTCACCGGATAATTGAAAAGCGGACTTCTGCCCAAATATCAGATTGTATCTGAACTGCAAGAAGCCATGGAAAGGATTCAAGGCCAGCTTGCGTTTATCGGCGATTTTTTGGGATTTATCGGCGATTTTTTTACGTTTATCAGCGATTTTTCATGGTTTATCGGCGATTTTTTTGCTTTTATCGGCGATTCCTTAAAATCCACAAGCCACACTCAAGTCCCATTAAATTTTCAAGCCGGGATTCTTCTTCATTCCTTCCCATAGATCCGTTTGTTCAATCTGGCGCGCCAATTGCAGCAGCAGATGCTCCTGCCCTTTGCCGGCCATCACCTGCACACCGAGCGGCAGGCCGTTTTCCGTAACATGGACCGGAATCGATACCGCCGGCTGGCCTGTTAAATTGGCAAGTTGCGTATACGGCGTATAAGTCAGGCTCGGCAGGAACATATCGTAGATGATCTGCTGCTGAGCCGCCATCGTCGAAGCCTGTTCCCAACTGCTGAGCAATCCTGCGCGCGATTCCCGACTATGCGTCAGTTCCCCGACTTTCGGCGCCGGAAAGGCCGTTGCGGGAGTCAGATAGAAGTCATAGCTTTCATGCAGCACGGCCATCTTCGCTGCAGCCGCATCCCATGAAGCGAGACTCGCTGAATAATCGGCAGCCGACACTTTCAGTCCCGCCTGGCTCAGCAGCCACGATTCGATTTCCATATCCCCGGCTGTCAGTTCCCGGCCCGCACCTTTTTCCAGATTGCGTACGAGCAGTGCCATTTCTCCGCTGTTCATCAAGTAATAATCCCGCATCAACCCGATGCCGTCGATGCCATTGCCCTTTTCTTCAACGTGATGCCCTTGCTGTTCGAGCCACTTCGCTGTTTTCATTACCGCTTGGCGCGCATCTGCCGAAACCGGCGTACCAACCGGTGAGTCGATTGAAAAAGCGATTCTTAACGGCCGCTGAAAATCCTTTTCCATTTCTTCGCTGTATTTCCCGGGAAATAAAGGCGTGTGAAAAGCGGCTGCCGGCTGCACTGTCTGCAATAAATCCAGCATGGCCGCACTGTCGCGGATTGATTTCGTCAACACGAAATCGATGGAGGCCCCTTGCCATTGCCGCCCCGCACCCGGTCCGACGGGCATGCGTCCGCGCGTCGGCTTTAATCCGAACAGTCCTGTAAAAGAAGCCGGAATGCGGATCGACCCTCCTCCGTCACTTGCTCCGGCAATCGGCACAATACCGGAAGCGACCGCGGCAGCTGAGCCGCCGCTTGACCCGCCCGGGGAATGATCCGGATTCCACGGGTTGCGGCTCGGACCATAAAGTTCCGGTTCGCTGATATTTTTCAACCCGAATTCCGGTGTATTCGTATGCCCCACAAATGTAAAACCGGCACTTCTGAGTTTCGCCGTTAAATGGGAATCCTGGGCAGCTTTCATTTCTTTCAGTAATTTCGAGCCGGCCGTCAGCCCTTCACCTTTCAACGCCTGTGAAATATTTTTCAAAGCCATAGGGACGCCGGAAAACCCTCCGTCGGCCAGCCCATCCAGCGATTGTTCCGCCAGCTCCCTGCGTGTTGCGGTGAAAGCATTCAGCGCCGGCTCTACCTGCTCCAGCCGTTTAAAGCTGAGTTCCAGCAATTCCGCAGCACTCACTTCTTTATTCTTCAAGGAAGCGGCCATTCCGACTGCATCCAGTTGCATATAATCCTTCAAGTTCATTGTGATTCCCCTTCTGTTTCAAATTTCGTTTCATGTACAAAAAGTATAGCATCTATTTTTTTCCATCACATATGTCGGTAATAAGAAGATGGTTTATTATTCTTTGTATAATATTAAAATTTTATGATTTAGGCATTGACTTTTAGTTTCACATCACTACAATTGATATTGAGAATCATTTTCATTTAAAATAAAAGGAGAGAAATTATTCATGAAAAAGCTTTTATTTCTTGTCATTGCATTATCAGCTTTGATCCTTGCTGCATGTGGCGGCCAGGCGAAAGAAGAGGAAACAGACAGCAAAACTGCTACTGAGGCAACAGACAGCAAGGAAGTTAATCTTTATACAGCACGTCATTACGACGTCGACGATGAATTATACGCAAAATTCGAAGAAGAAACAGGCATCAAAGTGAATGTCATCAAAGGCGAAGCCGATGAATTGCTTGAGCGCATCAAGCGTGAAGGCGACGCGACACAGGCAGACCTGTTCCTGACAGCTGACGCCGGCCGTCTGCACCGCGCAAAAACAGATGAATTGCTGCAGCCGGTTTCAAGCGACCTGTTGGATGAGCAAGTTCCTGAAAACTTCCAGGACAGCGACCAGATGTGGTATGGCCTGACGAAACGTGCACGTGTCATCCTGTATGATAAAGAAACAGTAAAACCTGAAGATCTTTCCACTTATGAAGCTTTGACGGAAGACGAGTGGAACGGCCGCGTGCTGATCCGCAGCTCTGAAAACGTTTATAATCAATCCCTGTTGGCATCGTTCATCGAAATTAATGGCGAAGAACAAGCCAAAGAATGGGCAGCAGGCATGGTCAATAACTTCGCACGCGACCCTGAAGGCGGAGACCGCGACCAGGCGAAAGCCATCGCTGCAGGTATTGGCGACGTGGCAATCATGAACACGTATTACTTCGGCCAGATGCTGAATTCCGAAGATCCTGAAGAAGTGAAAGTTGCTGAAGGCCTTGGCGTCTTCTTCCCGAACCAGGACACAACCGGCACACACGTCAATGTCAGCGGCGCTGGTGTTGTCAAAGCAGCGAAAAACAAGGATAATGCAGTGAAGCTGCTTGAATTCCTTTCCGCTCCGGAAGCTCAGGAAACTTTCGCTTCCGCCAACTATGAGTATCCGGTCAACCCGAATGTTGAACCGAGCGAATTATTGGCATCATGGGGTGATTTCAAAGAACAGGATATCCCGTTATCCGTTCTTGGCGACAACAATTCTAAAGCCATCCTGATCTTCAATGAAGTCGGCTGGAAATAAAGAAAAGCGGAAACGGCCGTTCAGCTCCGATAAGCGTAAGACGATTTGGCGAAATGGCGTCTTTTCAGCCATGCAGCCAAAGTGGCTTACGACTCGAGGAGCTGGCCGTTGGAGTCTGGACACGAATAGACTCATACAAAGAAACTTCAAACTTTTAATAATTTGATTTTCTTATCCATTAAAGAAAAGCGCAAGCCCTTGCTGCAACTACAATTGCAGCAGGGGATTTCTTGCGATTGGAAAGAGGTGCCAGAAACGTGCAGCACAGATTCGCAAATATAAATGCCTGGACAGTCGGCGCGGTGATCATCATCATCCTGCTGTTCCTGCCGAACCTGACGATTGTATCCGGTCTGTTCACCCCTTCCAACGAAAATTGGGAGCACATGAAAGAATTTGTGCTATGGAGCTTTGTAAAAAACTCGTTGATCCTGACTGCCGCAACGGCCTTTTTCACCATCATGATCGGTTTGAGCCTGGCATGGCTCATCGCACAATATGATTTCCCGATGCGCCGTTTCCTGAAATGGGCGCTGATCCTGCCGCTCTCCATCCCTCCGTTCATCGGTGCCTATACCTATCACGGCATGCTGAGCCATACGGGAATCATTCAAACGACATTGCGCGATACGTTTGGTGTCGCTCTTAATCCGGCGTTTTTCGATATCATGAATTTGCCTGGTGCGATTTTCATTTATACGATGTTCCTGTTTCCTTATGTATATTCAATTACGCAAGTTTACCTGTCCCAGCAATCCGCTTCGTTGATCGAGAGCACACGCATCCTCGGCAAAGGGCCATGGAAGACTTTCTTTCAGGTCGTGCTGCCGATTTCGCGGATTTCCATCATTGCGGGAGCCAGCCTGGTCGTTCTGGAAGTACTGAATGACTATGGTGTGGTAAAATATTATGGTGTTCAGACTTTTACAACCGCTATTTTTCAAACCTGGTTCGGACTCGGTGATATCGAATCATCGATCAAACTTGCGGCATCGCTGATGGGCTTTGTCATTTTGATCCTGATGATTGAGAAACTTCTCCGGGGCCGGCGCCAATACAGTTATTCAACTACAAAGGTCCGCCCGCTTCCGCTGATTTCATTATCAGGCTGGAAAGCGGCTGCGGCGACAGGATACGGCTTCATCATCCTGTCACTGGCCTTTTTTATACCGGTCGCTCAATTGATTGACTGGACCGTCCTCACCTTCGGCACCATTCCGATGGGTGAATTTATGAGTTACGTGAAAAATTCCGTTTTCGTTGCCGGACTCAGCGCGAGCTTAATCATCATTTTCGCACTGATTGTCGGCAATTTCGCCCGTATGGTGCGCGGCCGCCTCGGCAAATTGCTGCCGCGTTTGACGGTTCTTGGCTATTCGATACCCGGTGCCGTCATCGCCGTCGCAGTGGTCACCGCCTTTATTGGGCTGGACCGCTTCCTGGCACCGGTTTACGTATGGGCCGGCTTCAGCACGACGCTTGTCCTGAGCGTCAGCATCGTGCTGCTGGTGACAGCGTATATTATCCGGTTCTTTGCCATCGGCTATAATTCCATTGAAACAGGTTACGATAAAATCGGCACCAATTTCCGGGACGCTTCCCGCACTCTCGGGCTCGGCGTCACGAAAACATTCTTTAAAGTCGATATGCCGATGATGAAAGGCGCCATTATCAGCGGCTTTATCCTGGTATTCATCGATGTTTTGAAAGAAATCCCGTTGACGCTGATTTTGCGTCCGTTCAATTTCGATACACTTTCCACCAAAGCTTTTCAATACGCAAGTGATGAAAAAATCATGGAAGCTTCACAGGCTTCCTTGCTGATTGTCGGTATTAGTGCCCTGGCCATTGTTTTCTTTTATAAGTTCCTTGAAAGGGAGTTGGATTAGCATGTTTGTGGCGATCGAAGATGTCTGTTTTTCGTACTCAAATGCAGAAACCAAAGCACTGGATAATTTCACACTGAAGATTGAAAAAGGGGAAGTCATCTCCATCCTCGGACGCAGCGGCAGCGGAAAAAGCACGGTGCTGCGCTTATTGGCAGGCCTTGAAAAGCCTGAGAAAGGACGGCTCGTCATTCAGGATGAAGTACTTTTTGACAATAAAACCTTCCTGCAGCCTGAAAAACGCGGCATCGGCATGGTATTCCAGGATTACGCACTTTTCCCTCATCTGACCGTTGCCGAGAACATCCTGTTCGGCTTGTTCCGGATGAAAAAAGCAGAGAAGAAAAAACGCCTCCAGGAAGTCTTGGAGCTAGTGGAATTACAGGATTTCGGAAAACGCTACCCGCATCAATTGAGCGGCGGCCAACAGCAGCGTGTCGCCATTGCGCGCGCCGTTGCACCGAATCCTCACCTTATCCTGCTGGATGAACCGTTCAGCAACCTCGACGCGGAACTTCAAGGTAAAATCCGCGAAGATCTGCGCGATATCCTGAAAAGAGCGAATATCACATCGATTTTTGTTACACACGATGAAAAAGATGCCCATATTCTCGCCGACCGCATCGTCCGTTTAAAAGATGGGCGCATCGATTTTGTCGGACGCCCTTGCGATATGCTCGATACCTATCGCCAGCCGGGTGTGCAGCAATCTACAGAAGGCTTCGTCGAGAAAAACCTGATCGGCGTCAATTGATAAAATCCCCGTTGCTCGGTTGAAGAGCAACGGGGATTTTTTCGGCGTCTTTCGGATGCACGAATAACACCATGAAAGCCTGATAATTATTAAGTCGAGCATAAACCTGCTATTTGCGCGCATAACCATGCCTGTCCCGCGCATAAAAGTCTGTTTCCCGCGCATAACAGTCAGAAAACACTACCTAAAATAGCGGCCCGGAATTCTCCTGGCCGCTATTTATGCATTAATCTCACCTATAAAATCGGCGAAACCAGCTTCGCAATGTCCTGTTTCCCTTTCTCAAGCCAAGTTTGATTCTTGAAAGTCTCTTCCGTTAATTCGACTGACAGCTTCTTGTCCTGGAAGAAGGTGTCCGCCATATTGCGGCTCGCTTCCGCGTCGAAGACGAACGCGTTCAATTCGAAATTCAAAGCGAAACTGCGGATATCCATATTCGCAGAACCGACCGTATACGCTTTTTCGTCCACAATCAGCGTCTTCGCATGCAGGAACCCATTCTTGTAGCTGTACACTTTCACCCCGTCCGGCAGCAGCTCCCGCACGAAAGACAGTGTCGCCGAATGCACAAACATATGGTCTGCCATGTGCGGAATCATGATTTGAACATCGACTCCTCCGAGAGACGCGGTCTTCAGCGCGTCCATTATGGATTTATCCGGAATAAAATAAGGCGTCTGCAGATAGATCGATTCGCGCGCATGATGAATCATCTTCAAAAATCCATTTTTAATGTCTTCATGCGTTTCCAGTGGACCGCTTGCAACAATCTGCATAGGCACCCCTTCTTTATTGTCCAGCTTCGGAAAATAATTTTCGGCGTACTTCATCGGGTATTTGGCGGCCGCCTGATTCCAGTCGATGAAAAAGCGGTTTTGCAGCGAATGGACAATCTCCCCTTCGACGCGGAGATGCGTGTCCCGCCAGTAGCCGAACTCTTTTTTCCTGCCTATATATTCATCGCCCACATTAAAGCCGCCGATATAACCGACCTTTCCGTCCACCACCACCAACTTTCGGTGATTCCGGTGGTTCAGCCTCGGATTGATGCTCGACAAAATCGCGGGCAGAAACGCTGCTGCCCTTCCGCCGGCTCTATTCAACTCCTCGAAGAAATCTTTCGGCAGACTTCTGGATCCCAGGTCATCATAGAGGAACAGGACTTTTACCCCCTGCTGTGCTTTTTCCGTCAATAAAGCCAGCAGCCGCTTGCCGATATCATCGTCTTTCATAATGAAATACTGCAAGTGGATATGATTTTGCGCCTGCCTTATGTCATTGAATAAAGCTTCAAATTTGTTTGCTCCGTCGTTATAAATGATAATATCCGTGGCTGTCGACAATGGGGCTTCCGTCCGGATCATGTTCATCTGGACAATATCCTTCATTTCCTTGGCGACAGGCGAAGAAATTGCTGATTCCCCTGATTTTATTTCTTTTAGCTGCTGGTCCACCATCGCTTCAAAATCATCATTTTCGTAGGCAGCCGGCCGTTTCAGCCGATCTCTCCGCAACGGTTTTCCGAATAACAGGTAAAGGATGAAGCCCAGAATCGGGATGAAAAAGAGGATTAGGATCCAGGCCCATGCGGAAGAAGCTGTTTTTCGTTCAAAAAACAGGATAAAAAATGCCAGCACTATATTCAAGATGATAAACAAGTTACTTAATGTACTGATCCATTCGAATGAAATCTGAATCCCTCCTCCAGTTCCGGCTTTTGTTTATAAAACATACTTATTTAATTCATACCCGCCGAACTTGTGTTTAAAAAGTAAAAAAAACCAACCGCATTTTGCGGTTGGCTTGTTCAGTCTTCCTCTTCTTCGTCTTCTTCGCCTTCTTTCGGCTCTTCTTCCGGAATAATTTCTTCTTCGCCTTCTTCCGGCGTTACATCGATATCTTCGTCGTTATTCTGTTCGTTTTCTGCATCACCACAGGCAGCCAGCATACCGACAGAAAGAAATGCGGCCGCACCGAGTTTTGCCCATTTGGCTTGTGCCATCTGAATTCCTCCTTTTCTGATCGGTTGTTCTATGCTATACCTTTACCCTCTGTGCTTGGGTTAAACACATTTTGAAGGCAGACTGTCGCCAGGTGAATTATTCTTCGCTTTCTGCCAACCTGCTGGAACGGGTGATTTGAAAAATATTTTTTCCTTCCATCTTGTTTAAATATCCGGTCAAATCCAACGATGCGCTATCAAGCTCCACTTGCTCAGAATCGAAAATCCCGCTCGGCAATTCCATATCAAAACGGATCGTCTTACCAGCTTCAATATTATAGAGCCGGTTGTCGACCTCGAATGGATTACCGCTGTTGCCGTTCTCGATTTTAATCGGATGGCTCATCCGAAAAACACCATCGATGATGTCATGCTCTGTTCCATTTACCAACTCAATGGTATAAACCCGGTTCACTTCATCCACTTGCTGCTCTTCAACAATCTCAAACTCGATGCCTTCCAAGTCCTGGACGGTATAAGCCATTTCACCATTCGCCGGCGCCATATAATCGGTATCGGATCCCGCTTCCAATAAGCCGGAATCCGTTGCATATATGAATCCGAGAAACAGGAACAACACTGCTGCCGATGCGAACACCGTCCAATACATAGGCTGGACACGCCGGGCTGCAGGTTTAACGTCTTTTGTCTTCTGGCGGATCGCCATTTTTTCTTCCTGTGAAAAACGGACGTTGTCAGTGGCCACCCGTTTTAATTTTGCTGAAATGTCACGGTCAAACCCTTCCATTGCCGACACCCCCTTCAAGTTTTGCCTGCAGCGCCTTCTTGCCCCGCAGCAGCCGGGATTTCACGGTGTTCAACTTGATTTCCAGTACATCCGCAATCTCCTGCATCGTCATTTCCTGATAATAATAAAGGATAAGAACTTCTTTATACTTGCCTGGCAGCGCTGCAATTTGCGCCGCCACTTCTTTGGCATCTTCTTCGCCGATCAATTCCTCTTCAGCGGAGCTGCTTCCTTTCAGGAGTTTCACGGCTGGCTTGTAAATCAGATTCCGAATGCTCCAAAGCCGGTGATAATCTTTGCATTTATTGATGGTCATGCGGATCAGCCAGGTTTTATAGCTCGCTTCATGACGGAACCCCGACAGGTTCTTGAAAGCGCTGATAAAAACTTCCTGAATGATGTCTTCACATTCCGCCTGGTCCTGCACATATAAAAACGCAATCCGCTTGAGTTCTGAGCCATACTGCTGCATCAGATCTTCGAGTACTGTATGTTCATCGGCAGTCGCCTGCCATGCTTCCCTATTCGCCGTTTCCATGCGCTAATGCAACTCCCTTCAAAGAATAGACGGGTGCCGAAACCGTTTTGACCCCTAACTTTTTATTATAAATGAAAAAATGGCTCCTCAATTGCGGAGCCTTTGGAATGATGTAAAAGTCACTGTTTCAATTACTCCAGGCGGCTGCCTGTTTTCTTAAGCGGCCATAATATGACCAGATGCGCACGATGAATGTGCCAAATATCAGTACTGCCAGAAGCATCATGCCGCTGCTGTTCCATAAAAACCTATCCTGAATTGTATCTGCACTGATCATAATATTGATGATGAAATAAATATAGAAAGCAACAAGCGGCGAGAACATGGCCGTATAAGTCAGCGCAATTCTTTTCGCGTGTTTAAGGCGGCTGCTTTGATCGCTGTACAGTTGCGGCCGCTCTTCGGTTTCACCGTAAGTTTTGCTCCAGATCGTCCACTTCTCCATATTCGAAAACGAAGTGAACTCTTCATGCCATCCCGCTTCATGGTGGATGGCAAAATAACTCTCGGTCGGCCCTCGCTGATAATCTATACTGTATACAATCCGACGGGGCTCACCTTTAACGAAGTGGAAGATGGTACCGATTTTATTGACCCGGTAAAGGTTCAAACCGCGCTGTTCCATCGACTCCAGCCATTTTTCCATTTTATCGGGTGAATACATCCAGCTGAATTTCACCTTCGTCACCCAGCGCCCGGCCCTCTTCAATTCCTTTTCACTCTGCTGATCGATTTCATCGACTGGCCAGAATCCATCTGTCGTTCCATCAAGTTCCTTATTCGTCCCGGTGATTTTGGCGATCGAATAAATTCCGAGAACCATAATTCCCAACAGGATCGCGAAGAAGATAAATGTCAGGAGCCACAACGGACTTTCCACTATATCAACGCCGCCGTCCTGTCTGTAGGAAGAAGCGAGCATTGAAATATTCGCCATCAGCATACCGGCGACATAAAAGGAAATTCCATAGTAAATGTATGTAATCATGCGGTTATGCTTAATGATTCCATCACGAACCAGGGTTGTCTTAATAGCGTTTTCAGGCTGCTCATTAAAAATGAACTCCCATTTCCCTGCAGTACCAGCCTTTTGCCAGCCTTCCGCCTGCAGCGTTTTCGGCAATACGGATGTTTTCATCTTATCGTATGCTATGCGGTACACCCGAGTCGCCGGTTCCTGCTCTTGAAAATAAAAGCAGCGCGTCCAACGGTTCAGCTTTGTAAAGATCAACCCTTGTGCCGCCATCTCTGCCAGCCAGTCTTCTGTTTGCTTCACATCATAACTCCAGAATGGCCTGTAAATTTTCTTCATCCGAATTCCCCCTCGAACGCAATTGCATTGCGATGCACTTCTTTAATCCTCGTTATTTCCGCTTTCATCAATTCTTTGCCGGCATCCGTGATCTCATAGACGGTCTTCCGCTCTTCATCAGCGAACACCGTGATCACGCCGTCTTTCTGCATCTTCGTCAACGTGCCGTAAACTGTGCCGGAGCCAAGCACCAGGCGGCCGGCTGTGATGTCTTCCACATGCTTGACGATGCCGTAGCCATGCCGCGGCTCTGTTAATGACAATAAAATATAGAAAGCCGTCTCGGTCATCGGCACATATTTCTTCAGCATTTTCTGGATTTCCACGGGCAGCCCTCTTCTTCACTATGTCGTACCTTGACTATATCACGACGTGACATAAAAAGGTAGATTTATTTTCTGATGAAATGTGCGAGGCTTGTGGAGGTTTTACGTTTATCGGCGATTACTGAGGATTTATCAGCGATTTTCCCCTGTTTATCGGCGATTTTTTTGGGTTTATCGGCGATTTTCAGACGTTTATCGGCGATTTTTTCTAATTTATCAGCGATTCTCCATAAATCTCTCAAAAAAACGCAAATCGACTCCACTTTCAAGTCGCTTTGCGTTTTCTCTTTTCATCAGCTGCCACCAGTCGCCTGACCACTGCTCCCACAAATTTTTCACACCGCACCAGATCTTGTTCCTGGGGCATCAGTTCGATCTTCAGCGTCGCGGCCAAATTGGTATGGACGTACAGCATGTCACGGAAGCGGTCGACCGCTCCGCAGAATTCCGCAAAGAAGCTGTCCCCTGTCCCGAACACGGCCGTCACCAGTTCGGGACGCCGCAATTCTTCAAATGCTTCAAACAGCTCCTGCATTTCTGCCGGAATTTCTCCGCTTCCCCATGTATACGTGCCGACGATAACTATATCGTAACGTTTGAGTTTATTTATATCGAAATGACCGATCTCATAGACGTTGGGCAAAAAGCCTGCAGCCCGGAAGCGTTCCGTCAAAACTTCAGCCACCGCCCCAGTATTGCCGGTGACCGATGCATAGACGAGAGCGATTTTCTGATTACAATTCATCAAACCCATTGGACTGGGACACTTTCGAATACGTGCGCGATTTCTGTTCAAAGAAATCCGATTTGGTGCCGTTCATCATGTCGTCGCCGAATACCTGGATCCACGGCATGGGATTGCTGCGCTCTTCGTAGAGGTTTTTCATGCCCAGCTGCCGCAATCGTTTATTGGCCAAGTATTCCACGTAGTCACCGAATTCAGCCAAATCAAGCCCTTCGATATCCCCCAGGATATACGCGGCCCATTCCTTCTCTAGCTGCACCGCCTGATCTACTGTCCGGTAAATATAGTCGATATTTTCTTCATTGTTCAACTCTGGATTCTCCGTCAATAAAATACGCACGAACTGACCGATAAAGTAAGCATGCTGCATCTCGTCACGCTGGATATAGCTGATCATCGTGCTCGTCTTCAACATCTTCTGCTGGCGCGCCAGGTGATAGAAGAATGCGAAGCCTGCATAAAAATAAATGCCTTCGAGGTTGATCGAATTGATGCCGAGCTTGAAGAGGCTCTGCGGCGTCGGATTTTGCCGGAATTCCTCATAAGCACCCAGGATCAAATCATTGCGCTTCCGCACGACCGGATCGCTTTTCGCCTGATCGAAGCGCGCATTTTGTTCCGCGACCGATACAAGCGAACTCAATATATAGGAATAGGATTCGTTGTGGACCGCCTCCTGCTGGGAGATGACCGCAAAAATCGCTTTGAAACTTGAGTCGGTCACGTAATCCATCGCCATCGTCATCGTCGGTGTCTGCAAGCTGTCGAGCGACGCCAGCTGTGTATTGATGCGCAGGAAGACATCCCGCTCCGTATCCGTCAGATGATCCCATTGCTTGATGTCGTCCTGCATATTGATTTCCTGCGCTTTCCAGAAATTCGACAGTAACGTTTGATACAGATCATACATCTGCGGATAGGCAATATCGTTCCAATTCAATAAACCCGACGATTTACCGTTCAGGATGCCTGTCGATTTATTCGGATGTTCCGGATTGAGCAATTTGATCTTTGTTAAAGGTGTGTCGATTGCCATTAGAAGTCCTCCCTTAGCTTTGGCACGCTTCACATTCATCGATTTCTGCCTGCGAAGTGCTGCGTACGTAATAAGTCGTTTTCAATCCCTGCTGCCAGGCTTCCAGGTGAAGCTCCAGCAATTCCTTCGCCTTGATGGTATGCGGCACATACAGATTGAAGCTGATTGCCTGGTCAATATGGCGCTGCCTTGCCGCATTCTGGCGGATACTCCATTTCTGGTCCAATACGTGTCTCGCGCGGCGGTAATAATCGTACGTCCGGTGATCAAGATCCGGCGCCGTCACTTTGAATTTGAAGTTCTTCTTCTCTTCCGCATATTCCACGGCGTAGAGCGGATCGATGCCGTCTGTCGAGCCGCCGATTTTCGCGGTTGACGAGTTCGGTGCAACGGCCATCATCCAGCCATTACGGACGCCGTTTTCTGCAATTTCCTGTTGCAGTTCTTGCCATTTCTCCCCTTCATAGCCCTTGCGTTCGAAATACGCGCCAGTCTGCCATTCCGATCCGGCAAATTCACTATAGCCGCCTTTTTCTTTCGCAAGCTCCATGGATGAGCGGATGACATGGTAGGCGAATTCTTCGTATAAACTATCCGCATATTCCACCGCTTCTTCCGTCTCCCAATGGATTCCTTCGAGCGCCAGAAGATGGTGCCAACCGTAAGATCCAATTCCAACAGCGCGATATTTTTTATTCGTGGCATCAGCCTGCCCTACAGAAATCGTGTTCAAATCGATGACGTTATCGAGCATGCGCATCTGAATCGGCACCAAGCGCTCCAGTACATCCGCTTTCACCGCGCGCGGCAAATTGATCGATGACAGGTTGCAGACCACGAAATCACCGGGTTTCCGTACCATGACCAAATTGCCGGCTTCGTCTGTGTATTCTTTAACGATTGTGGTAGCTGACATGTTTTGCGCTATTTCGCTGCACAAATTACTGCAATAAATCGACGTCAACCCGCGTCCGCGCAGGTGCTTGTTCGGATTCTGGCGGTTGACTTCGTCGCGGTAGAACATATACGGCGTGCCGGTTTCCAGCTGAGACACCATAATGCGCGCCATGATATCCATTGCCCGGTAAGTCTTTCTTGGCAATAAAGGATTAGCGACCGCCTCTTCATATTTTTCGGTGAAGTAGGCACGGTCGGTGTCATCATAGAAATCTTCCAATCCAAGCGCGTTGCCGTTCGCGTCTTTCCAGCCCATCACCTGCTTGACCTGATGCGGGCAGAATGTATTCCATTCGCCGATGCTGCGGCCGTTTTCATCCGTTTCCTGCAATTTCTCCATAAACAGATCCGGAATTGAAACGCCTGTGAAAATGTCGTGCGCTTTGCGGCGCTCATCGCCGTTATTCGTTTTCAGATCCAGGAAGCCGTTCATGATGTCTTTATGGAAAACGTCCAGGTAAACCGCTACCGCACCTTGCCGCTGACCGAGCTGATCGACGCTGACCGCCGTATCGTTTACAAGACGGATCCAAGGAATTACGCCGGAGGAATTGCCTTTGAATTTCTTGATATCTGACCCAAGCGCCCGCACTTTTCCGTAATAAATGCCAAGTCCGCCGCCGTCTTTGCTGAGCCGCGCAATGTCCCAATTGTTCAGGTAGATGCCGTCCAGTGAATCATCCACCGTGTCGATAAAGCAGGAAGACAATTGACCAAAGCTTTTGCCTGCATTTGACAGGGTCGGCGTCGCCACCGTCATATACAGATTGCTCATTGCCCAGTATGCTTCCCGCACAAGTTCTGTCCGCTTCTCAGCCGGTTCGTTCTGCATCAGCGCCATGGCGATGACCAAAAAGCGCTCCTGCGGCAATTCATGAAGATTCCCTTCGTAATCTTTCGCCAGATAGCGGTCCGCCAACAGGAACAATCCGATGTAATTGAATAATTGGTCGCGTTCCGGATCGATCACTGCCCCCAGTTCCCGAATTTCAGTTTCCGAATAAGCAGTCAATAAGTCATTCGAATAAATGCCGATGCGTGATAACTTTTCAACAAGCTGATAGAAATCACCGTACTTTTCCTGTGCTTCATAACCACGGCTCGCAGCCGCTTGCCGGTAAAGCTCGCTGCAATAAATTTCCGCCGCAAGGAATGTCCAGTTCGGTTCATCCATCGAAATGCGGTTCAGCGCATAAAGCATGGATTGTTCCGTATCAACCTTGCCATCCAGCTCGCCGATTTTATTGCGCAACGCTGTAGTATCGAGACCATGCAACCGCTCGGCACGTTCCAATACTTTTTCGACTGCATCCATTTCTGTTGAGATTCCCATTTTCATATCAGACCAGCTCCTTCGCGAATTCGTTCAGTTTCATGCGGCGTTCTTTCCGTGCCTGTGCGCTTTTAAAAAGATTCTTTTCTTTGTCTGTTTCAGGAATGACTCCGGGAACAGGTGTCGGCTTGCCGTTTTCATCCACAGCTACCATCGTCAGGATGGCGGTGGTCGTCAGCGTCCGGCCGCGCGTTTCAATATCCTGGCATTCCGCTTTCACATACACTTCCATCGAAGTCCGGCCGGTTGAAATGACCACGCCTTCCAGGATCAGCACATTGCCGATCCTTGCCGACGACAGGAAATTGACCGTATCAATCGATGCCGTCACAACGACTTTTCCGCTGTGCTTCATCGCCGTGATCGCTGCGATTTCATCGATATAGGCGAGCACCGTTCCGCCAAAAATCGTACCCATGTGATTCGTATCCGGCGGCAGCACCAGCCTCGTTTGAATTGTCCGTGATATGCCTGCTGAAATCTGCTGTTCCATTAAATCCATCATCCCTTCAAATAAAACACGCCCATAGAAAAAACCCCATCTTCTCCGGAGAGAAGATGGGTTGAATAACGCAGCATAAAAGGAACCGAACAGCCGAAAATTGCGCTGTTTCCTGATATCACCATCGTTACACCCCCCAGCTCCCGGAGAAGGCAATTAACATATAACGAAGGCAGGTCTCCTGGCTTGTGCGTCATCCTTTGCTATGGCCTTCCCATCTTTCGACAGTGGTTTCCATAGCTCGTCAGCACTTACAGTTGCGGGTACAGCTCCGGATTTTCACCGGCTTCCCTATTAAGCCTTTTCAGGCACCTTTGTTATCGGTTTTTACTATATATTGTGTTTTCTTATGTAATATACACTAAATATTGTATTTCTAAACTATATCTTAGCCAGTATTTTTTGGCAAGGGCAGATTTCATTTTTTCTTAAAATCCACTCTCTCGATTATAGCAATCCAGCACAAATATGAAAGGGATAAATGATTATCTGAAAATAACAATTATCAGTTAGATTTCATTTCTATTACTGTAGTCTTATATACTTTATTTCAAAATTAATTATGCTATGATAAGAAACTGATGTTTGAGTACTAGATTTACATATCGATGCTGTATTACGGAATAAAAATTTAACTGGAGATGCAATTTTAAGATGAAACAATTCGCCCCTAACAACTTCCACTATGGCTGGGTGATCGTCGCGATTGCGGCGTTATCGCAGTTCTTCTCAGGTCCCGGACAAACTTATTCAAACTCGATTTTCATCGATTATTATATACAGGACTTTGGCTGGAGCCGTTCGACGGTGTCCGGCATCTATTCAGGCGCAACGCTAGCTGCGGGATTTCTGCTGTTTTTCGTGGGACGGCTGATCGACCGGAATGGTTCGAGGAAAATGGCGGTGATCGTATCGGGATTACTGGCGGTTGCCTGTCTGTTCAACAGTTTCGTCACCAGTCTGCTTATGCTGTTCATCGGTTTCTTCTTCATCCGTTTATTGGGACAAGGTTCGATGGCGCTGATTTCGAATTCATTGATTCCGCAATGGTTTGTGAAAAAGAGGGGACGCGCGCTCAGCATCGCTGCAATCGGCGGACTGGTCAGTTCGGCGGCGTTTCCACTGCTCAATGTCTGGCTGATCGAAGCGTTTGGCTGGCGCATGTCCTGGATGGTGCTTGGCGCGATCATCATTGTGCTGTTCACACCGCTCGCCCTTTTCCTGATTCGGAATTCTCCTGAAGATGTCGGTTTGCTGCCGGATAACGGAGCTGCGGAAAAAGCGGATAAAAAGAAAAAGCTGGTCGAAGAAGTCAGCTGGTCTGTCAGCGAAGCTTCCAAAACACGCGCTTTTTGGCTTCTGCTCGTCTGTGCCGCCATCCCCGGTATTGTGAACACCGGATTGACGTTTCACCTGGTGTCTATTTTCAAGGAAAATTCGCTGTCACTTGAAGCCGCTGCAGGCATCCTGAGTTTAACGGCGCTGATTGGTCTGCCAGTCACTTTCCTGACAGGCTTGCTGCTCGATAAAGTGAAAGTGCAGTATATGCTGGTGCTGGTGTTTGCCGGCGAAATCGTTTCTCTCCTGCTGCTGCAAAATGCGAACTTCATGGCGGCTGCCGTTATCTTTGGTCTGGTTTGGGGAGTGAGCATGGGGATGGAACGCATCGTCATGGCTGTAGTCTGGCCAAATTATTTCGGTCGCAAACACATCGGCAGCATCAGCGGCATTTCGATGGCGATGATCGTCACCGGTTCGGCGCTCGGCCCGTTGCCACTCGGCATTGCTTTTGACGTATTCGGCGGCTACGCGGAAATTCTATGGGCATTGATGCTGTTCCCGGCAATGGGCATGGCGGCTGCTTTGATGGCGAATCCGCCGGTCAAAGCAACGGCAAAAGAAAAGACGGCTGCATTACCGGCACCGCAAACTGCTAAGCAAGTACCGCTTCCAAGCGAATAAAACAGGAGAATTCTCAATTGAGAACGCTCCTGTTTTTTGTTTCCAGTTTTCTGGTAGAATGAAGATAGAATTATCAAAAAATGGAGGTGTCCGAAAATGACGTGGTTTTTCGTAATGGTATTCGGCATGATCGGGTTCGCAGGTTTTATTGATTGGAGAAGAAAACGGAATAATAACACAGCGCTGAAGTCGATCAATTCACATGCAAAGCCGGGTGAAAGTTCTAATTATACTGCAGGGGGTGGGAACACTGACCATTATGGAGGCGGACACTGATTTAACACAATTATCGCTTCCACCATTAAGATGAAGCCAGCCGCAAACTATCCAGATTGCGCATCGCTTTTTCTGTGCCGAGCGCAACACAGTCCATCGGATTTTCCGCAAGTATGACCGGCACCTTGATTTCTTCAGCCATCTTCTTGTCTAGCCTATGCAAAAGAGACCCGCCGCCGGTGAGGACAATCCCCCGGTCGTGGAGATCTGCTGCCAGTTCGGGTGGCGTGACTTCCAGTGTGCGCCGCACGCCGTCGATAATGCCTGCCACTGTTTCTTCCAGTGCTTTTTCTACATCCAGCCCCGTGATTTCAATCGTTTTCGGCCGGCCGGTCATCAGGTCATTCCCGCCGATTTCCATTATTTCTTCACGTTTTCCATCCGTCAGTCCATAAGCCGTCCCCAGACGGATTTTCAATTGTTCTGCTGTCCGGGAACCAATCTTCAATTCGTAGTTTTTCAGGATATACTCTGCCACTACACGATCCATCGCCTGCCCCGCATTCTTCAGGGACTGGCTGACAGCAATGCCATTTGACGAAATGACCGCCATTTCTGTAGTTCCTCCGCCGATATCCACCACCATCAGGCCTTCAGGTTCCCACACAGGCAGATTGGCTCCAATGGCCGCCGCTAAAGGCTCTTCTATCGTCAGTGTTTCCCGGGCACCCACCCTTTTGGCCGCTTCGATGATCGCCCGTTTCTCGACCGAGGTAATGCCGATTGGCACACTGATGACAAAGATTTTCCGCTTTAAATTCCCGACGGTTTTGGTGACTTCCTTCAAAAAGCGGGCAATCATCACAATGGCTTTTTCGTGATCCGCAATCACGCCCCAGCGCATCGGATAGCTGACTTTAATGCCGCCGGAAGTGCGCCCGTTCATTTCATAAGCGTCCCTTCCGACAGCTATCACCTCACCGTTTCCGCCGTCCACCGCCACCATCGACGGCTCCCGCATAATAATTCCTTTGTTTTGAAGCACTAATAAGGTGTTGGCGGTACCAAGATCGATTCCCACCTCTCTTATACCAAAGTTCAACATACGGTTTCGTCCCTTCCATTGCTATCTAGTGGAGTCATGCTGTGAGCGCCGGGCCCAGTCAATGGCGCTTGAAAGTCGGCTTGTCCTGTTCTTCCATCGCATAGTCAATTTCCTTCAATTTCCGCCGGCAGCTGTGAACCAGGTTCTTTGCCGATTCGCGCAATGAAAAATAATGCTGCCGAATATGTGATTCATTTTCCATATTGATCGGAATTTTAATGATTTTTGCGTACTCCTCGGTCCACCGGCTGAAGTAGCGAAGCATTTCTTTCGAACGGTACTTTTCGCTTTTCAACTCTTCCTTCAGCTCTTTTTTATCATGAAGCAGCGTATCCTTGTCCCTGCGCAATAATTGGACCTCCCGCTTCAGCACCTGAATCTCCCATAAGGCATTTTTGGCAATTTCCTGCTCATGCCCACTCAGCCTTTCAGTAAATTCAGTAAAGGCTCTTTCCCTGTAAAAATGATTAGTTGAAGTTTCTGTGTTTTTCATGAAGTCCCCTTCCTTCTCGATTATGCCGTCAATAAGGTTGGCTGTTTCCATTTATTCCGTAAGCAATGTTTCCATCGGAACGCCGAAAAAGGCTGCCAGACGTTCGGCGTGATCTTCTGAAATTTGTTTGGTGCCGTTTTCGTATGCCCATATCGCGCTGGTTGCGACGCCGATTTGCTGGGCAAGTTCTTTGGAAGACATTCCTTTGGCTTTCCTCAAGTCACGCAATCCACTGAGCGCATTCACCATCTTCCATGACCTCTTTTCCATATATTTTAGTTGGACAGTTTCCCCGATTGTGGGCGGTTATGCCTGGTGCAAGCCGATTATGCCATTGCGGCGATAGATGAATTGTTTGTCTTCCAGGGTTTTCAACACCCGCGTCAAGGCTGCATGCGACATATTCAAATCTGTAGTGATTTCTTTTATCGTTTTAAATAAAACACCTTCCGACGAGCAGTTATTCAGGAAATAAATCATGAATACCTCCCCGTTTCTTATACTTTTATCGTCCTGTCCCGCGAAGCATTGCCGTGATTTCTTCAGCAGATCTTTTTCTTCCATTCTTAAGTTGCCATATACTGCAGATTTACCAACCACATCTAGCACCTCCTATAAACTTACAAATATATATTTCTTCTTACATATTTACCCTGCATAATAATAGCTAATCATATTTTTAATAGATTTATCAGAAAATAATATTTGTAACACGAAATACTTTTTATCAACCGTTCCCGTGTGCTCCCTGAAGCCTGTTGTTGTATGAGTCCATAGAAAAACCGCCCGTGAAGTCATGACTTCAAGGCGGCAATATTACGGTTCAATTTGATATAGTGGAATGGGTTTTTTGGAAATTTTTCATTAAATCCATCGCTTTTTGGCGGGAATTTTTATCGAATACCGGCGCAAAAGGATCTGCAAAACCATGTTCTCCAGGTAAACTCACTGCTTCTATGGAACCGTCGGCAACTTCGGCTATAAAATCGGCTACATTGAACGACTTTTCACGCTCACCATAAATCAGGAGCACTGGACAAAACGGCGTAATTTCCCCGTAGTCCCGGATTCTTGATCCATAAAATGCTGTTACGCTGGCAATATGGTTCGATTGGCTGCAAAGCCAGGCGACGGTCGCCCCGACACTGAATCCGACAATATGTATTTCATCGTAATCTTTTGCCTCTTCAGCAAGCAGCTTTTTTACCTGTTCAAAAGCAGGGTCGAATCCGACAGCATCCACAAAGTTTCGATAGGCCCTTTCGCTTTGATCATATGAAAACGGCGGATTTCTGCCAATTAGATCGGGTACTAAAACATCGAACCCTTGCTCCGCGATTGAAGCCGCAGCCAATTCCATATGATCATTTATTCCATAGATTTCATGCAGGACAAGCACAAGCGCCCGGTTTCCATGTTTTATTGCCAGCAATTTCCCCACTCCTTAAAAATTCATATTCAACATTAAGCCCAGATACACGCTTACGATAAAACCGAATCCAAAGATGAATGACAGCCATAAAGGCATCTTTTTAAAGAAGCTCATGATCATCAGGCCGATTGCCAGCGCACCGATCAATAACAGCAGGATGCCGTTAAGCGAGAAGACAAATTCCGGTGTGATCGGCAAGTATTGTTCACCGATCAGGCTTTCGAGCAGCGGGGCCGTCCCTTCCGTCAAAAATGTATTGTTGACGTTATGCGGCGGCGCCAGCTTGCTCATGACAGCGGTAGAAAGAAAAACCAGCCCCAGCATGAAAGTTTCGAGCTTCAAAAGATTGCGCGACGGTTCCTTCGCTTTATTGCCAAAGCCGTTAAGGAAAGCCGCCACCAATAAAGGCAGGATGCTCAAGTGCTTCAAGAGCAGCATCTGGCCATAAGGCAGCACCCAGGAAGCCGCATAGTCAGCGGGTTTTGAAAACAGCAGCCAGACAGCGAAACCACTCACCAGGATAATGGCCATCAGGCTGAATGCGAACGGTGTAAACCATTTCAGGAAGCTGCGCCAATTCGTAAGTGCCGGTGCACCCCAAGCAACCAGGATCAACACTCCTGCCCATAGCGTCAGCGATAAAAAATGGATCGTGTGGCTGAACAGGCCGGGCAGAAAATCGAGCGATGCGGCATGGCTGCCGAATCCCATATTGAGGACGGACAACAGGAACCAAAATGCCTGAATGTATTTCGAGCTATTGACGGCTGTTGCGCCGAACCAGAAAAATGAAAGAAAAATGCTGAACGCGAAACTTTGGCCGACCTGGAATTCGGTGATTGCTGTCCAGACTGCGGAGCCGAAACTGGCATTATTCAGCAACAAGCCGAGTAATTGGAATGCCGGAGCCGCCGACAAAACAGGAATGGACGCAATCCCAAGCAGGACCGCTGAGTTTCTAATCGAAATTTTCGGCTTCCGGTGCTCGGGAACAAATTGCAGAACCAGCACACCGGCCAAAAATGACGTGACCAGATAAAGCAGAAAATCAGAAAGGATGGTAAACAGGATCATTTTCTTCTGGCCATCACGAAGAATGCAGCTGCAGCGATTGCCAAAATGGCGATGATCAGAATGGTCACCCAAGGCGTTTCCGCTTTTGCAGGTTCAACAGCTGATGCAGAATCTTCCTCGGCTGACTGCTCCTCCGAAGCAACGTCTGTTGTTTCAGTTGCTTCTGTTGCTTCTTCTGAAGCCGGCTCTTCTGCAGCTTCTTCAGTTGTTGTTTCTTCTTCAGCCGCTACTTCCGTTTCTTCCGCTGCGATATTGAACGTTAAAGTCCCAGTAATTTCATGGCTGTCCTGGCTGATTGCATTCCAATCGACTGTGTAGGCGCCGTTCGGAAGTTCGTCCGGCAATTGGCCGGTCAATTCCATTTCAGAAAAGTTGATGTCGGCAACTTCAATCGTATTGCCCGCTTCATCTTTTATTGTCATATCCCCTTGCTGGATAGGCGACTCGAAAAGGAATTGGATTTCTTCCGGCGATCCTTCAAGTGTCGCGCCTTCCGCTGGTGTGGAAGAAGATAAACCTGAATGTGCGTGTGCCGTGACCGGCAAGAATAATAATAGAAATGCGATTGCTATAAATTTTTTCATGATGTGCTCCCTCTATCCGTTTAGACTTTTGAATTTTACTGACCTTCTAATAGTATGTGATATTGCTGCGTCACATTTGTTCATGATGTTAAATTTGTGTGAATAAAACCGTAAGTGACGGCTGCGAACTACCGTATCAGCAACGAAATGCCGTATGCGCCGAATATCAGGGAAGTCACCAGCGCGAGATAGCCATCCACGCTTTTCCAGCTTTTTGCGAATTCTTCCCATGTGGTCAAGAATGCTAAGGCCGATGCCGCCAGCATCACATATGGAAGGAACCGCTCGCTGCCGGTCCATAACCAGTAAATCACCCCTGCCAATAAAATGATGATCAGGATAATTCGAATTGTCTTCATTTGCTGCCTCCTCATCTGCTGAAGCCGCTGGAATGCGGTGATTTGTGTGGAGCGCATGCTGAACGTTGATATATTTTTTTGAACGGAGATATAATTTTCTGAACGTCGATATAATCTCCTGAACGTCGATATAATCGCTGGAGCGTTGATATATTTTCCTGAACGTTGATATAATCCCCAACACCCCAGTTTGAAAGAAAAAACACTTCCTCCTCCTCTAACATTAAAAGAAAACGGCTTGAACGGATGCTTTTCGCAGGCGAAAAGCGATTAAAAACCTTAAAACCTGTTGATTTTACTGCTATCAGCCTTCTTTTCTCCAAATGCATTCGAACGGACCGGTAAGATTCAGAGTCGCTTCCTAGAAATCCGGCTTCCTCTTTGATCTTAGTTATATAACGTTGTTTAGTGAAAGATTGGATCACTTTTTTAATCTTTTTCAATCTGCCTGCCGACTTTACTGCGTTGCGGGGACCCCGACCGCAAGCCGGCTTGCGAAAACTCTTCTATAGAAACTTCTTTTTATTTACTGCAGCTCCCCATCGTTATATTTCCTGCATTCTAACATAAATGGAAATGTGCTTGTTTAGTTGCTGGGTTTTATTCCAAGTTCCGCTTGGTACTCTAACCCCTGAACAATCTCTGGAATTTCATCCAGACCGTCGATGGTAAAATGAGCTTTCACATTTTCCCACTGAGCATTCCGCTTCCAGACACTTATCATCCCCGCCCCCGAGGACGCAGCCACATCGTTCGCCGGATGGTCGCCGACAAAGATTGCCTCCTCCGCTTCTGCGCCGAGACGTTCCAACGCTCTTTCAAATATCCGTTTATCCGGTTTCCGCAAGCCTTCCTTTTCAGAAATCAAAATCACATCGAAATACCGTTCAATACTTAGAGCCTCGATATTGCCTGCCTGAAATTCCGTATAACCATTCGTTATCATACCGATTTGAAGCTGTTGTGCCTTCAGTTTCTCAAGCATCTGGATAAGATGCGGAAAAGGATCACAATGCGCGGCGAAATGAGTCAAGTAATCTTCCAGCAACTGCTGCTGAGAAATCCCTGTGATATTGAATTCTTCAACTAACTGCTGGTAGACCTTATCTTTCCAGACATATCCGTGATCATCCAGCTGGATGAAGCGCTGCATATAATCCGTCTGATTAATATGACCCAGTACCTCATTTAATCGCCTATATTGATTTGAAACGAACTTTTCCACTGATTTATCGCGGTCCAGCAAGGTTCCGTCCAAATCGAAGATGACTGCTTTTATCACGTTTTTAAAGACCTCCGTTTCCCCCATTACTTCACATTGGTATAAATAATACAGTATTTTGGAACTTTTTTGAAATAAAGGTCTTTGTGCCTATATAACCTTCAAGATTTCCCTATTATAATTTTCTGGATATCACAATTTTGTCAGATGGGGGAAAGAGATGAAAAAATTATTGGTTTTATTGATGGCAGTATTATTGGTGGTTTCCGCTTTGCCTGCTTCAACGTTCGCGATTGCGAAAGATGATCCTGAGTTTGAAAAATTCCTTGAAGAAATCAACTGGTCCAAGAAGAGTTATATAAATTACCTGATGGAAAAAAACTGGTCCCTGGATGATTTCGGTGATGTATCTGAACTCGGAACCCCATTGTCTGAAGAAGGCGTTCAGACTGTCATGGAAGACTTCGAACTGACTCGTGAAGAATTGAACGAGTTGCTGGTGGAGTTTGGTGATATCGAAGAAGGCGAAGACGTTCTGGATGGAACTTACCTCATCTTCAATGAAGAATTGTATTTCTTTACAGAATATTATTTGACTGCAGACTTCGGAATGATTGATGAAGACGGCGAAGAATTCGCTGCATTCCTGGAAAGCATCAACTGGACTAAAGAAGATTACCTGGCTTACCTTGACAGCAAAGACTGGGGCCTTGAATATTTCTCTGACGTCTCGGAATTAGGGACGCCATTGTCTGAAGAAGGCGTACAGAAAGTAATGAAAGATTTTGATTTGACGCGTGAAGAACTGAATGCACTGCTTGTCGAATACGGAGATATTGAAGAAGGCCAGGATGTATTGGACAGCCATATGTATATCATTTTCAATGAAGATCTTTATTTCTATGTGGAATGGTACTTGGATGATGAAAACTATATCGACCTGAATGATTTGGACATCTTTACAGAAGTCGGTCTTACTGAAGAAGAATTGGACCGCCTGTTTGAACATTTTATTACTTTGAACTTTGAAGATGAAACATTTTTAGATCAATTAGATGCTCTATTGCAGCGTTTGGATGCTGTACCTTACTTTGAAAGCGCAGATGACCTGGACGCTGAAGAAATCGCGATCCTATTGGATATCTTCGATGACATGATGAACTTGTTCGAAGTTGAAACAAAGTACTACCTGACTGACGGCACAGAAAAAACAGCACTTACATTGACTGCATTGCTGGCTTTGGAAACGACAAACGGTAAAGATTTGCTGATTGAAATCTTCGATCGTGAAGGCACTTTCCTTGCTGACATCGTCTTGACAGCTGAAATGTTCGGATCTGAGATCATTGAAGAAACTGGCAAAGACCTTGAAGTCGTTGAAGAAGTGATTGCAGCTCCTGTAAAAGAAACTAAAGAAGTGAAAAAAGAAGCGAAGTCCGTGAAAAAAGATACAAAAGCTGTACAAACAACCAAAGGCGGAAAACTTCCAAAAACGGCTACTGATTATGTCAGCAACACATTAGTCGGATTGGCGTTCGTATTGATCGGATTCCTATTGTTCCGCCGCATGAAAACTGTGAGCAACTGATTGATGAGAACTAAAAGCAACAAAGGGGCCGGCCGCAAAAAAATGATTTTGTCGGTCCTGGCTTTATCAATGATTGCATTCGGTCTTTGGTTCAGCGGCACTAACGCCGCCTCTTTCCTGAAGGGCTATCTGCTTTTTAAAACCGGCCAGGTCAATGAAACGGAAGTCAGTGCCCAGACGGCGCCTTCCACGGAAGCGATCAGCCTGCCGGAAGAAGATGAAGAAGAAGATGAGGTCCTTTATCCGGTGCGTCCCGAAATAGGCGAAAATATCGGTGATTTGATGATTCCAGTAATCGGCGCGACATTGCCGATTTTTCACGGCACCGATGAAGATGAGCTGCTGAAAGGCGTCGGCCATTTTGCGGACAGTGTCTTGCCCGGGGAAAAGGACAATACGGTTCTTTCCGGCCATATGGATACGGTGTTCCGCGAATTGGGTGAAGTCGGCAAAGGCGACTTGCTGATTGTCGAAACATCGGCTGGGAAGTTTACCTATAAGGTGAGAAAAACCCGGATTGTGGACGCAGATGACCGCACGGTGATTGTGCCGAAACCGAAAGCTACGCTGACGGTATCGACATGCTACCCGTTCGATTTCATCGGTTCTGATGCACCCGAACGCTTTATATTGATTGCTGATTTGATTTCGAAGGAATAAAAAATTGCGGTGTCGGATTTATCGGCGATTTTTGAGGGTTTATCGGCGATTTTTCGAGGTTTATCGGCGATTTTTGACCGTTTATCGGCGATTTTCGTCGGTTTATCGGCGATTTCTATCGGTTTATCAGCGATTCTCCCATTTCTAAGGCAAAAGCGCCTCACTCTAATTGTAGAGTGGGGCGCTTTTTTATTGATTCACTTTCCCGCTTTCAAAACGCTCAAGTATTGCTCCCATGGACCGACATCCTGCCGGTATCTTTCGGCCATGACGCGCGTGATTTGCGAAATATGCGTCAGATCATGCACGACCCAGGTAGAGAGCAGCTCCCTTAAAGTGACAGAGCCGAATTCGGGATGCATCCCCCGCAAATGCAGACCTTCTTCAGGATCCACCAATTCTTTCAGCTTCTCCAGATTGGTCACGCGTATTTCCTTGAATGCGGCCAGTTTCCGTTCAATCGTGGTATCGGCTGTGGTATCCAAATGAGCGAACCGGTCAAACGGCGGAAAAGTCTGGCTTTCCCCTTGCTGGAGCAACGTTTCAATACGCGGAATCCAGTTGCTTAGCTCTGCTTCAATCAGGTGGGCGATTACTTCTTCCGCATTCCAGGTTCCTTCGCCTTCATTGCAGTGGATCCATCCCTCCGGCAAGCCGGAAAGAAACGCCTCCAAGCTGGCCGGTGTCCGCGCCAGCAATTGTATAGCTTCGTCTAAGCGAAAATTCATACAGGCACCTCTTTTCGATGGTTTTACTTTCTTCCTGTATAGAATTCGCTTTGTTTCGCTGTTATCCTTCCAACATCCCGCCAACGAAGACAGTACACCACTCTTTATTTTATTGCCGCAGGATTTCTTCCATCACTTCAAGATTCTTCTGCATCAATGAAAAATAAGTTTCGCCTGCATCAATTTCATCTTGCGTCAATACGCTCAAATTGTGTAATTGAACGGCTTCCGCCCCAATCTCATTTTGAATCACTTCAGTCAGCCGCGAGGATACATTCTGTTCAAAAGCGATGTGATCGATGTTCAGCTCTTCCGCCTGCTTCACGATCTCAACAAGCTCCTGTTGAGACGGCTCGTCCTGGCTGTTCAATCCAGCTACTGCCACTTGCTCGAGCCCATAAGCATTTGCCCAATAACCAAATGCGGAATGGGATACGAAGAATGTTTTCTGTTCAGCTGCAGCTGCCATTTGTTCAAACGACTGGTCCAACTCCTTCAGTTCTTCAACCAATTGCTCATAGTTAGCTTCGTACTCTTCGGCATTTTCGCCGTCGCGCTCAACCAATTCATCTTTGACGGCTTCCGCAATCTGCTGGCTGAGCACTGGAGAAATCCAGACATGCGGATCTACTTCATGCCCGTGGTCGTGCGCTTCTTCCGTTCCTTCTTCGTGCGCGTGATTGTGCTCTTCTTCCGTTCCTTCATCATGTCCTTGTTCGTGCTCTTCTTCATCCGAATGGCCTTCGCCAAGATCCGCTTCCGGAATCGATTCTGCTGTCGCCACAAATTCAACATTTTCATTGCTTAAGGTCTTTTTAGCACTGTCAATAAAACCTTCAAGACCCAATCCGATATAAAACACGGCGTCCGCGTCAGCAAGCGTAATCATGTCCTGTTGCGTCGGTTCAAATGTGTGCTCATTCGAACCAGCCGGATAGATCGACTGTACATTCACGTGCTCACCTCCTATGCGTTCCGTAAAATATGTAAGAGGGTAAACGGTCGTGTAGATGTTCAACTTTTCTTCTGTTGCTGCATTTTCAGTATCAGCCGTTGTTTGGGCTTCTTCGGTATTTCCACAGGCACTTGCTATGAAAATGAATAATAGCAGGGGCAAAAGTAATTTTTTCATCTGTCATTCCTCAATTCGTTTTAAACTTTGTGCTCGTCACCAGCTTGCTTTTCTGACTCCTGGAATCTGTCCTTTATGAGCCAGTTCACAGAACGCGATGCGCGACATGCCAAATTTGCGCATATAACCTCTTGGTCTCCCCGTCACCATGCAGCGATTTTTTAATCTTACCGGCGAAGAATCTTTCGGCAGCTTGTTCAATTCCTCATATTCTCTGTTTGATTTCAGCTCTCTCCGATAATCGATATAGCGCTCCACCATCTGCTCCTGCTTTCTGGCTTTAGCCACTTTAGATTTTTTAGCCACCTTCTCAACCTCCTTAACCTTTATTAGTAATCATTACGATTTATAAAACCGTAAAATTTTTTATTTTGTTTCCCTGTGCAACGTGACTATGCGAAGACGCGGACAGTATTTCTTCAATTCGATCCTCTCCGGGTTATTGCGTTTGTTCTTCACCGTCGAATAATTGCGGTCCCCTGTCTCGGTGCATGCCAACGTGATGTTCACTCTCATATTTATTCCTCCTAAATTATGATCAAATCGTAAATAGTAATTATTACGTTTTACATCATATAATGAAATGGATTGTTCTGCAAGCAGTTTCTCACCAGCGTTCAAAATTGATTAGAAATCTTATTTCCGAAAAAAAGAAAAAGCCGCACCAGGCAGCTTTCCCACTTTCTATTATAATGCCCATACATAACTGTATTAGGGATGCTTTTCAAACTGAATGACCCTCATGTTAATTTTCATTTACCTGATCTTTCATTTTCAATGGAGTGAAATAATAATCGCAGCCTTGCCAGCCCAGTTCAGCAGCCAAAGTATCAAAAGTGGAACGGAAGAACTGTTGTATATCTTCACTTGGATTTTCCTTCGCGGCAACCGTATCTAAAAGGAGAAAATATTCACTTTTCGTTTCATCATAAAATGCTTCAGCGGGCTTTATCGAAGGTGAATTCAAATCCTTGTACTGGAACGGATAAGGAAGAACGAAAAAAGCGGGTATGTCTGTTTGGTCGTCACCCAGCCAAAAACCGTACTCGATCATCTGCTCGTCAAAAGCGGCTTCTTCGATAACCCGGTCTTCCGGAAACGGTTCCATGATGCCGGGCAGTATCAGCAATGAAACATCGAATGTCCCCCAAAATAAAGCGGGCTTCATCTTTCGGCAGCGCATCGGTGCTACGAATTTTCTCTGTTCCAATAGCGCAAACTGAAAAAGCCGGAGTCCTTTCATGGCCTTCTGCTGATCGAATTCGAGTGGCGTATCATCTTCGTTCAATGGAGTGGTATAAGCCATTTCCTGCGGTTTCGGATTGATTTTCAAATCGATTACACGGGATGACAGTGCACTGAAAATTTCATCATAATACCATTTGATCGATCTGGACGGCTCGAGGCCAATGCTTTGCGTGTCTCCATCTGTATTTACCAGAATGCGGCTGTTCTGAATATCAACGTCTACCTGGAAAACATGATCCTGTGTGAATAATAATCCAGTGCTAAAACCATCAGCTGTAACGTCTAGTGCCACATGTGCCCATTGAGGTTCCTGCTGTGCTGTTTCTAATTTGATCTTCCCGAGGATCTGCGAAAGCAAATGCAGAGTGAATTTGGTTCCTGCCCATTCCGAATGTTTGATCATGTCAATCTTCAATCCATTCTCCTCCTGTCGCAAAATGGAACAGCAGACAGACATGCCTGAATTCCACTTTTACTTATCCACAGTGGATATTCGACATAAAAAAGAATATCCCTTTATCCACAGATTTATTTCTGTGGATAAAAGGATATAAGAGAATTACTGATCATCTGCTTCCGGATCTGATTGCTCTTCATTTGGCAAATCATTGCCGGCGTCGTTTCGAGACTGCGGAACCGGAGCAGCCTGCACGACTTGGCTAGGCGTTTTGCCGACATAGGATTTCAATAGTTCCCCGATATCAATGCCTGTCATTTCCTTCAAGGGCTCCTGCATATCGACCATCGTTTTGGTGACACTGCGGCCAAATGAAGGGATTCCCTGGCCGTTGCCGGAATCGATGATTTTCACTGAATCGATATTGTTCAATGGTGCAGCGACTTTTTCCGCGAATATCGGCAGCATATCGATCAATTTCTCGGTGATGATGACATCGCCATGCTGTTCCATCGCTTCAGCAAGCAATTTACGGGATTCGGCTTCCGCTTTTCCTCGTTCACGGATAACTTCCGCTTCTGCGGCACCTTCGTCGCGGCGGATTTTCGCTTTCGCTTCCCCGCTGATGACCGATTTGCGGGCTTCCGCTTCCGCTGCACGGGTGGTTTCGTAATATGTAGCATCCGCTTTGGTTTTCCGCACTTTACTTTCTTCTTCTTCCAATGTAACGGCGCGTTCCCGCTCCATGAATTTCAAGTTCAGTTCTTCGTCTTGAATTTCTTTTGCGAGCTTCACTTTTTCAAGTTCATAAGATTGCTCGGATTTTGCCCGTGCCCGTTCAGTTTCTTCCTTGAACGCAGCATCTTTGATGTCTTTCTCTTTACGCGATTCGGCAATTGAAATCTGGCGTTTATATTCTTCTTCTTTCGCTTCCTGGTCTGTACGCGCACGCTGAATCCGCGTTTCACGGTCTGTCTCCGCCTCTGCGATTTCAGCCTGTTTGCGGACTTCAGCGATTCGCGGCCGGCCCAGGTTTTCCAGGTAGCCGTTTTGCTCGTCTGCATCGCGCAAATCGGTCAGCCCAAGAGAAGTGATTTTGAAGCCCATCAAATCCAGCTGCTTTTGTGCAACTTCCTGGACGTCCTGATTGAATTTTTCGCGGTCTCCGTTAATGTCTTCTACCGTCATCTTCGACAGGATCGCACGCAGGTTACTGCCGAGCACTTCGATGATTTCCGTTTCGATCTCGCTCTGTTCTTTGCCGAGGAATTGTTCGGCGTAATTGGCGATACCGTTCAGTGTATCGGCGACTTTCACCATGGCTACCGCATCCGCCACAATCGGCACTCCGGCAATCGTGTAGACGCGCGGTGTCGAAAGCTTTAATTGGAATGAAGTCAGATTGACCGGTGTGGAAGTCTGGAAACGGCGCAGCCGGTAACCGCCGCCCCGGATGATCTTCATGGACCTTCCTTCTTCATCGGTAAATATATTCGTATCTTTTTCAGGATCCCCCAGTTTCGGTCCTGTAATGATCAATGCTTCGTTCGATTTGGCTGTGCGGTAACGGAACCTTACCCAGAAAAAGTATCCGATACCCGCCAGAACTGCGACAATCAGCACCGCAATCCCCAGCGTGGCATATCCGATTGATTCCAACATTCGTCCATCTCCCCTTTAAACAGATTTTTATTTATATCGCTCACTATTTAATACGGGGAGAATTGCAAAACGTTTCAGTTTATTTGGAATTTAATCCTGAATTGTTAAAATCAGTTCTTCTTCCGCTATGTGCATAACTGTATGAATTCTTTTGGTAAAATAAAATTACTATTGAATAAAGGAGCGGTGCCGGATGGCTAAGCTAGATGAATTTCCTATTATTGAAACGGACAGATTGATTTTGCGTGAGGTAACGGAAAAGGATGCAGACAGCCTTTTATCCTATTTATCCGACGAAGAAGTGACGCGCCACATGGGACTCGCTCCTTTTACCTCACCTGAAGATGCACTGGATGAAATCGGCTGGTATCAGTCAATTTTTGAAAATGGAACCGGCATGCGCTGGGGAATTACTTTAAAAGAGAAAAGTCACGTAATAGGAAGCTGCGGTTTTCTGAATATGTCGAAGAAGCATCACCGGGCAGAAATCGGATTTGAATTGAGCAGAGAATATTGGGGAAAAGGAATTGCAGGAGAAGCTTTGCAGGCAGTGGTTGCTTATGGATTTACCAACTTGAATCTGAACCGCATTGAGGCATTGATCGAACCGGCAAACAGCCCTTCCCAAAAGCTGGTCGAGAAAACCAGCTTTTTGAGGGAAGGGCTGTTGCGGGATTATGAATATACCCAGGGGAAATTTGATGATTTGTATATGTATTCTATGTTAAAACGGGAATTTAACGGTGCACCTTTTTCTTCCTAAGGCTCATTCGACCTATCCACTATCTTCAGCCAGTCGGACCAGGCCTCCATGTAATACGTTAAATCTTCAGGATGATGTTTGCCGCACAATGCGATTCGTAAATATAAGCCGATCAGCACGAGGTCATAGTTAGCAGACGGCCTTACTCTCAGAAAGCGAGCTGCGTAATCGAAAGTCTCTTTTGTTAAATCATCAGGTGTTGAACAAAATGCATATACAAAGTCATAGACCGGGATACCGATGACTGGAGCAGGATCAATAACGCCTGTCAGCTGCCCTTCATTGAATATGAAATTATGGAAACCGCAGTCTCCATGCAACAGATACGCTTCGGCCTTCACACCAACCTTTTCGACGAGGCCGGCAATAAATTGATAATCAGCTGGTCCAAGCGAAGATCCGATAGATTCCTTCGCATAGCTCACTTCATTCCCTAGAAACTCCTGCCAGGAAGCTGACGGCGAATCCACCCAGCCCCAGCCCGATTCAGAAGTGGCCTTTTCATATTGGGTGATAAGACCTTCAGCCAGCTCTTTCAACACCTTTTTCTTGCTGCTCCCGCTATAATCAGTTGATCCACTTATGAACGAATAAACGATATAAGTTTTGGATGGTGCAACATAAAGGATCTTCGGCAGCACTCCCACCTCTTCATATGTATCCAAGAATAATGCTTCAGGCCCGGTGACTTCCGGCACGTTCAACTTCAGCACATACTCTGAGTCATCCACTTTCAAAAGATAGAGCTCACTGACGGTTCCGCCGCTCAGTTTTTTACATCTTGATGGCTCTGCAGTTATCACGTTTTGTTTAATAAGTTCTGCTATTATTTTTTTAATCCGTGTATCCATCTCTGCTATCATCCTCACTCTTCAAAGAGCTTTTTCGCCTGCCAATATACTGAACAGATCCGAGTCGCGCCAGCCATCTTTCAACAAAATATGATCCCGCATCCTGCCTTCAAAACGCATGCCCAGCTTTTCAAGCACTTTTCGTGAACCTTCATTTTCAGGAGCGCAAGTCGCATAAATCCGGTGAAACTCCAGCTCTTCGAAACCAAAGCCGATCATTATGGACGCAGCTTCTGTGGCTATGCCTCTGCTCCAATGATCGGGATTGACGATATAGCCGATTTCACCTGATTTATTGGCGGCACTCCTGATGGTTATTTCCACCGCACCTATCAATTCGTACTGTTCTTTTAAAACGATAGCGAAGATGTAGCGGGTTCTCGGCGTCTTCTTTGAATCCGCCAAAGCTTCCGTCACAAATGCCTTCGTTTCTTCTATCGTATTTGGCCCCCATGGCTGATTCCTGCTGACGTGTTCCAGCGATGCGTATTTGTGGACTGCACTCCAATCGTTTTGTTGGAATTCACGCAAATAAAGCCGGTCAGTCTCCAGTTTCTCCATTAAATTCACCCCATTTAAATACTCAAAATCCGGACCAGCAGCCGGTTCATGTCTTCGGCGCTCTGCTTGAAATCCTGCCGATGCCACTCGATGGCAAGCCCTAGGATGGCGTTAGCCTGATAGGCACTGACCATCGAGATATCAATATCGAGCCCATCGAGATAATGTTCACTGACATCATCCCTGATCAACGTCTGGATGTGGTCGAAGAGCAGGTAATAATAAGACAACGGCACGGTTTTCGAGAAAACGATCCGGTAGAAGGTTTCGTACTTCTCGATATGGTGGAAGATGCGGATCGTGGCCGGATTGACGTCTTTCGACAGCAGGTTCCGAACATGCTTATACGGCTCCTGATAGGAATCCGCCAAGTCTTTCATGATCGTTTTGAAGTATTCCTCGAACAGATTTTCAACTTGGCCATAATGCGCGTAAAACGTCCCCCGGTTCACCTTCGCCAGCTGGCACAATTCAGTGACGGAAATCGAGTTCAGGCCCTTTTGCTTCAATAAATGCATTAAGGCTCCCCGCAAAGCATCTTTTGTTTTGGAGATCCGCAAATCCGTTTTCATATTTTCACTCCTTAGCGAACAGAATCCCTCTTTTTGTTTAATACTGAACATTATCATCTTTTTTGTTTATTGAATGTTCTTACTTCTTAGGAATATAATTTTATTGTACACTTGTTCATTAAATATGAGGAGGTTTTATTGATGAGATTAGAAGGTAAAGTTGCGGTAGTTACTGGGGCAGCATCCGGAATGGGCAAGGCGATTGCGGAATTGTATGCGGCAGAAGGCGCGAAAGTGGTCGTTGCGGATATGAATTTCGACGGCGCTGAAGCGGTAGTGCAAGGCATTTCATCGAACGGCGGAACAGCCAAAGCGGTGAAAGTGAACGTCACGAGCCAGGAAGACATCGACAACATGATTGATACAGCAGTGAACGAATACGGAACGTTGGACATTCTGGTCAACAATGCGGGCATCATGGATGGTTTTGAGCCAGCCGGCGAGATCACGGACGAAAAATGGGACCTGATTTTTGATGTAAACACGAAAGGCGTCATGCGCGCCACGCGTAAAGCGATTCCAATCTTCCTTGAAAAAGGCAAAGGCGTCATCGTCAACACTGCTTCAACAGGAGGATTGAACGGTGCTCACGCCGGTGCTGCGTACGGCGCGTCAAAACATGCCGTTGTCGGCTTCACTAAAAACACCGGCTATATGTATGCCAACTCAGGCATCCGCTGCAACGCGATTGCACCGGGCGGCGTCGAAACCAATATCGCATCCACCATGTCGAATGTCAGCCAATTCGGCGCGGGCCGCCTGCAAGCGGTACAAGGCGTCATCCCCCGCATCGGCAAGCCGGAAGAAATTGCCCAAGTGGCGGTATTCCTTGGTTCAGACGAGTCAAGCTTCGTGAATGGCACAGTGATTGTGGCAGATGCGGGATGGACTTCTGCGTTTTAATCAGATTGAATGTTAAATGCCAGTCCCGCTTGAGTGCGGGACTGGCATTTTTATGGCGTTTCCGGCTTCCGGACAGTATTTTTCGAATGCGGATAGTATTTTCTTTCTACGGACAGTATTTAGCCTGTTCCGGACAGTATATCCATTTTTCTGGAAAAACCTCACGAAGCGTTCCGTGAAAACAAGCGGCCGGACGTAAAATCAATCGATCTCTTGCCCAGTTTAAAGAGCAACAGCGGATGTTTTTCGCTGGGCGAAAAACTCCAATGGTTTAAAGGAAGCCTTAGCGGCCGCTAAGGCTTTTTCATATTATGGGTTTTTCATTCCACAGAGACAAACGTCATCCTTTTTCTGGGAACTCCATCAAATCCTTTGGTAGAATATAGTAACAGGATTGCTTGTTTACAAAAAGGAGCTAAAATGATGACAAAACACGAAACGATCGAACTTGAACCGGAAGCGGTTTGGCAAGACGAACTGGCTGGCTACACACTTCGAAACGCATCACTCGGCTCCAATGACGAAATCTGCCTGCTGTTGGCAAATTCGGTTCCTGAACTGATTGATGGAAGCTTTCCACAAAGCAAAACCACAGAATTCATCGATTACAAAGTTATTTTGTTCTCTGACGGCGTAAAAAAAATAATTCCTATCCCTCGACAACCATGGAATTATCACTATATCCAACTCTTAGGCGAAGATCAGCTCCTTCTGGTTTGTGCGAGAGCTATTAAATATGAAAATGGAGAAGTGGACGAAAATGCAAGAATCTTCGATACGAAAGGGAATTTTGTCCGTTCATTTTGCTTAGGGGATGGCATTGAACAGATTTCTGCATCGGCAGACAAGAAGATTTGGACTGGATATTTTGACGAAGGGGTTTTCGGCAATTATGGCTGGGATGACCCCATCGGGAAACATGGACTGATCAACTGGACTGCATTTGGGGAAGTCATCTACACTTACGAACAGCCAGACAAACATTTTATTATGGATTGCTTTGCTCTGAATGTACTGTCAAATAAAGAAATCTGGTTTACCTGCGGGCTATGGGATTCTCAGATAGGTAATAGAAGAAATGGCAAAACGACTTATTATATGAACGAAGAAGTCCCAAACTACCTTTCCGCTTTTGCCGTAGCTGGCGATTATCTACTGTCTGATGATAAGGCTCAAAACGACGGGATTTTTCATTTAGCTAAACGGACAGGTGCAGCGTACCATAAAGTGAATGAACTCAAGTTTATAAATTCGACAGGGAATCAGATACGCCCCGTCCTTGTCAGTGGGCGTGGCTCCAAGCTTTTGCTGCAGGGTGAAAATGAAAGTTACTTATTTGATTTGGCGGATTATAGAAATAAACAATTGCCGATTGGGGATAGTTGAATTGACTAATTGTAAGAAAAAGACTTCCTATTGTCCGGATTTACATTCCCCCCGTAAATCCTTCCCATTCTTAACCAAAATCCGTAAATACAAGAAACTACTCCATCCCTGAGCCGTCCTATAAAATTAATAGCAAAGGAGCGTCTAAAAGATGAAAAAGAAAATCCACCTGGCAATCCTGCTTTTCACTTCTGTTTATTTTCTCATGAGGTTGACCATGTTGTATGCAATGGCCAATAAGAATCACCTTTTTATCTATAAGGATACTGATCTCGATTTACTGCTGCCTAGTGCCGATATCATATCGACAATGTTGTTCTTTTTCAGTTTGTACCATTTCTTTAAATCTAATCGTCCCATGAAATACATTTCAATTGCTTTGATGGCTTTCTTTATTCCATCTACGATTCTTGCATCCTTTATATATATAACTATGAATGCCGACGACGAGCACAGCAGACATCGTTTCAATTCTGCCGATGACAATAAAAAATTTCTGGTTGTCATCGGACATATGAAAGGCCTGCATCCGGATAACGGTGACCCGCGGGATATCTACCTCTATGAAAAAACAGCGCCTTTCATATACGAAAAACTTGGACAAAGCCGAATTGAGTTAGATGCTGAAGATTTGAAGGTGTTTTCTGATATGAAGGTGAATATCGAAGAACTTTCCGTGGAAATCAATGAAAGAATGGTATTTTTTGAGAAGAATAAATGAGGCAGAAACCATAGAAAGTTTGCCTTACAAAGGATTCAAGGCGGTGATCGCAGAAGATCGTCCATAACTTCCATGAGGATCGCGTAGCCGAAGAGCATGCTCGGCGCAAAATTGACGATCAGCGAAAAAATTCGTATCGCCAGATTTTCTCTGCTGAACATGGAAACGACACTTAATGGAATGCCAAATACAGTAGCTAATAAAAGGAACACAGTCAGGCCATTTAATGTGAACAAAATTGAGATTGGCAAAAGAAAAACTACAGCGAGTGCTATATAAAATGAAATTTGGGTAAACATCTTCAGGTTTTTTCTCTTCATTACGCTCACCTCGTTTCATTCACATTATAATACTTTACAGCTTCTATAGCGGCTGCTTTTATATATTGAAACAAAGAGTCGACCAAATTAAAAACACCCTCTACCAGCGGTGCCTTTTTCCCTTACTCAGCTTCCTTCAACTTCTCCTCAACCACGACGAGCCGGTCATTCAGCTCATCGATGCGCTTTTGCAGCATGACTGCATTTTCTTTTTCCATTCCCAGTCGCTCATTCGATCTTTCTTTGTCGCGCTTAAAAGCTTTACTGATGAAAAAAATGAGGATTGTCGGAATGCCGAGTATTAGAATCGTCGCGACAATATCCCCGAAATTTAAGTAAAGTGCATCATTCATTTTCTTTTCCCCTTTGGTTTTATTGTCCCGACTTCAGGAAGAATTTCCGTTCTTCTTCAAAATCGTCAGCAAAATGTCATTCCTGATACATTTCAAGTGAATTTTTAGGCGTCAGAAAATAGAAATAGTAGGATGCTTTTTTCTTTGCATTCTTCTCTTAGTTTCCTCTATCACCTTCATGACGAACTAATATATCTGTCAAAGCAGTTAATAACTTCCATCTAATCTTTTACATTATACCAATAATATTCAGATTTTCTTTTACCTTTTCGAGCTCTTCATAATTATTTACTTGAAATAAATCAGGAAAGGCTTGGTTGCTCGACTTTTTATGCTGAAATTTGTTGATCGCACATATTCCGGTCTAATCGCCCGCATTTTATTTTAAACGCCCGCAAAATTTTTTAATCGCCCGCATTCTGATCTAATCGCCTGCAAATTAACACACTGCTATTTACGTCACTCCCCAAAGCCACCGAAAATCAAAAAGAAGCTTTTCGCTGAGCGAAAAGCCTCTGATTCGTTTAAAACCTCGAAATTAATCTTTATTTTTATCCAAAACAGTTAAATAACAAGTCCATTCCCTTACCTCTGCTCCGCCATCTCCAAATTCTTGTGGATGTTCACCTGATGCGGGAATGGAATTTCGATGCCGTTTGCATCAAGCGCTTCCTTGATGGCTTGGCGTAATTGGCGTTCGACTCCCCATTGTTCGCCGCTCTTCGCTTTGGCGATGATGCGCAGCGTTACGTCGGATGCGCCGAAAGCTTGGACGCCGATGACATCCGGTCCTTCAACAATCGTTTCATTGTCGGCCGCAACTCTGTCGCAAGCCGACTGAATCACTGCAACGGCCTTGTCGATATCCGCATCATACGATACGCCGATATCCACCAATGCGCGCATATTGCCGCGCGAATGGTTGCTGACCGTGGTGATGTCGCGGTTCGGAATATAATTCAACGTTCCGTCAAAGCTGCGGATCTGCGTTGTACGCAAGCCGACTGCTTCGACAATGCCGTCGATGCTTCCCACCGTCACATAATCATTGACGTCAATTTGTTTCTCCAACAGTAAAAAGAATCCTGTGACCACGTCGCTGACGAGTCCTTGTGCCCCAAACCCGATCGCCAGTCCCACAATCCCCGCTCCGGCAATCAGACTCGCGACCGACAACCCGAATATGCTGAAGATCGTCGCCACGAGAATAAAAACCAGTACATAGCCAAAAACATTTTCCGCCAGGCTCTGCAGCGTCAAGGCGCGTCCTTTCGTCACGTCACCTTTATGCAATAATTTACTGAAAAAGCGGCCGATCACTTTATTGCCGATGGCCCGCACAATAAAGAATGCTATCAGGATGCCGATAATCTGAGCTGCAATTACGCCAGCCTCAATGAGCAGCACTTCCCAGTCAATATTCTTATAATCAAACACAAAACCAATCCTTTCATTCCTTTTAGACATTACCGTAAAAAAAGTTTTGTCAGGTACCTCTATTAGTTCCATGTTCCTTTATAACATAAATCGTTGATGTATTTCATTCTAAATGAAAGATCAAAAGCGTATGTTCATTAGAATGGATCACAGTTTTCAAATACAATAAAAACCGCCCCCATCGATTCAGCACAGAATCAGAGAGAACGGTTTTACCTTTTATCTCCTATTCCAATTTAACTTTACGCTGGACGAACCAGTGCTTAAAGTCGTTGCCCAGTCCATCCGGCACGTCCTGGATCGAACTGACGTGAATCGGCTTTGCACGATTCGTAAATCCAAGACTGCGAACACCGAAAGCACGCTGCAGCTTGGACTGGCTTACTTCAATTTCCTGAATCCGCTCGCGGCGGGTGATGAAAGTCGTCGTCGTGAAACCGCCAGTCCGGATCTGGATCGAATCGCCTTCGAGCGCGTAACGCGTAAACAGGTAATCGAATAAGCGGCTGACGAGGCTAATCGCGAAAAGCACTCCTGCCACCCATAAGAGCGACGGCCTGAAAAACCATAGAGCGACGCCGGCGATGACCGTCACGTAATACGGACGCAGCAGCTTCAGCCAAATCGTATTGCGGGGCAGGCGGGTTAAATTGTCCTGCACTGTGTACTGCGGCAGCAACTCCCCAAGCAACGCATAAGCTTCTTTTGTCTTCATGAATGGATACAGCGAATTGGTTGCGAGTTCATCACCGATACTGAGAGCTTCTGCGCTGATCAGTTTGACTTCGACGATGCCCCAGATGCGCTTCATGAATGGCTGCTCGATTTGAATCGCCTGGACTTTATTGCGCTGGATGGAAAATGTATGAACCTGCCCGACACCGCGCGTAATGTAAATGCGCTCACGATCCGCTTCAATCCGGTAATTGCCGTAGCGGATCGTGGTAATTAAATAACCGATGACCGAAGAAATAAGGATGGCGACAATGAACAGCGGAGCGAGCAGCCATAAATGATCCGCAAAATAAAGGACCGCGTTTTCCGCATCGTCCTCCAGCGAGAAAAACTCATCGATCTGAAAATACAGCGTCAGCAGAATTGGGAAGATGGCCAGAAAGCTCAGCGATGTGAATGCGGCGCGCAATGTATCCTTTTTCGTTGAACGGAAGTATTCCTGGCGCTGCGACTTCTCTGGCCGTACCGGCAATGAAGCATCCCGTTCCCCTTCTGCTGATTCAAACGCCGCTGTTTCTGCAGAAACCCCTTTTTCAATAGTTTCCACTATCGCATCCGCTTCCTGCCTTTTCAAAACCGGAAAGCGCACTGATGCCTCGTCGCTGGAAGTGCCTGTTTCAAGCGTCAGAGACGTCAACTTGAACCAATTATGTATGAATGTTGTCGACGTCTTTTTGTTCTGGACCCGGTCGAACGCGATGGTCCGCACTTTCTTGACGAATATACCCTCACGCAAGGTGATTGATTTCTGGTCGAATTCGTAAGTATGGAGCCGCCAGGACAAAAAGATTTTCCCGACTGTAAATGCGGCGGCTGCAAGAAACGCAATCTTCGCCCAAAAGATCCATCCTGACGTAACGTCGAAATTGAAGATGAACAGGAATAAGATAAAGAAAAAACTATTGCGGAGAAATTCGAACAGTTCCACAAGCAGATAGGCCGGGTGATAGCGTTTGGCTTCCTGTGTATTATTCAAAAGAATCATCTTCCTTCACATTGGCATACGAAGCGATCAGTGAACGCAGCTTCAGCGCTTCCTCTTCCGGGATGGCAGGAATCTTATGGCTCGAAGCAGTCGTTCCGATGTTCAGTGAATATAAGCCTGCTTTTCGCAAAAAAGGTCCCTGGTCGGTTGTGACGTACTCAATTTTTGCCATCGGAATGATTTTATGTTCGACATTCCAGCGACCGTGCTTCAGCTGGATGAAATTCTCATCCACATCATAGCGCCAAGTGCGCTGGATATAAACCGGCTCGATCAAGATACTGAAAATCGCCGACATCACCGTGATGCCGATCAGCACATACAGCGTGATATTGACCCAGTTATACCAGTCCCAGTAATGGCTGGCTGCAAGCAGCGCACTAAATCCCAATAAGAAAGAACCGTGTCCGATTGTATTCGTCGTCCGCCAGATCTGGATGATTTTTGTGGAAATCTGCCTTTCTGGCTCATTCAATATATAATCCATTCTTTTTCACCTCATCTTTATTACGGTTCTGAAGTCGTTAAGTTTCGTAAAATCAAGAGCCTCCGAAGCTCGGACTGAAGGTCTCATTATTGGTCTGCGATAAATAGTTCCACTCTATGTTCTGCAGCATCCACGACAATCGTTTCACCGTTCTGCAATTGCACTTCTGCAGTATTTCCTGTGTATGCTTCATCAAAAAAGATAAACACACGTCCACCGGCTTCAGCTGACACGAAATCTCCGTTTTTGGATTCCTGTAAATCATTCCAGCTATACCCTGCCTGTGAATATTCGTAGACAGCGATTGATAGATTGCCGTCTATCAGCAAGGCGAAAACCGTCAGCTCACCAACGATCCATTCGTCCTGTTTTGTGATTTCGACCCTTTTACTGTCGAGTGAGTATTCCTCATGGTAGCTAAAAGCGAGCTTCTTCCATAAGTCCTGCTGTGATGGAAAGCCGCCATCTTCCCAGTAGCTTGTCTGGACGACATCACCGTCATCTTCCACATGCAATGTCACACCGAATTCTGGCGTTCCTTTCTCATTGATATCGAATGTACCCATATAATAGCCAGGCTCATACCGCTCCGGCCGTACAGTAAATTGCCGATTCGGGTAATTGCTGTCCAAGTATTCCATGATTTGCTCATATTTCGCGGCATGGGTGTCCGCTTTTAAAGTTGGAAGGTAGAAATAATAGCCCATATATCCGGTGATCAACACAGCAGTTATGAGCATCGCCCATTTATTCCCCTTTCTGAATATATACCAGACGGCTGCAATTACAAACAGCAATACTAAGCCGAGCAGAAGGAAGTCTATGGATTCTTTCAGTTGCATGGAAGGTCCCCCTTCAATCCAATTTTATGTAAACGGTCTTTCTTCGATGATACGCTAAACGGAACTTTCTTAATAGGAGGTGTGATAAATAACAAAAAAAGCTCAAAAAAGATGAATTTTTAAAGCAGGAGTGAGTTCGGCGCTTATTCACCCATACTCTCAACAGAAATTCTCTCGCCTACTAATTCAGCCGCTTCTTCATCTTTTACCCACACCCTTACCTCGTCGCCCTGTTCGATTTCCATGAATTCCGTTCTGACGCCAACAATTTCGGTATCGTTCCCCACAAATATTTCATAAATCGGATACTCGGCCTCCGGATTGCCTTCGCAAGGACACAGCATAAAACTTGTTTCATCAACACTCACAACAAGTCCTTGGTAGTTGCTGGAGTCGAAGGGATTACAGCCAGCTAATAAAAGTATTACGCCTAAAATAACTGCCAGTTTCCCCATCTAATTCTCCCCCTTTATTTCGTTCTCCATCAACGCCGTCAATCTTTCCTTCTCTTGAGGCATCACCGTATAAATCGTATGCGTATCGTCCGGATTCATCAGCGAAGCCGTTTCCCCTTCGCCGCCAAGCCACAGATTCAAATAATGCTTCTCTCCATCTTCCATGACCACTTTCAGATAAAATTCCGGATCACCCATATTCACGATGCCTGGCTCTTTTTCTGCACTTGAAAACAGATTGCGAAAAAGCTCCAGCTCAACCGTTTCAACATAAACAACAGGCTCGAACCCTTTTACTTCAGACAACTCGACTTTTGCGATTTCGCCTTCTGCTAATAGTTCTTCTTTAAGTTCATTCTTCGCTTCTTCAGCTTCGACCGCTTCTTTTTCAGGCTGGCATGCGAAGAAAACGATTGCTGTCAACGCGAATAAAAATAAGATTACAGCTCTTTTCATTTATGCCGCCTCCATTATTTCTTAGTATTCCCAGTAGACGGAAGTTCCGGTCTAAAGTTACACCAGCACATCAATTCAAAAACACCCGACAACGGAGGTTACAAAACCTTTCGAAGTCGGGTGTGATTTTATTTTTCCGTTAAATCGATTTTAATAGGAGCCATCTCAATCGGCTGGTTCGAACTTAATGTGCCGAATGGGACCATCAACGAATAATCATCCAGATTGAAGTTTTCAGGGACAGTGAAAGTGGTTTGATAACGATACGGTCCATCACTCGCTTGTTTCTTCGCCACACCTTGAATCCTGTTTTCCATCAATTGGCCAAAATCTCTTTCTCCTGCTTCATCCAATACTGCATCGCCGCTCCTCACAAGCGCAATAAAATAACTTAATTTTCTTCATTAAAAAAGCCATCTGGAATCAGATGGCTTGGAGCGACTCACCGAATCTTATTGGAAATATGGGTTTTATTATTGCAAGGCCATGAAACCGACTTGCCAGACGCCGTCTTCGTTTTGGATCATATTCATACTCGCTTTTCCTTCGGGGCCATCTGCATGGCGAAAAGATACCCCTCCGGAGAGACCGTCCGCAGTATGAAATTCTCCATCATCAATGTTCCTGAAAAATATAATAGAATCTTCAGGTTTGGCTCTGTGCTCGTTAGGCATAGCCAAATGTTCTTCTTTGCTCCACATGATGGATTCCTCACGATCCGTCAGCAATTCATATTCCACTTCATAATTTTGATTATACCCTGCCCAAACGTATAACTTCGCCACACTGACGGGATCGAGATCTTTCAAGTGAGCAGTATCGAAATCCGCACTGAAATTTTCGTAGGCCCCCATTTCCTCCGGCGTCAATTCGAATACGCCGTCGTCAGCTGTCTCGTTTTCCTCTTCATTTGGTGTATTTTCTTCTTCTTTTGCCGCATCCTCTTTTTCTTTATTTGCTTCTGAATCCTCGGGCACTGGCGGCACCAGCGATTCAATCGGCTCCTGCGGCGGCGTTTGCGGCTGGTCCGCTCCATCCGGATTGCCCTGCTGCACCGGAGTTATGTCCAGAACAGTATTCAGCAAAAAAGCCACCGAGATAATCAGAACGAGTGAAAATACGACACTTAATGATCGCGGCAGCCAATCCGCTTTTCGCTCTTCTTTCGTAATCCGGTTGAGCACTTGCCGTTTATGCTGCTCCGTGAACTTTTCATCCTCAAACACGCTGTCATCCATCAACCTGCGGACATCGGTCAGTTTAGATTTCATCAAAATCACCTCTTTCCAACGTATCGCCCAGCATTTCCCGCCCGCGCTTCAAGCGCGTTTTGACGGTATTGGCTTTCATTTTCAATAAATCACTGATTTCCTGTATACTCAGCTCTTCATAATAATAAAGAAGAATCGTTTCCCGATATTTAAGCGGTAGGGACAGAATGTTCTCGACGAGTTCGTTATTGGCTTGCTGGCGGACGGATTCCTGCTCCGGTGTCCGGTCCTGCGCATTGAGAAACTGGAATAAAGAATTATTGACGACCACCCGCTTCACCCAGGCAGTCCGCAGCACATCTTTGCACCGGTTGATCGTAATCTGATAGATCCACGCCTTGAAATAACCTATCTCCTCATAACTTCCACGTTTTTTATAACAAGTCAAAAAAACATCCTGAACCACTTCCTGCGCCGTGCCCCAATCCCTGACGTAACTGTAGGCTAGCTTCGTCAGCCGGTCACCGTATGTATCCATGATCTCCACCAGCCACTGTTCGGCATCCGCCATTTCATACGTCCGCGTTTCCACATTCACCGACACCCGTCTCCCCCTTTTTTTTGTTTTTTTCTATTTAAGTATCCCTCTAACGTAAGTGAGAAAGTTTTGGTTTCAAATCAGCGTAATTTTCTCTAGATTCTCATCAACATTTGGTTAAAAGATGCGCATTCCCACTTTAAGCCGTATTTTTTGCTTAAATAAAAGCTTTTCGCTGGGCGAAAAGCTTCCTTTTTGGTTTTTGGGGGTTTAGGAAAGGTGGAAATTGGATGCCGGAAGGATTTGCGTGCGATCAGCTCCCGTTTGCGTGCGATTAAATCGATTTGCGTGCGATCCGGGTCTGCTTGCGTGCGATTATTTTCATTTGCGTGCGATTAAAATTTTTAATGCGCGGTCAGAAAAATTTGCGCGCGATTAGAAGTTTTTATGCGCGATTAAAAAAAGATATGCGCGTTCAGCACTTCTTCCTCCCCAAACTTAAAACTCCACGTAAAACGGATGCTCTTTTTCATTTAAACAAAACTCGATTCTTTCCCGGAAGTTTTTCCATGTCACCATCTCCAGCCCTTCGCTTAGCGGAAAAAATCCCACTTCCAGACTTTCAGATGACGTTGTCGGTATTCCTCCAACTGGCTTCGCCAAAAACAGCGTGTTGCAGATGGATCCTTCGACATTTTGGAATACACCACAGAACTTCACAATCTCAACATCGATGCCCGACTCTTCCTTCGTTTCCCGGATTGCCGCGTCTTTCAGCGATTCCCCTTCCTCCACTTGTCCGCCCGGCATCTCCCAGCCTCTGCGTGGACCTTTGATCAACAAGATTTCACCTTCATCATTCAGCACAATAGTAGCTGCAGAAACGATATGCTTCGGTGGTGTAAAAAGTGTTTGCGTGCTTTGTTCTTTAGATATCATGGCATTTCCCCCGTTCGAATTATCTCTATAGTTTATTGACTTCAAATATACCTTATATACTAGTTCTAGCCTGGAAACTTCTCATTAGACACTAACCGCCGATTCAAACACCCTGAAGATTTCAGCGTTTCTTCAATTTCAACTAGTTCTCAAACGGCACAGTTGTTGATATGCCGCTTTGGACAATCACTAAATCCTCCAGCTCACTGGACTTTTCTTTATCAATTTCAATAACGAACGTTCTGGGGGTGGCATCAGCAGTACAGGCGCGATCCGGTTCTATTAATGGTACCTGCATAACAATATCATTGAACCATTCAATATCTCCTACCTCTAAAGCACATGTTCCCGACTCATGAACTCCGATGAAAAAGACATCTTTCCCGTCAAAATCCACAGCCGGCATCTCCCCTTCAAACCCGTACATGTCCCAGGTTTGCTCAAACTGCGACTGGTCTACAGCTCTTTTGGCCATGAATTGAAAAAGTGGCGCTGTTTCTCTTTCGAACGCACCCTCGTAAAACTCAGAAGGCAATGTCTTCTCACTTGCTATGACACTTTCAGTATTATTTGCGCTAGTACTGCATCCGCCTAAAACTAATAACATGAGCAATAGACTTATAAGAAATGATTTGTAGAATTTCATCGGACAGCTATACCTCCTCTTAAATCGTCTATTCTCTTTCTACTTTCACGTTTCAAAAAGCTCACCATTCAACGCATCCACATATCTTTTCGCCGAACGCTGCACCGCCGCGCCTGCATCTTCCTGCACAATCCGATGAAATGCATCGTAGATTCGGTTGAACTTAATTTTCTCCAACTGATCCGCCATTCGCTCAACAACCGATGCCGGCAGCGGAATGAAATTCGGATAACTGTACATGAACGTCACCCACTCACGGTCCGCCACTACCCGGATGATATCTCCCGTCAGCAAGACACCTTTGCCGTCATTCCCAGTTTTCCAATGTGCTGCAGCGGCGCCTTTGAAATGCCCGCCTACACGATGCAAAATGATGTCTTCCGCCAATTCGAGCGATTCTCCCGACCAAAAAATGATCCGGTCACTCGGTCTTGTCACCCATTCCTTATCGTCTTCATGAATGTAAATCGACGCTCCAAATGCTTCCGCCCATTCCACCTGTGCCGAATAATAATGCGGATGCGAAAGCGCGATGGCGTCGATGCCGCCAAGCTTTTTTATTTCTCCGATCGTCTTCGGATCGAGGTACGTAATGCAGTCCCACAATAAATTAAAGTTCTTCCCCTGCACCAGATACGCCGTCTGCCCGATGGCAAAACTCGGTGAAGTGGAAATGGTATAGAGCCCTTCTTCTGCCGGCACAATCTCATTTTTATATTTCTCCGCCTGAATCATCTCTTCCAATGTAGTCCAGGTTTGGCCATTCGGACTGACGTATTGCCGCTCTTCATTGCAAATAATGCACGTGTCTGGCTCCGTCACTGACTGCTCTGCTTGTACGCCGCAAGTTGTGCAGATAAAATTTTTCATTTTCTTACACCCTTTCTTCTCTTCGCTCTCTATGTATATAAAAATTTTTAATTTTAAGTTAGTTGAACTTCCCAGTAACCAGTATATCCTAAATATCCCATTTTAAATTCATCCATTGGTCCAGTTTCTTCATTAGCAGAGAGATTTAGTGGAATTTCGGTAGAATAAAACCCGAGTGATCATAGAACACCGAAAACCGCTCATAGAAATTCCCAAGCCACATAAAAAGAAGAAACCCGGCCTTCGAGTTTCTTCTCTTCATAATTTTATTTGTCCCCTTTTTCATACCTCTGCTTCCGCATTCAATCTATTTATCAACCGGACCGCCTCATCAATATGGCTTACAGCAAATAACTGAATTTCGAGGCTTTCCGCCTCTTTAACCTGACGAGCTTCTTGAGCATTTTCACTGGGAATGATCATGAACGGATATCTTTCTTTCTCAGCAATCATCAGTTTTTCTTTAATCATCCCGATGCCACTGACTTCCCCTTGTTCACTTAATGCTCCTGTTACCCCAAAGTCCAAATTATTCATGAGTTTATTTTGCTCAATCAAACCAGTCAGCGCCAAACCCAAACCTGCGCTGTCTCCAGAAATATCTTCGCTTTCAAGAAACTGCTCGACACCGGCTGTTTCCTCACCCAGATAACTCCTTACATTTTTCGCCATGACAGAAACCTCGTCATTTCGGATACCAACTAACTGCAGGAAGACATCGTTTCTGCTGTGGTAGCGTGTTTTATTGTCCACTTCTTCTATTTGAAAAAAGTCCTGGCCCCCTCTTTCAAAGTTCTTGATCAGCCATTCTTTGCTTTCTGCATGACTGAAATAAGCCGTTCCAACGCTCATCAAGTGTATGCCTGAATTTCCAGCGGCTTGAACGGGCTCTTCGTGGATCAATGTCCGGTACTTCATCTGTTCAAATTGTAAAAGGAAGAAATCAAAGATGAAAAGGATCCCCACCAGTAAAACTATCAAACTCACTTTGCCAAACTTGCCCTTTGTATGGCGATAACGGAAGAGGAAAATCCATGAAATCATTAATGTTAAAAATAATGCCCCCGCTACTATGTATGCGTTTATAAAACCGAAATAAAAAGACGAACTTAAAATAATATAAAAAATGATGAAAACAGAAATTATCAGCAGAAAACGCGAACCCCTTTTTTCCTCCTTCACTCCACACCCACCTTTTTAATAAAACGCAGAAATTTCCGTCATTTTGTTTTATACTGATTATACCATTTAATAACAATTGCACTTTGTGTTGTGAAATTTTTTTTGGGAACATCTAAGATTAAATTAGTATGAGAAGCAATTCAGGAAATATTAAATAGTTTCCACCGAATACAAAAGGACCGCCTTCTCGGCAGCCCCGCAGTGATATTTCATTTTCAAATATTCTTATTATCTTCACTAATTCTGTTGCTTAGGAAAATAAAAATGCAGCTCATTAAAAAATAATAAATAGCGATAATGCACAGGGTATCAGTAATAACCTCGAAAACGTTATAGCTTCTAATCACTATTTTCCATAAAAGTGAGCTGAATAGAAAAAGGACCGGGAACAAGATAAAGAGAGCATTAAAATATAACTTAGTCATTCTATTCATCATTTCTTAGATGCCGCTCCTTCTAACCTTTCGGCTAATTATTGGGTACGGACTAATCATAACAGTTCAGCATATACGGATTAAACTGGAGAAGGAGGAACTTTCGTGGATATTCTGATTTTCATTTCTTATATAATCCTGCTATGTTACGGCGTCAGTAAGTTCGCCGGGAATAAACGGCACAGATGGATTAATGCCGGTTATGTCACGGCTTTCTTACTCCCCGTCATAGTTCTTTTTCTCGGTATTAGAATAGTTGGAGCACTGACAGGTGATGGCATTGCAGGAGGAGTGGCCGGTTTTGGATATGCCATTGTCACCTGCGTGATCGGATTCATATTTTTGTTCATCGGTTACACTTCGAAGAATGTTCGTAGTGATTGAGGGGTTTGATATTTATGTATCCGACATATAATTTTAAAGTTGCCTGGTGTTTAGTTTGTGCACAGGGTTGGGTAGAAATCGTAAGAGAAAAAGAAACGAACAACTTATTCTTTCTTTGCGAGGAATGCGAAACACAATGGAAGACCATCACTGATGTATTAAATAATAAAAACGGAATTCACGATGATACATCATTCGTTACCGAACCTTCTCTTGAAGAAGTTGAAAGAATGGGATGGAGTGGCTTGATTTTAAAAAATTGATCGGAGATAGTTCGGATTTTACACTGGCCATTTCATAATTTGAAGGAGCATCAAATACAGATTCTCTTTCCTAATATCTTCAATTACTGAATTGATTCGTTTTGTTCATGAGCGGTGAGTTTCTCTAAAAATATCGGCCGAAATACGGCCGAGTGATCATAGAATCCCGAAAACTGCTCATAGAAATCCGTCACACACAATAAAAAGAAGAAATCCGGCATTCGGGTTTCTTCTCGACTCCTTCCGAAGCAAGAAAGCATTTCAAATGAGCGATAATCATCATTTCCGCAAAGAGACGCTACCATTTATAGATAAAATCAGATCCAGTCCCACCCATTCTCACGAATAAAGTGAATTTCCTCCTGATAATGTTCCAAATGTCCTTCAGCCAGCATCACCTGAAAAGCAGAATCACCCTCGCCGGCTTTTCTTTCGATTGTTTTACATAAGCCTTCTAAGCGAAGAATGACCATTTCCAATAAATTTTCCGCTGCTTTCTCACCATATTCTTCAAAAAATATTTTTATTTTATGCTTTGTCGGCTCGGCATCCTTTAAAGGGTCGTAATAAACTTTTTCCTCTCCAGGCTTGTATCTGCTTAATGGAACGCAGGTGTACAGTGTATAGGCGACATCCCAGAGCTTGGGCCCTGGTCCAGCCACGTCAAAATCGATGATGCCTGCTGGCTTCCCCTTATTAAAGATAATATTGTAAACAGCGAAATCATTGTGGCACAGCACTTCGAATGGCTGGGGCGTAAGATCGAGCGGCTGCCAACTATCATCAAAAGGAAAATCTATCACAGCCTCGTGATAAAGCCGCAGCATTTTGCCGATTTCTTTCAAGCTATCATCTGACAACATATATTTTTTCAACGGATAATTTCCAGCTTCTCCTTCGATAAACGTCAAAATTTCTCTATCTTTTTCATCTATCCCCAGGAATTTTGGCGCGTATTTATAGCCTTTATTCTCCAGATGGTTCAGCAGCTGATGAATTTTATGACTCTCTGGCTTCAATTCCCGCCTTACCGTCTTTCCTAACCGGTAAACATCAGAGACATTTCCGCCTGCCAGCTTTTCTTCACTATTACCATCTTCCATTCGATTCCTCCGTCCCCATTAAATTTTAATTACTTACCCACAGGTAACGCACAAATCTCATCTTCTCACCATTCATTTCAAATTCATCATCACTTATCCCCATGTGGATAAATCCATTCTTCTCCAGAACTCGTTGAGACGACTTATTCACAGTCGTCGTTTTTGCCTGAATCTGTTTCAAATCGGATTCAGTGGATAAAAGGAGGGACAAAGCCTTGCTTCCCATTCCCTTGCCGCCATAATTTTCTCCCAGCCGAAAACCGACTTCCGCCGTGCCGGCAGCCTCATCAATATCAACCAAGTTAATCCGCCCAGCGATATTTCCGTCAGGATCTTTTATCAAATAAAACCGGCAAACGCCTCGCTCCTGCTCTTCCAAAAGTTCTCGATGCCTGTCTAAAAAAACCGCCCACTGGTAATAATCGTCGCCTCGGCCAGGCACCATCTTCTCAAAGAAACATCGGTTTACCCTTTCAAACTCCAACAATTCTTCTGCATCCGATTCCTGCAGCAAGCTCAGTGAAATATTCATCACTTACCGACTCCCTTGCCGATTCGAAGTATGAAAATCACAGGTTTTCACATGATCATCCACTATGCCGATCGCCTGCAGAAACGAATAAGTTGTAACCGGTCCGACGAATTTAAAGCCGCGCTTTTTCAGTTCTTTGCTGATTTGCACGGACAAAGGAGATTCAGCAGGCATTTGCGTACTGTCTTCCCACTGATTGATGACCGGTTCGCCTTCTGTAAAGCTCCACAGGAATTCAGCCAAACTGCCGAATTCCTCTTGCACTTTCAAAGCTGCCTGCGCATTGCTGCGAACCGATTGCAGCTTCGCAAAATGCTTGATGACATTGTAATTCTCTTTTATTGACTCCAGATCCGAATCGCTCAACCCTTCGCAATACGCGATGTCGAAGTTTTTAAAAGCCGCCTGGTATGCGTCCCGTTTTGCCAATACGATGCTCCATGACAACCCTGCTTGTGCGCCTTCCAAATTCAACAATTCAAAAATATAGCGGTCGTCCCGCGTCGGTCTGCACCATTCCTTCTCGTGATATGCCTGCATCATTTCGCTGTTGCTCGGCCATGAACATTGTTCCATCTGTGAGCCACCTCTTTCGTTCTTTTGAATTTACTTTACCATTCTTAAAGAGATTACTGCGTGCCCTATTTAAAATAAAACGGATGTATTTCATCGATTGAAACTTTCAAAAATACACATCTAAAACTATAGATTTTTAAGATTTTTCGCTTTTCGCCTGCGAAAAGCAGCCATTTGTCTTTTGATCTTCACTTTTGGAGGGATATCAATCGCAATAAAGCGGCTTTTCCCCCACGTACCTTTGCCTGTTTGTTGTATATCAACGTTCAGCGAATTATATCAACGCTCAGAAGATTATATCTACGTTCAGGAGAATATATCTACGTTCAGGAGAATATATCTACGTTCAAAAAATTATATCTACGTTCAGAAGAATATATCTACGCTCGGCAATTTCCCCGATCTTTTCTACTCAAATTAAAAAAGGAGAAACTTTTAAAAGTTTCTCCCCCAAAAAGCTGTTCCAAGCTAAGCCACCCTATAACGTATTCTTGCTCCGGGTCGCCTGCTCATGCTTCAAAAGCCATTCTTTTCTCGTCAAAGTTCCTGCATAACCCGTCAGTTTCCCGTTCGTGCCGATGACCCGGTGGCACGGCACAATGATGGTCAGCTTGTTTTTGCTGTTGGCGTTGCCCACTGCTCGCACCGCTTTTTCGCTTCCGACTTTAACCGCGATATCCCGGTAGGAAGCGGTTTCTGCATAGCCGACTGTCGTCAGGGCAGACCAGACTTTGCCCTGGAATTCCGTCCCTTCGGAAAAATAAGGAACGGTGAAATCCATGCGCTCACCTTTGAAGTATTCGTCCAACTCCTGCAGGCAATCGTTTAAAACCTGCGGCGTGTCCGGTTGCGGCTGGTGCAGGACCTCTTCGCGTTCTGTGAATAAAACCGACAGGATCCCTTGTTCTGTACCTACTACTTCCATGACGCCGATCGGTGATTCATAATCCACTTGATATAAATTACTCATATAAACTCCTCCAAAGATAGAAAGTGGCGTATGCCTCCCGCCCTTTCCAATTTTCCGCATAGCGCTCGATTTCAGCTATTGACGGTTTCTTCTCCAACTCCAATTGATATTTCAGCGCGTTGTGCAAACCGACGTCGGCAATCGGAAAAGCCGAGGTGAAGCCAAGGCATTTCATCATGACATAATTAGCGGACCAGGGGCCGATTCCTCTTATCGCGACCAGTTCTTTTTCCACAGTCTGCGCATCTTTTCCATCTGTGAAATTTTCCTTCACCAGATTTCCTTTCGCCATTTCAGCTGCAATGCCGATGATGTATTCCGCTTTTCGCACCGAATACTGCATAGGCGTCAAATCACTTACCTTAAGCTCCGAAATTTCTTCGCAGGAAGGGAACGTCCAGTAAATTTCGCCTTCGTAAACTAATGATTTTCCGTAAGCTTCGACAAACCGTTTTTTCAAGGTATAGGCGAAAGTCAGATTAATCTGCTGGCCGGTGATTGCCCAAGCCATGGCTTCAAATAAATCGGGAAAACCCATAACCCGCAAACCGAAATGGCGCTTAACAATCGGCTGTAAAATCGGATCTCCCGCTGCCATTTCGTAAAAAGGGGTAATATCCGTTTCTAAATCAAACCAGGCCCAAACATATTCAGCAGCTGCCCGCTGCCCTGCTTGAGAAGGTTTGCCGTTTAAAAATTCTACCCGCAAATGCTGCTCCGCATGGGTAATGCCTATTAAAATCAATTCTCCCTGATGGTCGATCAGCTTTATGATTTGGTCATTTTGTATCCGGTGGAGATTTTCCTGACCGGACCGGTTGAGAAAAACCAAGCATTCCTCAAAACTGAATTCAACCGGTACAGGAACTCTCACGGAACTGCTGTTTGTGTTCGGAATCATTTTCCAGCTCCTTCGTCATTTTTCGGTAATCGCTTGGTGAAAGGTTTTTAGAGCGCCGGAACGCTTTATAAAAGTGCGAGGTGCTTTGGAAACCTGCTGCGTAGCAAATCTCCAGATTCGTATTTTCAGTATGCTTCAGCAAATGTGCCACTTTGTCCACGCGGATTTTCTCCAGGAACGATCGGGGTGTCTCTCCCGTTTCCTGCTTAAAAATGCGGTCCAGATACGAAGGACTCAAGCCGGCATGTGAAGCGATTTCTTCAAGGTTCAATTTGCGATTATGATAAGCCAAAAGCAAGTCGATCACTCTCCGCACTACTTCAACGTTAGGTGAGTGTTCCGTTTCCGGCTGACATCTTTTGCACGCCCGGTACCCACGGCTCTCCGCTTCCTGAATCGTTGTATAGAATTCCACATTCACCTTCTTCGGCTTTCTGGAACGGCACGAAGGTCTGCAATAGATCTTCGTTGTTTTCACCGCTGTATAGAACAGCCCATCGTATTTCCGGTCGCAGGCCATGATTTTCTCCCACATTTCTTCAAACGTAAAATTTATTTCGGCAGTCATCCTCCACACTCCCTTCCCACGAATTTTCCGCTCTTAAATCTTATCTCCATTGTAACCAATTACCGGCAATACTTCTGCTTTCATTTTATCAATCACAGCCCGAAATTTTCGTCCTCGATTTTGCGCTTATGGTCGCTCCAGCGGAATGATTCATTCGCATAAAAAAACCTCAGAAAGTATTTCTCAAAATTAAAGCCGTGCCGTTTATTCCAATGTATAATTAGGTCAATCAATCATGTTGAACTTTTCACCGGAGGAGGCGAATCCTATACTTACTCAAATTCCCATCATTGATTTTCTTCTGTTGCTACTATTGAATTTGGGGATCGGCGCGATAGGATTTTTTCCAAGCTTCCTGGTGACGGGCCTTAATATCAGTTCTTTCGGCATTGCGCTCGGTACAGTGCTTTCGCTGTCCGGAGAAATTTTTGGGGCGATTGCCGGATTTTATCTATACCGTTATGGATTCAGAAAAATGGATCCGGGATGGCTGAAGCACCGGTTCTGGACACGGATTCAAAAGTCTTCATCCAACCAGGTATTTTGGACGGTTATTCTGCTTCGCCTCATTCCATTTGTTCCTTCTGGGCTGGTGACCGCTGGCGCTTCGTTAACACCGATTTCCGCTCCGCTGTTTATGGCTGCCAGCACAATCGGAAAGATTCCAGCAGTTTTTATTGAAGTGGCCATCATGTATGGCGTGATCCACACCATTCCCGTCCGTTATCAGTGCAGCTTAGCCGCTTTGACTCTCGTGGTACTGCTGCTGATCTGGAATAAAAACAGAAGTAAAGTTCAGATGTAATATTTCAACTTACCCCATAATGGAGCTGTTACCTTGAAGACATCCCATAAACTTATAAGATTCGGAGCCTTTTTTGCGCTGTCCTTTTTCATTGTCGGATTCAGTCCATCGTCGCTTGGAACTTCATTCAAAAAAATCATGGCCGATGGCTTTGCCATTGAATCACCTGATCAGAATGTATCTTCAGAGGCTTTTTTGCTGACAAATTCCAGAAACGGACAGCCGCTTGAAAACTATCTGCTATACATCATTGATACCAGCACCAGCACATTGGTCGATGTAATAAAATCCGATGAAGCCGGTGAAATGGAAGCAGATGCATTGGTCGACGGAAATGAATACCGGATTCGAATTGTGCGCGCAGATACAGATTCAGGCGCCGTAAAATTGGCGGAAGAAAAAATGTATCTTCATCAGCCGGACGACTTGCCGACCACGATTGAAACCTATGTTGAACGTGAAGCCACTCATATAAATGTACCGATTCTGATGCAAGACCCCGAACTGCCGAATGGCTGTGAAATTACGACATTGACATCTGCTCTCAATCATTATCGCCTCAAAGTTTCCAAAACGACCATGGCTGATGATTACTTGCCAAAATCGTCTTTCACCTTCAAAAACGGCAAACGTTTCGGACCAGATCCTCATCAGGCATATGCCGGCAATCCCAGAAAGGCAAACGGAGGCTGGTATGTATTTGCAGAACCGATCGTCGAAGCAGCCAAAGGAATCATCGATTCCAAAAGCAGCCGGCTGATCGCCGAAAATGTCAGCGGCAGCACCCAGGAGGAAATCCTTTCCTATACCGATCGAAATATTCCGGTCATTGTCTGGGTCACACTGGATTTGTCGCCACCGGTCACTTCCGGCGGCTGGTACATCGAAGAAACTGGCGATTTCCACCCTTCTTTCAGTAATTTGCACAGCGTGGTGCTGGACGGCTGGGAAGACGGCAACGTCTATGTAATGGACCCCCTTAAAGGTCGTGTAAACTATCCTGAAAAAATTTTTTTTGATAGCTATGAAGCGATGGGAAGCCAGGCTGTTATTGTGAGAAGGTAGGTTGAGCTTGTGGGGATGCCGGGAAGTTATCGGGCAATCATGAATGCAGGATTTAAAAAAATATAATTAAAACTGTTGACTTTTGTTTCGAACGCCACTAAAGTAGTCATTACAAATCAAATACGTACATCACTTTCTTATCCAGAGAAACCGAGGGACAGGCCCTATGACGTTTCGGCAGCGGATTCGCTTCATGCGAAAACTGTGCTAATTCCTGCAAATGCGATCCTTGCATTTGGAAGATGAGAACGAGATGGTTTCATTCTGGAGCCCTCTTTTTTTCTTATGGATTAAGAAAAAAAGAGGGCTTTTTTTCGTTCATTTTTGGAAAGTCAGATCTGTACGCACACGATTTGCAAAATTATTTACAGCTGAAGGAGGCGTACTAATGATTCAATTTGAGGGGGTTACAAAAACCTATCAGTCAGGGAAACAGGAAATCCATGCATTGAACGGCATCGATCTCACTGTCGAAACTGGAGAGATCTTCGGAGTGATCGGCTTTAGTGGAGCCGGCAAAAGCTCCCTCATCCGCACAGTCAATCTGCTGGAGCGTCCGAGCAGCGGGCATGTCCGGATAGATGGCAAAGACATTTCCAAGCTATCGGCAAAGGAAATCCGGAAAACACGGAAAGACATCGGCATGATTTTCCAGCATTTCAATCTGCTGAATTCGAAAACGGTTTTCCACAATGTCGCGATGCCTCTTATTCTGGCAAACACGCCGAAAAACAAGATTAAAGAGCAGGTAAAAGAGCTGCTCGATTTTGTCGGCCTTTCCGATCAGGCAACGAAATATCCCGACCAGCTGTCGGGCGGCCAGAAACAACGCATCGGCATTGCACGCGCTTTGGCCACCAATCCATCGGTCCTGCTTTGTGACGAAGCCACTTCCGCGCTCGACCCGCAGACAACCCAATCGATTCTGGAATTGCTGCGCCGCATCAACCGTGAATACAACATCACCATTCTGCTGATCACCCACGAGATGGGGGTCATCCGCGAAATCTGCGACAAAGTGGCCGTTCTCGAAGCAGGTAAAGTCATTGAGCAAGGAACGGTGTTCGAAGTGTTTACGAATCCGCAGCAGCCGACTACGCAAAGGTTTGTCCGCTCAGTTATGAACGATGAACTGCCGGAATCACTGCTGAAGCAGATACAAAACCCAAGCCGTAAAAATTCCATCTACCGGATTCAATTTACAGGCACATCGGTCGGCCAGCCGCTGATGTCCCGTATCTCGCGTAAATACCAATTGGATCTGAACGTCCTGTTCGGCAACATCACCGAGTTACAGGGCGCGCCGTACGGCAACCTTATCGTTGAATTCACCGGTCCTGCCGAAGAGATCAATAAAGCGCTGGCAGATATCCGGGAAGGCAATGTCCATGTCGAGGAGGTCCTGAACTATGCTAGTTGACAACGAACAGATCCTGGAAGCCTTATGGGAAACAATCTATATGACAGGAGTGGCATTTCTGTTCTCCGTGATCATCGGTTTTATACTCGGCCTCTTGCTTGTCGTTACACGGAAAGGCCATCTACTGGAAAACGAACCGGTTTCAAAAGTGCTGAATGTCATCATCAATATTTTCCGGTCCGTCCCTTTCATCATCCTGATGGTCGCCATCATCCCGTTGACCCGCATCATCGTCGGCACTTCCATCGGCACAGCGGCAGCGATCGTCCCACTCGTTTTTTACGCCGGACCTTACATTGCTCGGCTGATTGAAAACTCGCTCCTTGAAGTTGATAAAGGAGTGATCGAAGCGGCACAAGCAATGGGCGCATCCCCATTCCAGATCGTTTTCCGTTTCCTCATCCCGGAAGCCTTAAGCTCACTTGTGCTGGCTTTGACAATCGCCATCGTCGGCTTGATCGGTGCATCCGCCATGGCCGGTGCCATTGGAGGCGGTGGCCTCGGCGACTTGGCCATCACTTATGGTTATCAGCGTTTCGACACACTCGTCATGGTCGTCACCGTAGCAATCCTGGTCGTACTTGTCCAAGGCGTCCAGTCCGGCGGCAACCTGTTATCGCGGCGCGTCCGTCGTCGTTAAGTTTTTCATTCTAATAAAACACTGGAGGAATCAACCATGAAAAAAATAACAACTCTTTTCTTATTGGCTCTATTGGCTTTGACACTTGCAGCATGCGGCAGCGAAACAGAAGGTGCTGGAGACGGCAACCGCAAAATAACACTCGGCATCAGCGGCTCGGATACGACAATCTGGGATTACATCGCCGATAAAGCGGAAAAAGAAGGCATCGACCTTGAAATCGTCACGTTCTCTGATTACGTGGCACCGAACATCGCCTTGGCTGAAGGCGAGCTCGATTTGAATGCATTCCAGACAATCTCTTATTTTGACGAATTTGTCGAAGAGCATAACATCGACATCGTGCCAATCGGCTCTACAGTCATCGCTCCAATGGGCCTCTACTCTGAAAAGTACGATTCAATCGATGAACTTCCGGAAGGTTCACAAATTGCGGTACCGAACGAAGCCACCAATATGGGCCGTGCACTCTTGCTGCTTCAGGAAGCCGGTTTGATCAAATTGTCGGACGATGCCGGTTTGACTGGTACAGCTGACCACATCATTGAAAATCCGAAAAAGCTTGAAATCGTTCCGATGGTGGCAGCACAAACACCGCGGGCAATGGCAGACGTTGCGGCATCAATCGTCAACAACGGGATTGCAGTGGATGCAGGCCTGAATCCGACTGACGATCCGATTGCCCGTGAAAGCGATACGGCTACCCCTTACATCAACTTGATTGCGGCAAGTGCAGAGAATGCAGACGACGAAGATTACTTGAAAATCGTAGAACTTTATCAGCAGGAAGACACAGCTGACTTTATCGTCGAGCATACAAAAGGTGCGCAAATTCCGACGTTCATTCCTGTAGAAGAATTAGTCGATTACAAATAAAATTCGAGGAGGAATTCTGAATGACAGCTATTAAGGAAGCAAACACAACTATTTCACAGTCCATCGACTCAAGACGGGAGCAGTATATTGCAACCAGCCAGGCAATCCATGCCAAACCGGAGATCGGCAACCAGGAAGCTTTTGCAAGCGCGACTCTCATTACATTGCTGAAAGAAGCCGGTTTCTCGGTTGAAGCCGGCGTCGCTGGTCATGACACCGCTTTTTATGCCAGCAAGGAAAGTTCATTGCCTGGCCCGACAATTGCCTATCTTGCGGAATATGATGCCCTGCCTGGCATCGGACATGCCTGCGGTCATAATATTATCGGCACGACAAGCGTCGCTGCTGCAATTGCGCTGTCGGAGACTTTCGCCACTACCGGCGGACGTGTTGTCGTGCTTGGGACTCCAGCTGAAGAAGGCGGTCCGAACGGCAGCGCAAAAGGGAGTTTCGTGAAACATGGTTTGCTTGAAGGCATTGATGCCGCATTGATGATCCATCCATCGGGCAGATCTTCGACAACCACGCCTTCACTTGCTGTTGATCCGCTTGAATTTCATTTTTACGGAAAGCCTGCCCATGCGGCAGGGTCACCGGAAGAAGGCATCAATGCACTCGATGCAGTGCTCCAGCTATTCAACAGCATCAACGCGCTTCGCCAGCAATTGCCATCTGACGCCCGTGTACACGGCATCATCACGCACGGCGGCGACGCACCGAACATCATTCCGGAATACGCTGCAGCCCGCTTCTACATACGCGGTGATTCCTGGAAAAAAGCTTCGGAAACAGCGACGAAAATACGTGCTATCGCTGAAGGTGCTGCACTGGCCACAGGCACTAGCGTCAAAATTGTCCGTTTCCAGAACGAAGTGAAAGATCTTGTCTTAACTTCCACTTTGGATGCAGTAGTCCGCGAAGAATTGGAAGCTGTCGGCGAAACAGTAGCGACATCCCGCAACACCGGAATCGGTTCGACAGACGCCGGCAATATCAGCCACGTCGTCCCGACCGCCCATCCATATATCAAAATCGGACCGGATGATTTGATCGGCCACACGGTTGAGTTCCGAGAAGCAGCCAAGTCTCCACAAGGCGATGAAGCTTTGATCCGCGGAGCAAAAGCATTGGCGAATACCGGCTACCGCCTTTTGACAGAAGCCGCGCTGCTGGAGGAAGTAAAGCAGGCACATGCCAAGTCATTGGCTGCTAAAAGATGATTTTCAGTTTACTAATGTGCCAATAAGATATAAGCCATGAAAATACCCCGAATGAAAGACAGGATTCTTCACGTCTTTCATTCGGGGTTTCTTTTGCCGGCAAACTATTTCCAAATCACCAACAGCTCAATCACTTTCTTAATTTCACAGCCTTCCAGCTGATAATCGATTCTTTCATCTGTTTCACTCTTCGATATCCCAGAACAGGCCACCTCACTTACACCATCCGAACCGTAAGAATCCCTCAAACTGTTTACGATGGATTTGAATTCTGAGCCATCAAATTGCACATCACGGGAAATCGGATTCCCTTCGCTGGTGAATTGGATTAGCTGGATGTGATCCGGTTCTTGTTCATTTACTCGTTCCAAGAATGTTTGGAACCGATCCCTATTCTTTATTTCGCCTGAGCTGGCAACCTCGATCACATCTATTTGCGGCAACGGGGAAAATGCACTTCTGTCCAGCTCCTGTCCAGTATTCGGCTGAATATCCGCCGTCTCCTCTTGAACATTCTGGCAGCCAGTGAGCAACCATCCACCTGTTAAAATCAATATCGCCAACCATTTCAAATCACTCACCCCTTTTATAGTGATGAGACCGGGTTTTGGGATGAAAAGTTACAAATAATAAACACGCTTGCAATGTAGATGCAGCGAGTATCGAATGGTGTCATTATTGTTTTATTTTTTCTAAAGGAAACGTTGTACCAAAACATTGCCTGTTCAAATAAGCTTTTCCAGGCTATTTTTGAATTTCTGCACCTGAACCGATCAATATATTTTTCAAATCCTCAATCTCTTGAATGGACAGTTCGATATCTTCTTCCAAAACTTCAGTATGATAATGCTCTTTCACACTTTCCAAAAACAGCTTGGTTTTTGTCAGGGCAGACTTTTTAAAGGAAAGAAGCTCACGTATCTCCACGGCTTCAAAAAGAGACAACATTGGTGACATAAAAATTCTCCTCTATTATTTGAAATGATTCACGTCTAATAGTCTACCCCAATACATAATTTTTAAACATTTTTATTATGTTTAATAATAATTTGACGTAATCATTCATCGCTGGCCAAGCCTAAAAACGCTTTAATGATAGGCTAATCCGGATGTATCCCATGTGAATCCTCCTGCTATAAACTTCTCACCACTATAAAAAGCGCAAGGATGACGCCTGCTCCACTCAAAAATGCCAGATAATTCTTAGACCCCCCCTGCTTCAACTCGTCTTTGAACACATTCAACAGTATCCCTCCGACCAAAAAGGAGACAGCGATTCCTACTGCAACTTCATGGACTTTAAGGATAACGCCGATCAGCCAGCCAATTAATAGGGCAGCAACCAAAAACCATCTGCCGTACCGGTCATACGCTTCTTTGTGAATTTCCTTTAATGTATGATCAGTCGCTACGAAATGTGCTGCCAATGCAAGAAAATAAAGGGCCATGCTCCACTGGCTTGAAAATTCTTCTCGGATCAACAGATAGCCTATGATCAGGTTATATATGAAGAAAGACGACAAGTGGACGAGAAATACTGGAAACCCAGACTCTTCTCCTTTATCCTTCTGCTTTGTTTTTGCCAAAGTATCCAATCAATGCCAGTAAATACGTATAGTCAACGACAACGGCAAGCCAACTGTCTCCCACAGCTTCCTTCATGATTCCCAGATATTTATGCAGCTCAGGCAACAGATACAGGAATACATAAGCGATTGTCGCTCCTCCAAAAACAGACAGCCACGGGCTTCTGGGATTCTCTGTGGAAAGTTTCAGGTACTTTGTGCTGAAATGTACCCCAACAAACCCAATTATGAATAACAAACTCAGCCAGTTAACGCCCGCCATACGAACCCTCCCCCCTGAAGATCTATAAACAATCAACCACCGCATCCCCAAAAGTCCTTACATCTTCCAGATAATCATAGCCGTCCGGAGAGCCAAAACTATTGAAAGCCCTGACAGCCACCAGATCATGTTTCGGAATTACAAGGAGCGTCACTCCTGTATAACCCAGTATTTGAAATGAACCTTCCGGAACAGAATCGCCAATTTCAGTCTGTTTGGCAGGCAAGTCTTTCACAAACCACAAAAAGCCGTTCTGCGGTAAATCTGAATCCTGCATTTTCGGACTTTGAACCGAAGCAGCCAGCTCAATGATTTCACGCGGAATAAGCTGTTCACCGGCTGCACGGCCCTTGTTCAAATGAAGCTCTCCCCACTTGGCCAGTTCCCTCACCGAAACGTACATATTCCGTTCATTTCCAGAAATGCTCGTACCGTTGTACCAGCTTGTATCGTCCGGATTTCTTATTACATCCACCAGATTTTCATTCATTTCCGCGTACCAGCCGGTTTCGGTAAAATTCATCTTAGTGAAGACTTGTTCGGTCAGAATTTCTGCAACGGTCCGGCCAGTCGCATTTTCAATGACTTCGGTTAATGTATTGATGCCGATACCCCGGTATGCCCAACTTTCGCCCGCCGGGAATTCCCTTTGTATCTCACGGCCGTTCTTCTTTAATCCGTGGGTATGAGTCAACAGGTGACGAATCGTCACTCCCTCGAAAAGTTTAGAATCGACAATCGGGACATACTGGGTCACCAAATCATCAATCGACCGGATCAATCCTTCGTGGACAGCATACGCCGCGGCAAAACCGATATAGCATTTTCTTACTGAAGCTATATGGAATTGCGTCGTTGCCTGTACTTTTTCCGCATTCTCGCCCTTCGAATGCGTACCCCAATATTCTTCCACTGCAACTTCCCCGTTCTGCATGATTAACAGTGCAGAACCCGTGCAGTCTACTGTGTTCGCTGTATTTTTGACGTGCTCAAGTACTGAAGAAAATGATACATTGTTTTTCGTTTCAATATGCATAGTCCACCCATTTTCTGTTGATTTGTTTCTGTTTCCTATTAAAAATTCATAATTACTTGCTGCCTATGGCTTTGCCCATATCATATAAACATTCCCCGCCAGATACCGCTCTTCCTTGACGAATTGCAGTTTTGAGCTTTTAACCAGTCCGCTGATATCACGGTTCGCGTGGCAGCCCGCCACTTTCACTGCCAGCGGATCCAAAGATTTCTGCAGCCATGCCAGTGGTTTATTGGTACTGAGGCCGTGTTCGAGCAGCAAAACCTTTCCATCCGGTCTGCACCATTTTTGGAAATTATTCAAAACGTCGAGCGGGTTCTGATAGCCGCACAGAGTCCCTGAAGAAACGATTACATCAAAACTGTTCTCGGGAAACTCGATCGTTTCCACATCGTCCTGAATAAGTTTGGTTTGGAACGGATATTCTTTTGCGGCCTGCCGGGCTCTTTTCAGCATCTCCTCGCTGAAGTCCACGCCCGTGAGATTGACGTCCCGGTTATACAGAGGAAAATTGAGCCCCACTCCAATGCCGACCTCCAATACTTCGCCGTGTATATCTGAGAAAATTTTTTGCCGGTATTTGAAGGTCTTGTCATGCGTCCTGAGTTTATTGTATTTATTCGCTTGTTTATCGAACTTTTTCGGTAAGGGATTCTGCATTTTACTCTGCTCCTTTGTATAGAAAAATTCCGTGGCCAATAAACGCTGAAAATACCCAGGCAAATACAGTGCTGTCTTATAGACTTCATTATAACTTAAATTTTCAGACTCTTTAGAAAAATATTCCCCTTGTCAGTCTGCTGCAATTGAGTGATGATGAATGGGACATGTGTCCTTTTCGCCCCAATTCTCCTCCTGTAAATTAGGAGTATAGAAAGGTGCGTGTATTTTATGAAAGGGATCTTATTTGCGCTGCTCGGCGGATTCTTTCTGACATTCCAAAGCGTCGCCAATGCGACGATCAGCAGTCAGATCGGTTCGTGGCAGGCTGCAGCGATGACCCAATTGACCGGTTTTGTACTGGCGATCCTCATCGTCATCGTTCTCAGGGACCGCTCATACCGGCAGTTGACTGAAGTTTCGCCTCTATATGCCTCAGGCGGCATGCTGGCAGCGATTGTGCTGTTCAGCAATATGACCGCGATCCATATTATGGGCGTAACGTTAACCATCGCCATCTTCCTGATTGCACAGCTGGTGCTGGCAATTGTCATCGATGGCAGAGGATGGTTCGACATGGTTCAAAAAAGAATCGGCAAGACACAGATTATCGGTGTGCTGATGATGGTCGCAGGCGTCATTATTTTAAAATTGTAGGAGTGGAGACAGATGGACAGACGTATTTCGGAATATCTTCAGCAATTTGAGCTTTTGGATCTGTTTCCGGAGCATGTCCAAGGAGAGATGTTCGTCGCTACCTACAGCAGTGGTGAACGCTTATTTTCACAGAGTGATGAAGCGAATACGCTTTATCTGCTGGTCAAAGGAAAATTAAAAATTTCCATGCTGTCACCAGAAGGGAAACGGCTGATTCTCGCATTCAAGAAACAGTTCGATATCGTCGGCGATGTTGAATACGTAAGAGAATGTCCGTTCATCAACACGGTGGAAGCCGTAACGGATATCGTGGTCATCGGCATCTCATACGATGTGCTGCGCAAACATATGGCGGATAACGCAGCCTGGCTGCAATTTCTGCTCCAAACTATCACGACGAAATTCGAAACGAAGACGCGGGCGATGAATTTCAATCTGCTTTACACAGTCGATGTCCGTGTTGCGAGTTATCTGCTGTCTATGACCCCGACCCAACAGATGCTCGAATCCACTTCGCTCATTGATATGGCGGATTTGATCGGCACCAGCTACCGTCATTTGAACCGTGTCCTCCAGCAATTCGAACAAGCTGGATGGATTGTGAAGAAACGCGGAAAAATCACATTGCTCGACCGCGATGCCCTTTTGGAGCAGGCGGGACAAAACATTTACGAATAGGAGGAATCCAAATGGCTCTCGGAATCTTTTTGGCAATTATCGGCGGAGCATTTGTCTCCATCCAGAATACATTTAATGCAAACGTGAAAAAGCGCGTCAGTGTCTGGACGACCACAACACTTGTACTGTTTCTCGGATTTGCAGCTTCGTTCGTGGCTGGCCTTGCCTTTGAAGGAACAGGATTGTTCAGCTTCGATGCTGAACCCTGGTTCTGGTTCAGCGGCATCGTCGGAGTCGGCGTTGTTGCCTGTGTCACTCAAGGCGTCCAGATTCTTGGACCAAGCCGCGCCATCTCACTCGTCATGGTGTCGCAGATTTTCTTCGGCTTGATGTGGGATACGCTTGGCTGGTTCGGGCTCGAGCAGGTGCCATTCACCTGGCAATCGCTGCTTGGCGTGCTGATGATCAGCGGCGGCGTGCTGCTGTTCCAGCTGGGACCTAAATTGGAACAGAAACCTTTTGTGAAATTGAATGCTGAACCGGTTAAAGTGAATGATTAAGCTTAAAATGAAAGAACCCGAAGTGCCTGTTAAAACTTGGCACGCCGGGCTCTTTTCCTGTTTATATCATATTCATTTTCAAGCAGATTCATATACGAGATCTTTTTCATTTCAGAAATCACTCCACAAACTCCATCTCATCCAACGGCCAAAAAATGAAACTGGCACTTCCCATAATCTCTTCGATCGGCACCAACCCGATAATCCGGCTGTCTGTACTGTGTTCACGGTTGTCTCCCAATACAAAAACATGGCCTTCCGGAATCTCTTCGATTTCAAGCAGCTCTTCCAGTGTAAAATCTGGTGTCAATCGGCTGTTCCCTTCGCTTTTCTGCTCCTTAAGAGTGGATAAATAAGGTTCTTCCTGCGCTTCTCCGTTAATAAAAAGTTCATCATTTTCGTAAGCTATATGGTCCCCTGGCAATCCGATGATACGCTTCACATAGTCCTCTTCTTCAGAAGCATGGAAAACAACAATATCAAATCGTTCCGGCTCTCCAAGGGTATATCCAATTTTGTTTACAATGATCCGTTCGCCGTCTTCGAGGGTCGGCATCATTGATACGCCATCGACCATTACTGGTTCAAACAGGAAAAACCGTATGCCTCCGACTATAATCACAGCGATCAGAATTGCCTTCACCCATTCCCACAGCTCATTTTTCTCTTTTTTGTCTTGTGCCACGCTCCATCACCTACTCTGAAATTTACGGATCAATTAAACTGACTTTCTTACAAGCTATAACTATTAAGGTGAAAAATCAAATATGAAGAGAACCTACTCTTTATCTTCATACCCTTTCCCCACAACTTTTCCTTTATCGAGGTCAATATACACAACCAGATTTCCGGAAGCATTGCTGCCTGTGTCGTGAAACACCACTGCATAAACCTGCTCTTTATGGTAATCGCTGTCGATCAAAGACTTTATCGCAGATGAGACGTCTTCTTTTTTGACAGTAGAGTCTTTGGGACTGACAGGAATTAAATCCTGTTCCGCTTTCGAAAGGCTATTGTATGCCATCATCTCGAGAGGCAATTCAGAAGCGGATGGACTGCAGCCAGCCAGCAATAAAAACAGGAACGGAAGGAACAGAATTTTTCTCACGTGGGACGCCCCTTTTCAGCGGATATTATTTCACTCCGACTCGAACAATCAAGCCTTCCCTTTTTTATTCCACTTATTTCTTTAAAAACCTTTTTCCAAGGAAATTTACATGTTTAATTATAAAAGAGGCTGCACCTGTTAAGATGCTGCCTCCTGCTATTCTTCTGCCAGTTCCTTTGATTCCCCGTCACCGGCAAGCGACAGCCAAGTAACGAATACGAGCATGATCGCCGCGCCGCCAAGCTGGATGGGTTCCAGGAATTGGCCAAACCAAATGGCCGAGATAATCATCGCCGTCAGCGGCTCAAAAGCTGATAAGATGCTCGCTTCCACGGGCAGGATGAAGCGCATGCTGCTCAAGAACAGGACGAATGCCAGTGTCCCGATAATGATGACAGCCAAAATTCCCAGGGAGACGCCCGGTTTAGCCAGAAGCGGCCAATCAGCCGATCTGAAAACAGGATTGACCAGCCCCAGGAAAATGCCGCCGAACAGCATGGACCATCCGACAATCAGCAGGACGCCCCACTCTTCCATGAGCCTCCCGGGATAGAGCGTATAGAAAGCGAAAGCCAGTCCGACCATCACTCCCCAGAAGAGCGCTATCCCACTGATTGCCAGTTCATCGAGCCGTCCGTTTGTCAGTAAGAGAAATAACCCTGCCATCGTACCGATCATTCCGATCACCTGGTACTTGGGTGGAAACTTCTTATGCCGCAGCGAAATAAAGAGAATCAGATAAACCGGCGCCAAAAATTGGAACAAGGTCGCAACCACCGCGTTGCTTGTTTCAATAGAAGAAACAAAACTGAATTGGACCCCCAGCATGCCAAGCACAGAGAAAATCAGCAATTGCCGCACCCAGATGCCGCCATGAAAAACAGAGAGGATTTTGACTCGCTTCAATTTCAGAAAAACCAGCAGCAGAACGCCCGCAATAATCAGCCGAAGAGTCAAAAGAAACGAAACAGATATCCCATAAGCTTCAAAAAGCCATTCCATCAGCGGCCCGGTCGCGCCCCATAACGCCGCTCCACTCAAAATCATCGCAATGCCTTTTACCCGATTCATCAGGCTCCCCCTTTCACTGAAATGGCCTCAAATCCTTAAATATCATTTAAATATACATATTAACAGATGGCATTGTCTTTTAGAGAAAATTATTGCTTGCTGTAAAATTAATTAAGAAAAAGATTAAAACTCAGAATCCAGTAATAGTCAGATTCATGAAACACTTTCCAAAATTTATAAAAGAAATACTATCTTACACTTGCTCAATCAATTAAACTTTGAATAGATGGAAAATAATAACTTTATTCATTTTACAAAATATACAATTCGATTTAAAAAATGTCTTTCTACTAAAATTAACATATAGCTGATTTCAGCAGCTTTCTTTATCTGCCAGGAGGGGAATTAGATTGGAGAATTACTATATTGAAAATATAGACCAGGATTTTTTAGCCTCTACTGCTCTATTGGATGTCATTGAAGATCCGGTATTTTTAATGAAAGAAGAACAGGATTCATTCAAGTATATGTATGCCAATCCAGCAGCTTTATCCGTACTGGATTTAACGGAAATTAAAGGGCTCCAGATCGGTGAGGTCCTGCCTCCGGAACTTTGCCGGCTATTGATGGGGCATTATCGGATGGTGCAGTCCACTCGAAAGTCCGTCGAATTTACAGAGCGATTCCAGACTGTGAACGGTGGATTCATCGGAGAAACAAAACTTAATCCGATTGTATCCAAAGACGGCAGATGTTTGTATGTCCTTGCCATTGTCCGGGATGTAACGGAAAGGGAACGGAAAAAACAAGAACTGCTGGATACACAGCGAGAGATGGAAATTGAGCGGAAAAGATTGAGTTCGCTGGTGAACAACAATGCAAATCCTGTATTTGAGTTTGACCAGCACCAAAGATTCACCAGTCTCAATAAGATGGTGGCGGAAGCAACAGGCTTTTCGGAAGAAGAACTGCTGGGATCCTCAATATTATCTTTAGTAGCCGATCATTGCTTGGATGAGGCACGATTGAACGTTGAAAAGGCGTTAAAAGGGCAAGCCCTTGATTTCGAAGTGAGCATTTATACAAAAAATCGGCAGATTGAGGTACTTCACTTGAATACGATTCCGATTATTATTGAAGAAAACGTAATCGGAGTCTATGCCATTGCGAAAGCGATCACCAAGCAAAAGGAAATGGGACGCCTCCTGCTGGAAAGTGAACAGCGCTATAAGTCGCTGTTTGAAAATCATCCCCACGGAATCATGACTTTTGACAAGGCTGGCAATCTATCGAGCATCAATAGAAGGATCGAGTCCATTACAGGTCATAACCTAACGGAACTCGGTGGACAGCAGTACCTTTCAATCATATTGGACGAAGAAGCGGAAAAAGTGCGCAGCCACTTTTACAAAACCATTCTTGAACGGCAGCCAGTACAGTACGAATTGACCTTCCGCCATAAAAAAGGGCACCTGATTGATCTGCAGGTGATCAACATCCCCATCATCGCTGACAGCCAATTGGTGGGAATCCATGGCATCCTGACCGATATCACTGCGATCAATCAAGCCCAGCAGGCTTTGATTGCTGCTAAAACAGAACTTGAAGTCTTCTGGGAAAATTCGACTGATCCTATTTTTTACATAGACACAAAAGGTGACATCCTGAAAGTGAACCCGGCGTTCGAGAAGACATTCGGCTTTACGGAAGAAGAAATGGTCACCGGCAAAGGCACCATCATCCCTCCACATATGCGGCACGACCAAATCAATATTGTGGAAAGGCTCCTTACCGGTGAAACCGTCAATTCCCACGACACCATCCGTCTGACGAAAACCGGTAAAGTGCTGAACATCATTTCTTCGTATTCACCTGTAAAAAATACGGATAAAGAAATTATTGGTGCCACCATTATCTATAAAGATGTCACGGAACTTAAAATAGCCGAAAAAGAACTTCTGAAAAGCCAGGAGAAGTACAAAATCATTACAGAAAGCACATTTGATATCGTTACGATGATCAATTTGAATGGAACGATTGAATATGTATCTCCAGCCTACGAAACGATTTCAGGATATTCCGCCAGCGACTGTATTGGAAAACCCCTGATGATGAACATTCATCCGGAAGACGAAGCCGCATTGACAGAAAGCGTAGCTTCCTTGCTTGAAGGAGGCAAACCGGCGACGCTTCAAGCCCGCTTCAAACACAAGGAAGGCCATTATATCTGGATGGAGGTTTCTCCAACTCCCGTTTTGGAAAATGGGGAATTAAAACAGGTCTTCACCATATCGAGAGATATCACAGAGCGAAGAAAGCTTCAGGAAAAAATAGAAAGAATGGCATTCTACGATCATTTGACCGGCATACCTAACCGGCGGACTTTTGACGACCAGTTGGCAAAGGCGGTTGAGCGTTCAAAATCGACCGGTAAAAAAGTGGCAGTCCTCATGCTGGATGGCCATAAATTCAAACAGATAAACGACCAATACGGCCATGATGCCGGAGATGCCGTCATTACAGAAATGGCGCTGCGGCTGCAGTCCTGCGTCCATCCGACGGCGACCGCCGCGCGTTTAGGCGGAGACGAGATGGGCGTGGTCCTGCCGGCGATCGAGTCTCTGGAATCAGCTGAAGACATGGCAAAGAAAATACTGAATTCGTTTGATAAACCGTTGCGCTTCAATGGATCCGATATCAAAATTGGCGCCAGCATCGGCATCGCGCTCTGCCCCGACCACTCCACAGATGAAAAACAGCTGATTAAATCCGCTGACCTGGCTTTGTATGAAGCGAAGAAACTGGGTCGGGATACGTATCAGGTGTTTGTAGCGGAACGCTTGTGAATTTTTAGGATGAAAATTTTTGGATACAATATGAAAAGCTCGAAAGAAAGCCGTTTTACGGTTTTCTTTCGAGCTTTTTTGATCCATTTGAATTAACCGTATAAATGTATAAAAGCTAAACCAAATGAAACCAACCCCGTCAGAATTCAGCGAAGCAAAAAAGCATTCAGGGTGGATGCTGCTTTGTTTTATTTCATTAACTGCAATACCTGTTCTTTAGTGGGGAGGGCGGAAATCGCTCCTTTCCCGGTAGTAACCAGCGCTCCGCTGGCGTTTGCGAAAGCCAGCAGCTCCTGGTGATGTTCACTCAATACAGCTTCCAGATTGTCCTGTCTTGTATCCAGGTTCAGCAATTGATACAAAAAGCCGCCGGTGAATGCATCCCCCGCTCCGGTGGTGTCTTCCACTTCCAAGGAATATCCCGCGGACGAATATTTGTGGTTCCCTGCGTAAAGATCCGCACCTTCCGCGCCTTTCGTCAGCACCACTGCCTGAACGTCCCCTTTGAACAAAGACGCAATGGCTTTTGTTTCCTCCGCTGTACCGGTGATAAATTCCAGTTCATCATCAGAAATTTTGACAATATGCGCCATCGGAATAAAATCCAGAATGGTCTTCCGGCAGTCTTCAGGATTCTCCCAAAGGGGCAGGCGCACATTGGGATCAAAACTGATGATCCCACCGCGCGCCTTGGCTGCTCCAATCGCTTTAAGGTGGGCATATTTCATCGGACTCTCCACTAAATCCACAGAACAAAAATGCAAAAAATCGCCTTGTTGGAACCAGTCCGCATCTATTTCCGATTCTTTGAGAAGCAAATCGGCAGAAGGGTTTCTGTAAAATGAAAAGTCACGTTCACCGTTTTCACGCAAGGATACAAAGGCAAGCCCGGTATTCGCCTCCTTTGTTCTTACGATTTTATCTGTCCTTACGCCGAACTCTGTCATTTGTTCCAAAAGGAAGTCGCCAAAAGCATCTTCCCCTAATTTAGTGATCAGTGAAGCAGTCCCGCCAAATTTCGCAACCGCAGCTGCTACATTTGCAGGAGCGCCTCCAGGCACCCGCGTAAAAGAAGCCACATCTTTCAAGGCGATTCCTTTTTGGTGGGGGATGAAATCTATCAATATCTCGCCAATAGAAAACAGATTTCCCATTCAGCACATCTCCTCCTTCGGACATTCACCTATAAATAATCCCACTTCACTGCTTTAAACTCCGCAGAACCGCCCATTGCATAGAACCGGATTTCCTGGCTTCTTATATCCGGGAAAATCCGGGCAGTAAACGTTTCTTCTCCATCATCCACAAAAATCTCCACTGATGAAGAATCAACAAACAAATGAAACTTGTGAGAACCTCCAGCGATTCGGCATTTTCTTTCTGTTCCATATGTGCTGCCAATCACTTTTCCCGATAGCGTGCGGTCCAGTATGATTTTCCCCTGGTCTGCATCGTATTTGATCACCGTTTTCTCTTCAGCTCCCGCACGAAATTCTATGCCATATTCCATGGCGTCTCCCTGTTCAAACTCACAGATCAGCTCATAGGTGACCCCTGAGAATCCATCAACCATTTTATTTTCATCCCGAATTATATCTGCTGCTTCGACTTTATTTTTACGGAGTGATTGAAGTTCCGGAACCGGCTTTTGAATCAGTTTGCCATCTCGCAGCGATAATTCCCTCATGATGGTCAGGCAATTAGCCCAGCCGTTGATGTCGCTGGGATACTCGATTTCAGGCAATCCCATCCAGGCGACCATCAGCCTTCTGCCTCCTGGATCTTTCATCGTATGCGGAGCATAAAAATCAAATCCACGATCAAGTTCGATGAAATCTCCGTGAATCAATTCACGCCGTTGCAGATCGAGCTTTTCTCCCACAACGTACCCCGCCTGGTAAATATTTTGATAAAGATCGCCAACTGGCTCCAACCCTTGCGGAGAGAAAATCAGGATCCCCTTATCGTCCATTTCAAAATAATCCGGGCATTCCCACATAAAACCGAAGTGTTCCAAATTTGTGGCCAGCTCCCCTTCAAACTTCCATTCCAGCAAGTCAGATGAACTCAATAAACAGACGCCTCCGGTTTTATCAGTTCTTTGCGCGCCTATCACTGCATAAAACTTGTCATCTGCCTTCCATAATTTCGGATCGCGGAAATGCTCTGTATATCCTTCCGGAACTTTATTGAGAACTGATTTTTTCGATTTGATGATGTTTCCGTCCTCATCCATCACGGCTATGCAAAGATAAGGATGCCGCACGAGATTCTCATCCCGCGTATTGCCTGTATACAACAAGTACAAGTTTCCGTTATGCTCAACCGCACTTCCTGAATAGGCGCCGTGGCTGTCAAAATACTCATCGGGTTTAATGGCGATCCCGACATTCTCCCAGTTGACGAGATCCTTTGATTTGGTGTGGTACCAATACTTCAAGCCGTGAAACGGGCCTAACGGATGCCATTGATAATACAAATGATATTCACCGTTGTAGAAGCAGAAACCGTTCGGATCGTTGAGCAGCCCGGAAACCGGCTGGATATGAAACGTTTGCCGCCAGGTACAGCTATTAACTCTGATAATCAGGTTATCTATATCTTCTTGACTGACCTGATCAAGCCGAATGTAACTTTTCCCCCGTGGTAGTGCCATTTTGTTTTTCCCCTTTCAGTAAAAATAGAACTTTATTATGAAAAATTTTTCCAAAATAAAATCTTCAAAGAGCCTATTCTTGCCGACTAAAGCCATTCGTGGAACTCTCTCTATAAATGGCTTTGACACTGCTCTTCTGCGGGATTGGGAAGAAATCAGTCTGAACGTAATTATAGGAATTACTTTTTTCTGAAGGGTGTTAAGGTGGAGATGCCGGGGCATATGACATCACGGACTGCTTTAATTGTGGGTTAAAAAACTGCAACCGGATTTTCCGGTTTTGCAATAGAAGGATGATAGTTGTTCAGGCCATTCCCAGTAAATACTCTCTTCTGCTTTTTGCGGAAACGATTCCATTTCAAGCCAAATGTAACCGCTTTCTTATCTGAATTATAATAGTTTCAGGATTTATTATCAATGAAGGATGCTTAAAATCTGATAATTTAATGTTTTTATGATTGTGGTGTTTTTGTTAAAAAAATAGGTGTTCAGGCTAATGAATACTTTTGATTGATAGAGAAAAGCTGCTGTACATTAAGTAGAGATTCTTTTTCTGTTTTGTATTCATAAGGTTTCTTTTACAAATTTACGGAACTTATTTTCTTCTTCTGAAAAAGGATTGTGGTTGCTTTCTTCAAAAACTGTGAATTTGGCACCTGGAATTAAGTCAGCAATTTCCTCCCCAAACTTCAGCGGGCATTGCGCATCATATTTTCCGGAGTAAATGAAACTCGGAATGTGGATTTCTTTCAATTCTTCTCTGATATCGTATGTAGGATATTCGTTTTTTATGAAATAATCCAAACGCAGACCGACTGTCTTGCCGCTGTTCGGCTTTTTCATCGCCTCTTTTAATTTTTCTTCTGATCGATAAGACATCAAGGCCCACTCGTAACTAATTTCCTTGCGCACTTCAATAGGAGTTTCCGGATTATTCATTAGGTCCATTATTTCAACAATCCGGTCAAAATGCGGATTCTTCCTGCAATAGATGCTGTTTTCATCTTTTCCGTATTCATAGCTGGCTGCGGCTCCCCCTGCAATTATTTTTGTAAGGGATGACTGGCTGTTGATGGCATATTTTAAAGCCAGCATGCCACCTGTAGAATGTCCCGCGAAAGCCCATTTTTCGTATTTCAACGCTTTTCTGAAAGCCTCAAGATCTTTCACTGTCTCATCCATGCTGTATTCATCCGGCGTGGCAGCGTTAACCGACTGACCCGCTCCGCGAAGGTTAATCAGATAGACATGATAATCATCTGTAAAAGAGGCAGCCATCGAATTTCCATTCTGGTTGAATTCACTGTATAAATGCGTAACAGCCAAAGGTTCTCCTTCACCTTTCTCGAAAATTTCAAAGTTCCCTCTTTCTGTCTCGAGTATTCTTGCTACCCACATATCCCAGCCTGCTTTCTGTAAGTTTTTTAGCGCCTTCGCTTTTCCTGAAAGCACATCATTTCAGCCTCACCACATAGCCGTTACAAATATCGACCAAACAGCTGCACTTAGTGACACGATAAATAAAAGCACAATAAAAGGTTCGAACCTTCTGATAGAGGATTCCCGTTTTTTAAACAACCGAAAAACTCCTAATCCTGCCGCCAGATATAGAACGAGCTCTGAAATCGTCAGACCCGTCAAATAATAGACTGGATAAATCGATATCACCTTCTCACTCAAGAAGTAAGCGATTCCTTGTCCGAAAATACATAAAATGGTCGCCAATAAAAAAATCCCGACTAACCAAACACAGATTTTCTTCATCATATCCTCCTGGATCTTCCGGCTGCTTCAGCGGATTGTCCTGTTTATTGGAATAGGTGGTCTTTCTCTATGTGATGACCTGTTTTATTCATAGAATATAGGTGCGGACTGAATCACTGTTCAAAAGACCAGGTTGGCAATGTGTAATGGAAATAAACAGAAAGCACGACGAAAACCGCAAGCGGCACGATGAAAAGCATTGCAGTGCCTTTGTTCTGCTGCCATCTTTTGAGCATAAATTTATCGATCAATCCATAAAGCATCGCGACGAAGAACCCTTGGATAATAACCTCCCAATGTGGTAATATCAGTCCGATTGCTGCCCCGAACACGCCCAGTATTAATATGTATAACCAGTCTGCCTCTTCAAACCATTTCCTCTGAAAAGACTCGACGATGACAGAGACGATATTGCCATAGATCAGCACAATGATCCCCATAAAGAGAAAGTAAATTACCGTCCAGAAAAAAAAATCAGCTGCCAAATTATTTTCAATATTATCGTCTGTGACAAGCCCCCAACTGCATATAGCCGTGGAAGATATTAAAGTGGAAAGAAATGTGGCGGACAGTTTTCGTGTAAATTTTCTATCTCCGCGTCTTTTCATCATTGAACCCTACTTTCTTAAAGCTCTTTTTAACTGTTGTTCTTTTTTTCAAAAGATCTTCTTTTCACAATTTTATCCTTTTCGAGGCTGCAAAAACACTGAATTTTTCATAAACACCCATTATTTCCTTTTTAAAGCATTGAAATGAAAAAAGCTTCGCGGATGCGAAGCTTTCCTTAAGGGATTGGAGTTTTTCGCACGGCGAAAAACATCCGCTGTTGCACTTGAACTTTAGGTGTGTGGGAAACTGGTATTAGCTTGAAAAGCTGTTACTGCTGATATTATTCCATCATTTTAGCGGAAATTTCGCCTGAAACAGGGAGACGAATAGGCTCACGGGATTCTATGAGCACTTTTCGGCATTCTATGATCATTCGGCCGTTCAAATGGCTGAAAAGCAGTTGGAAAATGCCATTTCACTTTAAACTGTATATATTTTTCCAATTCAATGAGTTACGCTTGGATTACTTATTTAATTCGAATTTCGAGGAGGAAAGTTTGTGATGATGAAGAAGCAAGGGGTGTTAGGCGACCGGCATGGCGTCTCCTATTTGAACGGCAAAGTGCAATTTCAAGGCGTATCTTTAAATGTGTACAGTTATCTGATTGATGGCGTCCTGATTGATACCGGCGCCCAGTCGCTGCGCAAATTTTTTGAAGCCTTTATTGACCAGGCTGATTTCAATCAGGTCCTGCTTACCCATTATCATGAAGATCATTCCGGATGCGCCGCATATATTGAAAAGAATAAAGATGCCCCGATTTATTTAAATCAAAAAACAATCGTCTCCTGTGCCCAGCGTGCGGATTATCCGCTGTACCGGAAACTTTTTTGGGGAAAGAGGAAGCCGTTCCACGCAGTGCCTATGCCTGAAACTTTTCAGTCGCGAACTGCCACATGGGATGTAATCGATACGCCGGGCCATGCTTTCGACCATAAAGCTTTCTTAAATAAGGATACCGGCCAATTATTTACCGGTGATTTATTCGTGAATGAACGCACAAAAGTCGTATTGGCAGAAGAGCATATTCCGGACATCATCAATTCCCTGGATAGGGTATTGAGATACGATTTCCAAGACGTATTTTGCAGCCACGCGGGATTTGTTGAAGATGGACGCAGCGCCCTCGAACGAAAAAGAGATTATTTGCTTGCCCTGCAGCAGCAGGTCCAGGAATTGCAAAATGAAGGCAACAGCGCTGAAGCGATCCGCGATCAGCTGTTTCCCCACAAATACCCGATCATCAAATTTTCGGGCGGTGAATGGGATTCGCTGCATATCGTGACGTCGATCATGGGCGAGGTACAGTAATTATGCCAAAAGCGAAAGGGAAGGATTCTGTTGATGGAATCCTTCCCTTTCCTATTTTCATGTAAAAGCCATTGACCCAATTTACCTCAACCTATACTATTCTTCTTTTGATTTGCTGATCATCATAAACGCGACTTTTGAAATTAGATGAAGGATAAAAATGATCATCAAGGTTCTTGAAATGACCAGGCCATCGACAGCCAATTCATAACCGGCAGGCACCAGTCTGGATTCAAACAAGGTATAGACTGCCACAAGAAGAATCAGCAGAATTATTATGTATGCGTAACCTGACTTATTTTCCATGATATATGCCACCTTTTCTTTATTTTAAGCTCCATAACTCCAGTAATGTATATTTAAAACTCAAGGGTGGCGGTAATCATATTTTCCGTTTGGTACATCAATGCTTATACCATTAATGATTACTGTATCGGAATCCTGCCAGTGCACGGTGCTGTCTTCTATTTCATATTGCCAGTAAATATTTTTCGGTTCCTTTTTACTGCCATTGAAATGGAGCACACCTAAAACGGCATAGTTGACCGTTGCTCCGCCGTTATTTACGTACGTTTTCAATGTATATTTTCCGTCTGGCGAAACTTCTTCAGTAAGAAACTCGCCTGGATCAATTCGGTCCATATCGTAAAATGCCCAATTGATGAAAAAACCTACAAGACCGGCAGCTAGCGCTATAAAAATAGTTAATGCAGATAAAATAGGATGATTTTTAACAAAAGATTTCAAATTACGTAACATCCAAACACCCCTACACGACCAGTCTCCAAATGACTTTCAATACCCACTCACTCGTTGAAAATGCGCTTATCGTTTCCTGAAAGCTCCAGGGGAAAGTCTCCTATTCATACTACCAATAATTAGTAATTATGAATATACCTGTATTTAGCAAAAAGGAAGAAACCTTAAACCAGTCTTCTCCCTCTCTCTTACGTCATACTTCCTTACCACCAATTTCTTCCGCCAACCCGATCAGCAGCCCTTCAGTTCCCCGAATATAGCAGAGCCGGTATGAGTCCTCGTACTGAACCACTTCACCGACGAGCTGAGCACCATGCTTCATCAGCCTGGCAACCATTTCATCAATATCTTCAACCGTGAACATGGCGCGCAGGTATCCCAATGCATTTACAGGGGCCTCGCTGTGATCCGCTATCACCGAAGGAGTGTGGAATTGCGAAAGCTCCAGCCGACTGTGGCCATCCGGCGTCACCATCATTGCAATCTCTGCCTTTTGAGAACCCAAGCCAGTCACTCGTCCAGCCCATTCTCCTTCCACGATCATACGTCCTTCGAGATGCAGGCCGATTTCTTCGAAAAAAGCGATGGCGTTATCCAAGGATTCCACCACAATGCCGATGTTATCCATTCTCAGCAATTTGTTATTATTCAATGCTTTGCCTCCTTTTGAATAAAAGCACAGAAACATGTTCTCTAATAATTCGAGATGAAAGTTTTAAATACCTTCCTGGGAAAACGCACAATAAAAGAGCCTGGAAATGCAGCTCCAAGCCCTTTAGTTGATATCTCTAAATTTAATTTCTGATTCCGTCCAGTCTTCTAAAACATTCCGCTTTCATGGTTACTGCGTCCAGCATCCCGGCGCGCTTCTGCTTCAGCCATATTCTGGTTCAAACTATTATCCTTTTTATTCATGCTGTATTTACGCTTCGTCAAAACATCCACGACATAACTGATGATAAATATAGCTGCCAGAGTTCCCCAAAACACCCACATCATCCAATGCATAGAGTACACCCCTTTTCGTTTTAGGCTTTCCCCATCTCCGCCTGTCATCTCTATACCCTTTAATACGTATCTGATTGCAATTAGTTTCAATAATTTTTAAATTCTGAAATTATTTCCAGCCTAAAAATTTCTACTGCTTCCTCTTCAACGGAATCCAGATTTCAGAGACATACTCCTCGCTGTACGCGTCCCCCGCCGGATAAACTTCCAGCTCCGCGGTTCCGGCGTTTTCGTATTGATTGGACGGGAACCATTCCGAGAAAATCTGTTTCCACACTTTCGGCATGGCATCCGGCATCGCGCCGTGCACTTCGAAGACGCCCCACTTGGATGCTGGAATTTCGATTTGCTGGAAACCTTCCGGAACTGCTTGTGCACTTTCTGCTGCAATCCAGTAATCCATCGTGGTCCCGTCCTCGAAGTTGGCACAAATGCCAAGCAGGCCATTAATTTCTCCCGATTGCAGCTTGGCAATCGCGTCGCTTGTGCCGTCCTGATTCATTTCCATCCACATGTCCGGAATACCGCTCAAATTCTCTCCACCCTGCAGCGAAAATTCCCGCTTCACACCAATCGCCTGAAAACTTTCCTTTTCCACAATTCGATACTTCATCGGATCTGCCCCTTTCAGATTCACCTGGATCGCCAGGCGGTTAAAAGATTGCAGCTCTCCCAAATTCTTTCGAGCATCACTCGGTGTCACACCGTGCTGCCGCCGAAACGCTTTGGAAAAAGCCTCGGGAGTGTCGTAGCCATATTTGTAGGCGATATCGATGATTTTTTGATCCGTGGCCGACAGCTCCTGCGCCGCTAATGTCAGCCGCCTTCTGCGCAAATACTCAGCGACCGAACAATCCGTCAAGATTGCAAACGTCCGCTGGAAATGAAACACAGAAGAATTTGCCTCCTTAGCAATCTCCTCGATTGTCACCGGTTCCTCCATATGCGCCTCCATATAATCAATGGCGTGCTGCAACGATTCCACCCATCCCATAACCCTCACTCCTTAATCTGATCTTAACAAGCAATCCGGTCGGAATCCTGTCCGTTTGTGCTGAGTGTAGACAGGTCGAAGTTATTCAGTATACCTGATTGATCTCTTTCATTAGTATAGAGTTTTATTTACTGAGGTAAAAATTTTTTAAAAAGAATTCTGAAAATTCCTGTTATAGTATATGTATATTGTAAAAACATTTAAGGAGGAGATAACCCTGGATGCCGAAAAAATATTAAAAGATCTGCCCTTAATTGAAATAATCAAACGGAAGTCGAGTTTCATGCAAGCCCAACACTCCAAGTATTTCGATAATACGGGTGAGTTACAAGCGTATAATGACATGATCCAAGATGTTATGAATATGACAGAAGATAAGTTCGTACGTAAGTATCTTAAAATTGTCAGAGATATTGAACAGAAATTTAATCGTAATGAGATAACCAGCCAGGAAGAGGATCATAAGTTGGGTGGATACAGCAATGCAGTTGTTAACGTACTGTTGTTGATTGACCCGCTTTACGAGGAAAAGTTGGTTTTCCGAGCATATTGTTCTGATGAGTTGATAGACAGACTAAAGGAATAATCCCTGTTGAGCTACATTTGAATATGGTTACATATAAAGATATCTTCAGAATTTCGCGGGAAAGGAGGCATAAGACAGTGGAAAAATTGCGCATACACTCTTCAAATTGAAAATTTGAGGAGGAAAAAAGATGGAATATGTATACAAAGAAGGTAAGCAAATAGATAAAGAATCGTTGAAATCGTTGTATGAAGACGTGGAATGGTTCGCCTATACAAAAGATTTGGACCAATTGGCGGAGGCGGTTGCCCATTCTTTATACGTCCTGTCCATTTGGGACAACGATGAGCTAATCGGCTTAATCCGAGTGGTCGGCGACGGCCTCACCATTATCTATATCCAGGACATCCTTGTACTGAAATGCCGGCAGAATCAAGGAATCGCCAGCGAACTGATACGGCGCGTACTCATAAAGTACCGCAATGTCCGCCAAAAAGTCCTTTTGACAGAAGAAGCGGCAGGTGTTCGCCACTTTTATGAAAAGAACGGCTTCGAGTCTTGTGACCAGGGGACTCTCGTGGCTTTCGCGAAGCTTGGTTGACTGAAATCTCCAGACGCTAAAAATCCCGTGCAGGTGATTGTCACCCGCACGGGATTTTTAGTTGGTTTTCCGCTTTTCGCTTGCGAAAAGCATCCATTTTTCTTTTGATCTGTGATTTTGGGTGTTGAGGCAGCTATGAATGCGGATGTTGATGAGGAAATGCGCTCTTTCAGCCCCGTTTTTCCTTTTGAAAAACGGCGAATCTCTTTTATCCGCGGCTGCGGCTTGTTTATCCGCGCTTGTGAGGGTTTTATCCGCGCCTAAAGGCCATTTATCCGCGGCAAGCCATTTTTCGCCAAAAAAAGAAGATCATTCTACCACTCCGCCAAACTCAAAATCCATCTTCTCCACAAATTGCTGCTCACCGACCGTTTTGATGACGATATCAAAATTCTCGCTATAAGGATGCATGAAAACTTCATACTGGATCCGCCGTTCGGCATGCGAAAACTTCAGGTACTCCAGATCAGTCCCACGTTCCGCAACATCGCGCGATGATCTTCTCATTAATTCCGTTTCGCCATCTGTGTAAAAATAAATTCTCAAATCGAACAGCTCCGGGTCGATAAAAGCCGCGCTCATCCCCTCGACAATCGTCAACTGATTTTCGGAAGAAATCAAAGCCCGTTCCATGTAATGGACGTCGATGGTATAGAAATCGAGACCATCCCGCGCCATCCGCACATCCCGCTCCAATGCGCCCAAATGATGCGCCGCCGGATGGCATGCGGTCATTTTAAAGCGGTGATCCTCATTTTCATATGTATAGTCGATTGCAGAAAGCCGTCGAATATCCGAACTGACGATATACGGGTCCGTATTGAGGCAGTTTACGTTTTTATTGCCAAGCCGGGCCAGCAGTTCCTGTGTGAAGTGGGACTTCCCCGCCGCTCCGTGCCCCGATATGCCAATCACGAGCCGCCCCTTCTTCGATACTATCCAATTTACAAGCGTGTCCATAAGATTTTCCATTGTTATCTCCTTTTAAGTCAGCTTTATTCAAGTATACGAAATTTTTTTAAGAGGAAGATTAACTGCTTTTATTTCTTAAATCATTTAACTGTCAATTGACACCAATTACATTTTCCTATAATATCTAAATGAAAATGATTATCATTATCAAAAATAAAGGAGAAAACTCATGAAAAAATTAGCTGTGTCTTTTTTACTTATACTAATACTTATTCTCGCTGCTTGCGGTAAGGCAGAAGGTGAAAGTGGAGCTGCCGAATCGGAAGTTTCCGATACATTTACATACGAATCAGAGACAGGTGCGGTCGAAGTGCCGACCGATCCGAAACGAATCATTGCTCTTACAAATGGACCAAACGTCCTTGCGCTTGAAGGCAATATCGTCGGTATTGATGAATGGACAGGCATGAATCCCCTGTTTGAAGAAAAATTGGAAGGCGTGGAAATCGTCACTGAAGACAACCTCGAGAAAATCATTGAACTGGATCCGGATTTGATCATCGCCGGTTCACATATGAAGAACCTTGATAAACTGGGCGAAATCGCTCCTACAGTTTCATTTACATGGGGCAAGCTGGATTACCTTGATCAGCAGGTCGAAATCGGTAAGCTATTGAATAAAGAAGAACAGGCTGTCAGCTGGGCTGAAGATTTCCAGAAACGCGCTGCGGCCATCGGCGATGAAATCCGCGCCGAAATCGGCGAAGACGCTACAGTTTCTGTAATCGAAAGCGGCAACAAGGAATTCTACGTGTTCGGCGACAACTATGCGCGCGGCACGGAAATCCTATATCAGGCAATGGACCTGAATATGCCTGCAAAAGTCGAAGAATTGGCGTTGGAAGCTGGCGTTTACACCTTCTCTTCTGAAGTGCTGCCTGAGTTTGCCGGCGATTACGTGATTTTCAGCAAGAACCCCGACGTCGATAACTCATTCACTGAAACGGATGTTTGGCAAAACATCCCGGCGGTCAAGAATGACCAGGTATTCGAAATCAACACGAAAGCATCCACATACAGTGACCCGATCACATTGGAGTACTTGTTGGATTTCTTTGAAGAATCGTTCTTAACTAAATAAAATTTTGAAGCCATCATGGGAGAGAGAAATCCTCTTACCTGTGATGGCTTTTTTGTACTGCTGGATTTTATGTATAAGCATCAATGTAAAACTTTATCTCAGCAGCAAGGAATTTTCTGTTAACCAATCCCTACTGTTGGTTATAAATCCCTTGCAGGTTCAATGTTAAAACAACCGCCATTGAAAAAATTGCTGCTAATACTGCATCATGTTTTACACTGTTATTTAATGTCGGCATCCATTTTATCTTACCGGTCAAACTTACTAGCCTCGCAACAATAAAAAAGACAATGAAATAACTAAAAAATGTTCCAATCATGCAATCACCCCAAATCAATTTTTCAGTAGATCGATATCTTCCCACCCATAAGCTATCTCGTTTAATACTTTACCAGAGATAGTTAACGTTTTGCGGTCGACTTTTTTGCCGCCCATCTTTTCGTAGAAACCGCGCGAAGGATTTTCTTCCAGCACCCAGACGAGCATCGAATTGTAGCCCCTTTCTTTTAAATGTTCGACTACTTTTTTCATCAGCGATCTGCCTATCCCTTTCCCCTGATATTCCGGCAACATATAGATTGAATACAGCTCGCCCTGCAACTTTTCGTACTTCCCCGTTCTCTCTTTGCCTCCATCTGCAAATCCGATAATTTCACCGCCGTCATTTTCTGCCACGAAGTTGTTGTTTGCTTTAAGATTTTCTTTCCACAATTGTTCCCGTGCTTCGCAGCTTAATTGGTTCAAATATGTATTTGGGACAATGTTTCGGTATGTGGTGCGCCAACTGTCGACATGTACACGGGCGATTCCCTTGGCATCTGCTAAAGTCGCTTTTCTTATTTTCATTTTTTGCTCCTTTTTGATTTATGCCCAACTCTGTCCTGTTTATGCCCAACTTCGACTGTTTTATGCACAACTGGCTAATCAAGTATTCGGTCCCTTTATATTTCCTTATCCTTTTCATTGAAAGTTCAATCTATTATACTTCACGCTTCTAAAATTTGGTATATTGAGAGTAGCTTTGAATAACCGATTGCCAAAGGGGAAGCCGTATGCTCAAATTCATCTCAAATTCTTTATGCCGGAATAAAAAGCGTTTTATTCTTTTACTGATCGGCATTACGATTTTTAGTGGTGTACTGATTTATTTATTTGGAATAAAACAGGGTAACACCGACGTAACTGGAGATTTGCTTCCCCAAAAAGAGCAGTCTTCTACTATCATCGAAGAGCTAACTGAGGAAATTATTCCGCTGGACGAAAAAAACTCAGCCAGCGGTATATCTCCTGGCGCAATTGCCGTCTACAATATCGATCTTGCTTTGGATGAACAGGACGTTTTCCAGATCAGCGCTGAAATCGACGTCACCAACGAATCGCAGGATTCGTGGACAGATATCGGCTTTTATTTCATCCCGAACGCTTTGACGGATGCCAATAAACCCGATTTCATGGAAGACGGAGCGGAAACGGCGATATCGGGCATTACGTCGGATGGCGAGGAGATACCGTTCGAGTTGGTCGATAATCGACTTCTGTTGAAATTGGATGCGGAATTGAAACCGGATGAGATGAAAAAAGTGAAGATCGACTACACTTTGAAGCTGCCCGAGAACGGCAACCGCCTGTCGCAAGTGGATGATAATTATTATTTGGCTCAGTGGTACCCGATGCTCGGCCATTACAGTGACGGGTGGAACATCGAAAACTATGACAGCAAAGGCGAATCCTATCACACGTCCTATGGCAGCTACGAAATCGATTATCAATTGCCGACGGAATATTTAGTCGCGAGTTCTGCCACGGACGGCGAAATTGCGCCGACGGCTTCTGGGACATTGGCGGGCGACAATATCAAAGATTTCTATCTCGCGTTAATGGATCCGGATGACTGGCATACGGCGGCTTCGAGCGTCACCAATACGGCGCTCCGAGTTTATATCCCTTCTGCCGGGATGGATTTCACAGCGGACATGATGGCAGTAACAGAAGATGCTTTCGCTTTCTTTGAAGAAAGAATTGCCGACCATCCTGCTGAAGAATTGGACGTCATCGCCAATGACGGCGGCATGGAATATCCGAATATCATTGAAGTGAACAGCAATCCGGACGATTTTGAACACACTTTGATCCATGAAATCGCGCATCAATGGTTCTACTACCTGGTGGCGAATGACCCTTATACCGATTCATGGCTCGATGAAAGCATCACAGAGTGGGTAGCGTCCATGTACATGGTCGAAGAAGGCTATCAGGACCCGTTCGCGTTTGCGGCAAGAATCGCTCAGACTCGGCCTACTGCCCACTTGATCAATTTGCCGCTGAATGAATTCGAAAAAGGCGATTACTATTCGACCATTTACGGAAAAACGCCTCTCCTGCTGCAGGAGTATTTCGAAGCGAACGGCGGCTCGGATGCGGCTTTCGACTTTTTATCGGCATATGTGGAGCAGTTCCGTTTCGACTACGTCGACACTGAGAAGTTTGCGGAGTTTTTTGTGGAACAGCATGGCGAAGACAGCCGTGAATTCCTGAACAGCTGGCTGGACCTCGAAAAGGAATAAAACAGGTTTTATCGCGCCGTCCGGTTTGCCGGGCGGCGCTTCTTTTTGGTTTGTGCGACTGGGGGTGGGGTTGGGGGTTTTTCGGTCGATTTTGGTTTATGCCCAACTCTGTCCTGTTTATGCCCAACTTCTTGTGTTTTATGCCCGACTTTGGTCCGTTTATGCCCAACCTTGACTGATTTATGCCCAACTGGCTAATTGCAGCCAGCGAGTCGATATTTATTTCGAATTTTAGCCTCCTGCTGAGTGAAATCGAAACTTTCGCAGCTTCATTTTCGAGCGATTTATATTTACTCCCAACTTCGACCTGTTTACTCCCAACTTTCATCGATTTACTCCCAACTTCGCTCCGTTTACTCACAACTTCAATGGTTTTACTCCAAACTTACCATTTCGCGGCTTTGCATGGCACATTTTTCATTCCACACAAAAAGGGACAGCTCCACTCGCCGTCCCTTCAGCATTTATTGCAAAACCCATCCCGCCACAATAATTGAAACAAACAAAATTACCACAAGCCCCACAAAAAGATACCCGCCAACCTGAAGTGCCTTAGGCATCGTCTCCAGATTTCTGTAATCTCCTGCAGCAGGGTAGCCTTCGATGCTCTGCATATGCCCAACTGCATCGTTGAACGGCTTTTTGTCGCCAACGATGGCCTGCGCATCGTACTCGCCATCTCCACTGAAATTGAATGCCTCCCCCGGCTGAAGCTCGACTTTGTCTTCACCGATAAACAGATAAGCAGACTTCGTGCCTGTGACTTTGATGTGCCCATCCTGAAAATACGCACCGCTTTCTTCGGGCAAAGCGATGACCGGCGCATCAAAATCTTCGATATAACGATGGATCATTTCATCGTTTTCATTTTCATAATGGCACCAGACAGCCAGGCCGTCGAGCACATCCAATCCGGCGAAATCGTGTACGCCCACTCTATTGTCATCCAAGTGTGCACTGGTCATGATGTTCGAGCCCAGAATGATGGCGCCGGCGCTCCCGCCATAAACGACGCCACCATCTTTTATATATGCTGCCAGTACCGCATCAAAGCCCGAATTCCGCATTTCATTCAATAAATGAAACGTATTCCCCCCGCCGATATAAACAGCTGAGAATTGCTGCAGATCGTCCACCGATTTCCGGTGAAGATCGGTCCACATGACGATTTCGTGAATGCCCAGCGGGTTGAAGACATCCCGCATCCACTGAAGACAATCAGCGTAGGGAATCATGCCTTCCATCGCAACCGGGATATATAAGAGCGGCTTCGCCTGACCGATTTGCCGCCTGAATTCCTCATCAAACTTCTCAGTGTTCTTGCGGTCTCCACCGCCGGATAAAAATAAAGACCCCATTTCTTAGCCCCTTCACGGATCAAACATAATCAAGAATTTTCAAATCTGTTTCATCTATAACCCCGAGTACCTCGCTTCGGTCCCATAACCTCATCTCTGACGTTTCGTCATTCTTCAGGAATGGCTGAAGCTTCTCCGCACTGCCAGCAAAAACAAGATTGTACTTGACGCTGCCATCAGACGTATTCTCTAATTTTAACAGCCCCTTAAACTCCAGTTCAGTTATGTATTGTCCGGTCTCTTCATAAAGCTCCCGGATGGCGCATTCCTTCTCCGTCTCTTCGCCTTCGAGCCGGCCTGCCGGCAATTCCCATTGTTTCCGCCATACGTTGTAAACCATCAGGACCTTGTCATCACAGCTGATCACCGCAAAAGATCCGGCAATCGGCGCGTAATTCTTTATTTCTTCTTCCTTTATGGCAATAAAATCGAGAATCCTAAAGCCGTTATTTTTGGTGGTGTTCAAGTGCAGCACTCCTTAATACGAACTTCACTTTATTCAATATACTGCTCCGTCAATCTCAAATACTCCTCAATAGCCTCTTTCAGCGCCTGCTGCGAAGCATTCCAAAACTCCGGCTTTGTTACATCGGCATCCAAGTAGTTCTGCGCCAGCTGCTCGACCGTCATCCGGCCCGAGTTACGAAGCAACTCGTCGTATTTCTCCTGAAAATCGCCTGTCGCTTCTTTTGCCAAACTGTAAATGCCGTTGCTGAACAAATACCCTATCGTATAGGGAATGTTGTAGAAAGGTTTGTCGGCGCTGTAGAAATGGCTGATGTACATCCACTTATAAGGGGCTGACCCTTCAATGATGCCGCCGTAGAAATCACTCTCCACATCTTTGATCAGGTTATTGATCTCTTCCACAGTAAGCTGGCCATGCTTTCTTCTTGTATAAAATTCCTGTTCGAATCGGAACATGTTCGGCACGCTTACTACATATTTAAGGCCGTCTTTAATCTTCACTTCCAATAAAGCCAGCTTTTCCTTTTCATCTTCTGTGTGCTCAATTGCCGCATCCAAGACGAGATTCTCCAGGAATGTAGAGGCAGATTCCGCGACAGATGTGCCTTTTTGCTGAGCGAAAGCAGGTTCTTCCTGCAGAATGTAATTATGATACGCATGACCGAATTCGTGTGCCAAGGTCACCACATCCTGATAATTTTCACGGTAGGTCATGAAAATGCGGCTTTCTTTGCTCAACGGCATGGAAGCGCAGAATCCTCCACCCGCTTTATCGGGTCGATTTTCAGTTTCAATCCAGCCTTCTTCAAAAGCACGTTCCGCAAATTGACCCAATTTTTCACTGAACTGGTGAAACTGCTTGATGATAATATCTTTAGCTGCTGCATAGTCTATCTTCTTCTCAGATGCAAAAGTCGGCGTTTCCAGATCGAACCAGCTGATCTCGTCCAGCCCCGTCAATGCGACTTTGCGCTGGAAATAGGCTCTATACAGATCCTTGTTGCCATCGATCGACTTCATCAATGCCTGAATCGATTCTTCCTGGATCCGATTCTGTTCGACAGCTTCTTTTAAAACATTGTTCCAGCCGCGCTGCTCGTATACATCCAGACGGAAGCCTGCAATCCGGTTCAATGCCGTGGCAAAGTCCTCTGCATGAGCTTCACAAGTTTCGGCAATCGCTCCTGCCGCCTTTTTACGATGTGAACGATCTTCTGCATACATCGCTCTATTCATTGCCTGACCAATTGAGACTCCTTGCTCCTCCCCGTCGGGCCCGATCGGAATTTTCAATTTCGCCAGGAGTTGCTGCTGTTGCTGTTCCCAGGCTTTGATGCCGTTGACCGACAGCACATTGATCAGCCGCTCCATTTCAACCGGCAGCCGGTCCTTTACCGTTTTCCGTCTTTCCTCCAAATAAAAAGAATACGGCTTCACTTCTTCCAGTTCGACAAACTCATTCCACCGGGTTTCGGGAAAGTTTGCCAGCGCTTCATCCAAGTCGATCTGCACCGAATCCAGCTTCGCTTTGATCACAGCACTTTCATCCAGCAGCACAACCGCATCGTTGTCTGTAACATCCTGCGAATAAACGCAAATCACAAAATCATCGAGTTCATCCCAGCCGCTCCTTGCATGCTGAAACTGATTGATGAGTTTTAGAAAAGCCTGAGCATCTATATTTTCTTCTTGATCATTTAAACTGCCGCTTATTTTATCGATCATGTCCTTCAACTCGGTTATCAAGTTTTTCAATTCGATTGACTGGCTGCCCCCAGCATATAAAGTGTTGAGGTTCCAATTCTGGTTAGTTGTCTGTTCCAATCCAATTCTCCTCTGCTGCCGTTTAATATTGTTCCATACTATAATGTAGTTCTACTTTTTCCTAAAAATTCCTTTTGAATATAAAAAGAAAGAAAGGCTAATATAAAATCCAGCCTTTCTCCTCGAACACTTATTAATTTTCAATCTTTTATTCCACGTAATATCCCAACACTTCCGCCTGGATTTCGTCGACTTTGATGATATGTTGACTGCCCCTGAACCAGTCATCGCCCACTACATAGATTTCATCATCAGCTAATGGGAATTTGGCTACGTCCATTTGAAAAATTTCTTCCATTCCGGTAGTTGTGCTTTCAGGGGAACTGTTAGCGTCGAACCATTCCAAATATTCTTCAGTCGAACTCGTTCCCACACGGTGCGCCCGTCCATAAAACGTGTCGAGTTTTTGGTCGTTGATGAAAATTTGTCCGTCCACGACTTCAACTTCTTCCCCCGGCAAAGCGACGATCCTGCCTACCGTCCGGCTCTTGCCGCTGAAAAATTCCGCTTCATAGACGATTACGTCTCCTCGGCTGGCTTCTTTAGCGGCGTTAGCTGGGTAAGCCTGCGGATTAATCAGCAAAGGATATTCTGAATAGTCGTGATTGCCGCGGTCCATCGCATCATAGCGGAAGTCGAAAACTTCCTGTGGCTCCGTCATTTCCGTGAAGCTATCAATTTCCGCCACTGTATCCGGATCCGTCAATACCGGCAGCTCTTCCGGTGTACTCGCAGGTACAGCTGGATTCGTATCATTACCATTCAGATTCAGTACGAGAAAAGTGGTGGCCACTATCAGAAGCAACATCATGACTGCGGCATATTTCAAGGCAGCAAAACGATTCATTGGCCGCTCCTCCTTTTTCATGTCGCTCAGAATTTTCCGCTTCAGCGGTTCGTTAAAGCGAGGCGATTCGCCGACAAACTCATCCAGGTCACGTTTGAATTTATTCATCCTGCATCCCCTCCCACTCTTTCAAATCCACTTTTTCGCGCAATAAATCCTTTGCGCGGCGCAATCTCGTTTTGACAGTGTTTTCCGGGCAGTTCAGCAGCTCGCTGATTTCCTTCGACGTGAATTCCTGGTAATAGAACAGCAGGATCACTTCCCGATATTTGATCGGAAGCTCAAGGATTTTATTCGTAAGATTGCCTCGATTTGTATGTTGTTCCAAAATCGTCTCGGGAGATTTGCCTGAAGAAATTAAACTGCCGATTCCATTCGAAAACAACGAGCGTTTGTTTTTCCAGCTCCGGAGATGATCATGGCATTTATTGACGGTAATTTTCGATAAATAGGTTTTCAGGGAAGCGCGGTTGTCGAACTGGGCGGATTTGCGGTAATAGCTGATGAACACTTCCTGCATGATGTCTTCGGCTGTTGCCCAGTCCTTCACGTAGAAATAAGCCAGCCGGATCAAGTATTCACCGTGGCTGTCCATGATCTTTTTCATCTCTTCATCGCTTATTTTCGTGTCTTCATGCACCGGCACACGCCCCCATCCCTTCCTGAACACCCAATAGACGCAAGTTTTCTGATAATAGTTTCGTTTTTTTAAGTATAGGTGAAAAAGAAGAGGTGTGGTTTGGGAATTTAAGCAATCTTGAACCTTATGCTATATGAAATTTATAGTGATAATAATGAATTAATCTTTTAAACAAATCAAAAGGCTTCGCGGATGCGAAGCCTTCTTTTAATGGATTGGAGTTTTTCGCGCCGCGAAAAACATCCGTTTTAGCTCTTTTGATTTTGTGGGCGGGGTGAAGCAGAGTAGCATTCTTCAACTTGCGCCGTTTTTAGGGCAGAAAAATAATACAAAAGACAGAAAAGCATCTTTCCGCGCAAACATGACCGGTTTCCGCGCATACTTGGATCTCTTCCGCGCATTTATATCCTTCTTCGACGCATACTTGTCTTTTTGCGCGCATACTCCCCTGTCTTTAGCGCATATATTTCAATTCCCAAGAAAACCGACTCAAAAGACACCGCTTCCCTTCATTATTTCTATCAAAAAAACCGGCCCGGAAGAGTAACCCCCCTGAGCCGGCCGATTTTATTCCATTAAGCCAGCTTCTCTGACTCACGCTTCTTTTTGACACTAACCAACGCTCCGACTGCAACAATCGCGAGCAAGACTCCCCAGAAGATCAGCTTCCATTCTGCCGAGTGGACGAAATCGTATGGCAGGATGCCGAGATTTTTATGCCCCAGAGTCAGGACAGTCAACTTTACGCCGACCCAGCCGACAATGACGAAGGCAGTTGTTTCAAGCTGCGGGTAGTTCGCAAGCAATTTAACGAATTTGTGTGCAGCAAAACGCATGATGACTAGGCCGACCAATCCACCGGCAAGCATGACGCCGAACTGGCCGCCGTTGATGCCGCCGATTTCCATCGAACCCAAGTGAGGCAATGTCATCGCCAAAGCGACTGCCGCAAGCATGGAGTCGATTGCGAACGCGATGTCCGCCAGCTCAACTTTGAAAACGGTCATCCAGAAACCTGAACCTTTTGTCGCTTCAGGTTCGTGCGAGTGTTCCTTGTGTTTTCGCTGATCGTAAATGTGCTTGAAGGCGATGAATAACAGGTACGCCGCACCTAACGCCTGAATCTGCCAAACATCAACGAGCAGCGTGATCAGGAACAACGCTGCGAAACGGAACACGAACGCTCCGAGTAATCCATAGAACAACGCTTTTTTCTGCTGCTCTTTCGGCAAGTGCTTGACCATCACTGCCATAACGACCGCATTGTCTGCGGCAAGTAACCCTTCAAGTGCTACAAGAACGAGCAGCACCCATACATATTCCAATAAAATTGCTTCCATCTTCCAAACCCCCAGCTAATTTTTTGCAACAAAAAAGACCCAGCCTAATTAAAGGCAAAGGTCTTGCTAAGCAAAATTAACTGCTATCACAGCCGGTGGCTCTTAACCACGTAATGACGACTGTGAAATAGGTTTCCCTATAGCTACTCCCCTTTGACGAATGTCAAAAGTCTATTGAGTTGTAACGTCAGTATAGCACCTTTCAAAAGAAAACAATAGATTGTTTTTGTCTGAATTGTGGCAAATTTAAGTGGGACGAGTTTTCATTGCCATAAACCATTACGTTCCACTGTATGGTTCGCTTCCCGATGTGATAGGATATTCTTAATTTAAATTGGAGGTGCGTGCATTGGGAAGGATTTAATGAAAATCGGTGAAATAGCAAAACAGAGTGGTGTGTCTGTAAGAACCATTGATTATTATACAACTGCGGGTTTATTGGCATTCGAACGCTCTGAAGCTAATTACCGGCTTTACCCGCCCAATGTTCTGCACACGCTCGAACGGATTCAAACATTGAAGAAACAGCGCATGTCGATCGCGGAGATTAGGGAAATTATTTGTGCAGGCGATACTCCGGAAACGGATGAACTGATTGATGAAGTGATCAATGAGTTCGATCAGCTGCAGCAAAAAATCGTCCGGCTGGAAAAACAGCTGAAGGATGCACCGTATTATGCGAAGACACAAACGGGCAAAGCACTGGAGAGAAAGATGGCTGCCATCACGGCTCTTTTGGTTTTGCTCCAATAAACCCCGGAGGTGAATCCCTTTTACAGGGACATAAGTGGATATAATTACGATATTGAATTTAGGATTATTGGTACTATTGCTCGGCCTGACAGCTTTTTTTGTCGGATCAGAGTTTGCGGTGGTCAAGATCAGGATGTCTCGGCTCGACCAGCTGATTGCAGAAGGCAATAAAAAAGCGGTTACCGCTAAAAAAGTGGCCGGCAACCTGGACTATTACTTGTCAGCCTGCCAGCTCGGCATCACGGTGACAGCCCTCGGACTCGGGGCGCTCGGTAAACCGACCGTCGAACGGCTGATGTATCCGATTTTCGAATTTTTTGCCGTATCGGATTCGGTTGCCTCAGCTTCTTCCTACGCAATCGCTTTCCTGCTGGTCACCTATTTGCACGTTGTCGTGGGAGAAATGGCGCCAAAGACATTAGCAATCGAATTTGCAGAAAAGATGTCATTGCTGTTGGCTCCACCGCTTTATTGGTTCGGGCAAATCATGAAGCCTTTCATCTGGGCATTGAACGGAGCTGCCCGCTTATTGCTGCGGACGTTCGGCGTTCAGCCTGGACATGAACAGGCCTATTCGGAAGATGAACTCAAAATCGTCATGGCGCAAAGCTTTGAAGGCGGCGCCATCAATGAAACCGAACTTTCCTATATGGAAAATGTCTTTACGTTTGATGAGCGGGCCGCCAAAGAAATCATGGTTCCGCGAACGGAGCTTGTGACGCTTGATAAGGATATGCCTTTAGAAGAGATTGTTGAAGTTCTCGATGAAAATAATTACACGCGCTACCCGGTCACGGAAGACGGCGACAAAGACCGTATCATCGGTTTTGTCAGCGCCAAAAAGATGCTGCCTCATATTGTTGCGGGACGTCCTTGGGAGCTGCAGAACTTCGTGCGGGAAATGCCGACCATTTTTGAAATGACCGGTCTGCAGGATGCTTTGCTGAAAATGCAGCAGTCCCGCGTCCATATCGCTTTGGTGGCCGATGAATACGGCGGTACTGCCGGCATGCTGACGATGGAAGATATCCTGGAAGAAATCGTCGGTGAAATCCGCGATGAGTTTGATGATGATGAAGTGCCGGATATCAGCCTCGTAAACGAGAACGATTACCTGATCAACGGACGTGTGCTGCTGAAAGATCTCGAAGACCGTTTCGGCCTGAGCTTTGAAGAAAGCGAAGACATCGACACGATCGGCGGCTGGGTTCATTATAAACGAGCTGGCGAAGTCCTTACCGGCGATACTGTAACGCAAGGTAAGACTTCGTGGACGGTCATGGAAATGGATCATCAGCAGATCAAACAGGTCCTGTTCCATCAGGAAGCCGCAGAACAATAGAAGCTTATTCAATATTACTCGGAGGTGAATCCCTCTTATAAGAGGGAACCATATTGGACGTACAGATAATCATTAATCTATTGCTCGTCGCGCTGATGATCATCGCGACCGCATTCTTTGTCGGAGCTGAATTTGCCATTTTGAAAGTGCGCATGTCCAGAATCGATCAATTGATTTCAGAAGGAAATAAAAAGGCATTGCGCGCCAAAGAAGTCGCTAATAACCTCGATTATTACTTGTCAGCCTGCCAGCTCGGCATCACCGTAACCGCCTTGATACTAGGGGCGTTAGGAGAGCCGACCGTTGAACGGCTGCTGCATCCTGTATTCGAATATTTTGCACTGTCTGAAGCAGTTGCCACTGCACTTTCCTATGCAATTGCGCTCGGGATTGTGACGTTCCTTCATGTTGTCATTGGGGAATTGGCACCGAAAACTTTGGCGATCCAATATGCGGAGCGCATGACGCTGCTGCTTGCACCGCCGCTTTATTGGTTCGGTAAAATCATGAATCCGTTCATCTGGGTGATGAACGGATCGGCCCGTCTATTGTTGAAAATGTTCAAAGTGGAACCGGCCGGCCATGAAGAAGCCCATTCCGAAGAGGAATTGAAGCTGATCATGGCGGAAAGTTACCAAAGCGGGGAGATCAATCAGACCGAATTGACTTACCTCAAAAACATTTTCGCTTTCGATGACCGCGTCGTCAAAAATATCATGATTCCGCGCGAGCAAATGGTCGCAGTCAACAATGGCTTTTCCCGCTCTGAATTTTTCGCGGAATTGGACGAGCACGAATTCACACGCTATCCGGTAACCGACGGCGGCAATAAAGACCGGCTCCTCGGTTACATCAACACGAAAGAACTGCTGACCAGCATGGCTGCAGGCAGAAAGCAGGATCCGGCTTCCTTTATCCACGCGATGCCGAGTTTCACTGAAAACACACCGATTCAAAAAGTACTGACAAAAATGCAGCAAAGCCGGACCCACATGGCGATTGTCACTGCTGCCGACGGCAAAACAACGGTCGGGCTCGTGACAATGGAGGATATATTGGAGGAAATCGTTGGAGAAATCAGCGACGAATCCATTGATCCGGAACTGGCTTAAGGATTTTTGAAGCAGGTACTCAAATAAAATCCAGAAAGCAGACAGGGCGAACCAGGAATTTAGTTTGCCCTCAGTCTGTCGAGAAACATCAACTTCTTCAATCATTTCGCTGCAGCCGGACGCGTTCCGCAGGGAGCTGCCTGAGCCTCCTCGTCGCTTTGCGCCTGCGGGGTCTCAGGACTCGCTCTGTTTCCTGCAGGAGTCGCCGGCTGCTGCTACATTTTATATCTGTAAAAATAGATGAATATTTTTCTCGAAAAAATAGTTAGATTACTACTTTATAAAAAGTGATTCTGAGATATGGAGCAAAACAGCGAGACTCCCAAGGGAGTAGAAACGGAGTTGGCTTTCCAACTCCGTTTCGAGCGAAGTGCTGAGATCCACTCGGGCGAAGGGGACCGAGACCGAGTTAGCTCAGTGCGAGCCCCAAGGAAAGCGAAGCTGTTTTGCGCAATATCGATTGCTTGCATTTATCTTTTTCTCAACAAGCTGAGGGCGAGCCAAGAATTTGGTTCGCCCTGTTTTTTATATTTTTTTCGCAGAGCGTATAACTCTACTTTCTGTTGCTTTCATATTCCTTCAGAAATTTTTCATCTTTTTTCTTCTCAACGAAACTCCAAATCAAATAAATCAGGATTGATATGCCTATTACCAATAATGAAGAGTTGAATACAAAATCAAAATCCATCTCATTGACGATCTGGTCAACCCCCGCCCTGTTTAAATGGCTTGTCCAACTGCTTTCATAATCAAAGAGGAGAAAGGATAAAATCAATCCCAATACGAGACCGCCCAATATAGAAAGGAATATTTTCTTCATTCCATGAACACCTCCTGTCAGCAATGTTTAAGCTGTAAAAAATGCATTGCAGGAAAGCCGCTTTTCCTGCAATGCATTTTGAATTCGCTCAGATATTTTTTTGGCTTTCCCTGTTGCTTACTTTATTCGTAACAAACAGCACAAGCACGATCAATAAGACTGAAAAAACGATCGCCCACGGACTTCCTTCTCCGAATAATGCCGTCAATACTACTTCAAACCCGGGAATCCCCAGCGCTCCTAAAAGTAAAGGAACCACAAAAATCCCGCTGAACAAACCTGAAATAAAAGCAAGGATAGACCCCTTTTTCTTCATCGATACACCTCCGATAATATAAGGGTATCATTAATTAACTTAATATTCAAAAAAATGGAAGAGAAGAGCATCTCATTCCCTTTCCGCTATCTTTTTCAACTCAATCGCCCGCTCCGCAATAAACCGGGTCATATATTTCTCGAGGAACAGCTTGTCCGCGATTTTCCCCAGAATCCCTAACGGCGACCGGTAAACAAACCGATCTTTCATTACCGTGCCGCTCCCTTTTCCAATAAATTCGTGTGTATGCGTAAACGAATGAAAGGCACCTTTCACCATCGCATCCGTAAACGAATGCGGCTTATCCATTTCGATAATTTTGCCCGTCAGTTTTTGCCTCACTCCGAGATGGGTGGCTTCCCAGGTAACCAAATCCCCTTTTTCCATCAGACCGGACGTCACTCCCGCAACAGCCCGCTCTTTTGTCTTGCCGGTTGTTTCTGTATGCACATCAACGTTCCTTGCAAGATCGAAGCAGACTTCAACTGGTGCTTCGATGTAGATTTCGTGGTTTATGGTTGGCATTAAAGTGCTCCCTTCAAGATATTCTGAATCCCTGAACTTTTAGTCTTCTTTTCCGTAACGTAAACCTTACTTAAACGACTACTCCATCAAAGGGGGATTGGTCATGAATTACAGAAAATTGATTGGCTTGCTTATGATCTCCACACTTTCATTAACCGCCTGTATCGGCCAGGATCCCACCACTCTGGAAAAAGAATCTGCATTCAACGATTTGCCAAGTGAATTTCAAAAACAGGGTGCAGCCGTCCGTATATCAAGTGAACAGGAAACTTACTCTCTCCCTATCGAGCAAATCCATCTGGTCATTGAAAATTCCGGAAGCAAAGAGATCGGTTTTAGTGCAGCTATTTATCTTGAAAAACTGGAAGAAGACGACTGGTATCAGATTCCCTATAAAAATTTAGGATTCACTGATGCAGAAATCGGAATAGCTGTGGGTGAGACTTACATTGATGAAGTGCCTATTGATATGCTCCATTATCAATTGCAGGAAGGAACTTATCGTATTATGAAATCATTCCACACCGGATCTGCGCGAAAAATGCTTGCTGCTGAATTTGAAATTGAATAGATTTAGGGACTGATTTGCATAAGAATTAATCCTTTTATGACCCAATCTTCCCCATCAAAACCGTATTATAATATTTTCCATCCCTTAACAGCTTGTCTTCCTTCAGGATGCCTTCTGTCTCAAAACCACATCTTTCATACAGGAGAATCGCTTTTTTATTCGTTTCAAGGACCTTCAATGTCATTTTTCTAATGTGATTGCTGTCTGCCCAATCGATGGATCTCTTCAATAGATTCGTTCCTATACCGTAACCCCAATACGCTTCCAATACGCCGACCCCGAATTCCACTTGATGGGCGGTTCGTTTGAGTGAATTGCCTTCGCACCTTGAAAATCCGACAATCCGGCCATCCGCTTCAGCCACTAGAAGTAAATTCCTGCTGCTTGCCGCATCTTCTTCGATGATCCGTTTGAATCCCGCTTCGTCTATGTATGCTTCGCCCGGTTCTCTGTCCAGATTTTCGGTTTCGCCGTCCACCTGCAACCTGACTTCGGACAGGGCTTTCGCATCCGCTATCGCCGCTGACCTTATACGGTACTGCAGTTCGTTGACAATAAATTCTTTCTCTTCAATTCTCATTTCCTATCCTCCGAATGTTGATTTCATTTTGATTTAAGAGAAAGCCTCATTTTCTTCATCTAATTAATCCATCCCTCAAGCATCTCTTCCGACAGTTCACCTTCATGAACTTCTTCGATCACGCCTTTTTCATCAACCAGGAACGAAGCTGGCAAATTGCCGACACGATACGCTTCTTTGATTGACCCGTCCTGATCGATCATCACGGGAAATGTCAGCTGGTATTGGTCGATGAATTGGCCCGCTATGAAGTCGGACTGGCCCAAATTGATGGAAATGACTTTAAAGCCGTCATCTTTATATTTTGAATGCGCGCTTTCAAGTGCAGGCATTTCCCGTTTACACGGCTCACACCAGGATCCCCAGAAATTGATGAGCGTTTTCCCTTCCAGCTCGTTGGATAAAACAAGCATCTCGTCCGCCACCGTCTCACCGGCAAAATTAGGAGCCTGCTTTCCCTGCGAAGTCATGGCCGTTTCCGGTTCTTCTTTCATACTTTCATAAGCTGCGTAAAACACCATCACTGCGAGCAGTCCCAAGACCGAGACCCTATAGATCATTCGCTTCTTTTTCTTATTCATCCGCTGCCCGCCTCTGTTCATCTTTTTGTAAAACTCTATGGAAATAATGGGAATATTCGTTAACTCTCTCGTGTTAGAATAGCATAGAGGTGTTTACGTTGGAAAATATCACTATCTGGGTCGCGCTCGCCGGCGGATTTCTCGCATTCATATCCCCGTGCTGCCTTCCTTTATACCCTTCTTTTGTTTCTTATATAACCGGTGTTTCCGTAAATGAATTAAAGGAAAATAAACAGGCTTCCTTCAGAAAAAAAGTCTTGATCCATTCAATTTTCTTTTCTCTCGGATTTTCCGTCATTTATTATGTACTCGGCTTTTCCCTGAGCACAATCGGCGGCTTGTTCACCAAAAATGAAACGCTTATCCAGATGCTTGGCGGCATCTTCCTGGTGTTCATGGGTTTATTTTTAATGGGCATCATCAAGCCTGAATTCATGTTCAAGGAAAAGCGCATAAAACATGAAAAGAAACCGGCCAGTTATTTGAACAGCTTTGTGGTCGGATTTGTCTTCTCGGCCGGCTGGACACCGTGCATCGGACCGATTTTCGGGGCGATCCTGACATACGGCAGCCTGGTTAACCCTGCGCACACGATTGCAGTCGTCACCGCCTATTCCCTTGGCTTCTGCATCCCGTTCATCATCATGGCGTTCTTTATCGGCAAGACGCGTTTCATCCTGAAGTATTCATCTGCCCTGATGAAATTCGGCGGTGCGATCATCGTGGTGATGGGCGTTATGATTTACTTCGACAAAATGTATTATTTGAACATCTGGACTGCAGAACTGCAGTACTTCCTCGAGTCATTGCTGACTTAAAGGATGATGGATGGATAAAACCTTCGCGGACGCAAAGGTTCCTTTAAAAGACTGGAGTTTTTCGCGGCTGCGAAAAACATCCGCTTTTGTTTTTTCACTTTTCGGCGGCTTGAGGAGTTTTTTCGGGTGTTTTACTCTCTGATGTGGTCGTTGGTGTGGGGTTTTTGAAGCTTGTGATGTTTAAAAAGCTCTTTTCTAAACATTAAGAGTTGGAATAGGGCCTGATTCAGCTTGAATTATGATAACTAAGATGTGAGTCTCCATTTTTAATTTCCATATTTTGGACTTACTGTCCGCAATTGGGCAAATACTGTCCGGAGTGAGTCAAATACTGTCCGCAAATCAAAAATACTGTCCTGAACTGCTGAAATACTGTCCGCAGGCATTTAACGGGCGAAGTTCGCACTATAAGCAATTGACAATCCATCCTCTCTCCCCATAAATAAAGCCCGCCTGTTCCCGGCGGGCTTTCATTTTCATTTTCATTTATCTTATTGATCCAACTCAAAATACGCCGTCAGCGAAACCTTGCGCCCCGCTTCATGCCACTTGCGGTATTCAGCAAACACCGCCTGGATGTCGTGGTCAAAACGCTGCTCGACCAGATACATGACTGCGAGAAAGCTGCGCCAGTAATCGAACATGATGCTCGATAAGCTGCCCTGATAGGAACTGCTGCCGAATTCGTCGATGGACCGGCCGCCGTATTGCGGCGTGAATGCCTCGACCAATTCCCGCTCCACCGCGGTGATGTCATCGAACTCGGTTTCGCTCAACAACAATTTCCGCGGCAGGTATTCACACATGCCCTCTTCGAACCAGATGCTGTCATCCCGCTCTTCGTCAAATTCATCCGGAAATAAATCCGAATGATGGGTCAGCTCATGACCGACGATCGTGAACAGGTGGTTTTCCGAATAGTTCTCGTAAAACTTCCGAATGTGAGGCAGCTCATTTCCGTCCAATTGCCGGATGAAAAGTTGTCGCCACGCGTCAAGATCCGGCGACATGTAGATGACGTCTTTATTGGTATAGGCCGGTATCGGGATGTCCGACAGCACCGAAGTCGCCAGCTCATCCGTTGTCCAGACGATGCCTTTCGGCTTGTCGGTCAAAGCGAAGTCTTGGGACAAAGTCTGCTCGTAATCCGCCACCCTTTCACTGAAGCGCTTGATAACCTGCTCGAATTTCTCGTAGTCTGCCATCTTTTCAAAAGCATAAATATGTTTCAACTCGAATACCCTCTTTCATTAAGGTGCATCTGCCGGCTCGATCCAGCTGTCCAAAAATTCACTTTGGTCCCCATCAAAATAATCTTCGAAGAACGTTGTGAAGTCTTCGCTGTCCACCCTTTTAAATTGGAATGCCGCGTAATAATCCGATAAAAATTCAAGCGCATTTTCGCGGCCGCCATTGGCATCGAAAAATTCCTTCAACATCAACGGCCCTTTGCCGTAGACCGTCGAGTAATAAGCGGCCTCTTCAAATTCATCCAGTGGCAGATTGACGTATTTCTCAGGCGGATGGCTGGCCTGGCTCAGCGAAGCATCCCAGAAACCGCTGTCCGTATCGCCGTTGCGCTCGCTGATGAACAGCGCCGTTAAAAATTCCGCCAGACTCTCATCAAGCCAGGCATCTTCGAACGGATCATTAGTCACCAGGAAATAAAACCATTGATGCGCAATCTCATGGATAAGTATGGGCTCCATCGCTTCCTGTTCCGTCGCCACTTCGATGACGTTGGGGTATTCCATATAACCGTCGTTCGCGATGATATCCAGTTCATCGAAAGGATTGTCGCCGATCTCCTTTTCGAAATAGCTGTAGGTTTCTTCCGCCAAAGCAATCGTTTCTTCCAGCAAATCGGCATCCGTCGGCATAAACACCCGCAAGTCTGTGTCGCCCGCTTGCGCCGTTCCTGTTTGCCAGTCTTCCGGATCCATAAAGGCGATGTAAAAATCCTTGAGATTGTCGCCTGCCAGTTCACCTGATGCAGCAGCCTCGATTGCGCCGTCGTCAGCTGAACTGGCTACCAGATATTCCTCTAGCAATTCAAAGCTGACGCTGAAATTACCGTACCCGGTGTCATAGGATTCACCTTTTGGATCGTAGTCTTCAATGTCCCAGCCGTTATCGTAAACCCCAAGCATCGGGTACCAATGCGCGAGATAGAAATTATCATCCACCTGAGCCAGGCGCATGCCGTCTTCCGGCACTTTGAGACTGTAGTCGACCGTCACTTCCACAGCGCCGCCGGTTTCCAGCTCGGTCGGTAATTGAATCATCAGTTCATTATTTTCCAGCGTGAAATCAGCCGGCTCCCCGCCGATCAATACATCAAACAACTCGACTTCCGCCTGTCGGTCACGGTAAGAATGGGTCTCCACCGCATTCATGGCGTTCGGTACGAGATAGAAGCCAATCTCCTCCCAGGCATCCTCGGAATCGTTCGTCACTTCGATGAGAGACGACACCGTGAACAGCCCATCCTCCTCCATTTCAATGTCCAAATCGTAATTGGCATTCACGCCCTCCGGTTTGCCGTCCGAAACCTGTTTTTCGGGTTGGCCCGAAAAGAAAGCGATCATTAAAATCGCCACGCTGATCAATGCAATGACGCCAGCTGCCACCCATCCTTTTTTCTTCATAAGCCATCCCCCGTTGAAATTCTTTCTTTTATTCCAATAAAACCGGCTGCAGGCCGGAAATAAAATCTCCTTTTTTATCCATTTACAAGTCTATCATCTAAGAGGCGCCCAGGTCATTCGAAGTCCGGCGAATAGGTAAAATTGACAAAGCGGGACCGCTTGCATAGAATAAGGACAAGCTTTTGTATGATCATGGGAGCAGGCGCCGGGAGCGGCGTCGCCTGAGTACAGCCGAGCTGAGCATAGCAGAGTAAATCGTCGAACAGGAAAAGTAGCGCAAAAAGCCTCTAAAAGAGAGCCGGTGGCAGGTGGAAACCGGCGGGGCGAATGCGTGAATGGGCCTGTGAGTGGTGTCCTGAAAATCGAGTAGGGACATCCGTTTCCCCGCGTTACTGGGGATCAAGTGAAAGCTGCAATGGCTTTAACACGAGGTGGCACCGCGGTCAATCCGTCCTCTACAAGGAACAGTCCTGTTCTTTGCAGAGGGCTTTTTTTATTGGCCGGCGCTGTCGAACCGAGACCAGAGGAGATGAGCAGAGATGGAGATCAGAAAGATCGAAGGAGATTTGCTGACGCCGATTGCGGTGTTCAACCGGCTGAAGGGGCCGAGAAAGTTTTTGCTGGAAAGTTCGCTTAAAACGTCGCTTACCGGACGCTATTCGTTTATCGGCGCCGATCCGGTCAAGTCTTTTATCGGCGAGAAAGAGCAGCTGATGGAAATCAACCACAGAACCGGCGAAGAGACGATTCACCACGGGAAGCCGCTGGAAATATTGAAAGATTTGGTCCCGACCGATCGTGAATCGATTGAAGGACTGCCGTTTACCGGCGGCGCGCTTGGCTATATCGGCTATGATGCCATTGCGGCTTATGAGCCTGTTGAGGCAGCACGCGTGAACAGCCTGCAGATGCCGGATATCCATTTGCATGATTACCAGACCGTCGTGATATTCGATCATGTAAAGCATGACGTAACGATAGTGTCCACTGAAGGCGAAATCGACCAAGTAACAGCTCAATTATATGAGGCAGAACAGTCCGCTGATCCCGAATCACAGCAGCCGCTTACTTTCCGGTCGACAACGGATGCCGACAGTTTCAAACAGAAAGTGAACCTGGCGAAAAAACATATCGAAAACGGCGATGTGTTCCAAATTGTGTTATCGCAGCGTCTGTCCGCTGATTACAAAGGAGACTCTTTCAACCTCTACCGGAAATTGCGCAAGCAAAACCCGTCTCCATATCAGTTTTATATCGACTTCGCGGATTACGCTGTGGTCGGAGCCTCACCCGAGAGTTTATTGACCCTCCGGGGTGGCCATATGGTGACCAATCCCATTGCCGGCACACGGAAACGCGGACGGACCGAAGAGGAAGACGCGCGCTTGGCCGAGGATTTGGAGCAGGATGAAAAAGAACGGGCAGAGCATCAGATGCTGGTCGATCTCAGTCGCAATGACGTAGGGCGCGTGGCTGCCATCGGTTCGGTGAAAATACCGAAATACATGAAAATCGAACGCTATCAGCACGTAATGCACCTGGTATCGGAAGTCACCGGCGAACTTGGTGAAGACATGCATCCACTCGACGCACTTGTTTCCTGTCTGCCGGCGGGCACGGTCTCCGGTGCTCCGAAAGTCCGCGCCATGCAATTGATCCAGCAATTCGAAGAAGAACGAAGAGGCGTCTACGGCGGAGCGATCGGTTATCTCGGCAATAACGGGAACCTTGATATGGCGTTAGCTATCCGTACGTTCGTCGTCAAAGACGGCCAAGTCCATGTCCAGGCAGGAGCCGGCATCGTTTACGACTCAATTCCCCAGGCGGAATTTGAAGAGACGCTGCACAAAGCCCGCTCGCTGACGGAGGTGTTCGGATGATTCTCCTGATCGATCATTTCGATTCATTTACTTATAATATTTATCAGGCCGTTTCTCTATTGGGCCGTGAAGTTGAAGTTGTGCGCTACGGTGTGCTGACGGCTGAGGAAATTCTTGAACGGGAACCAGAAGCCATCATCCTGTCCCCCGGTCCGGGCCATCCCGATGCAGCCCCTGAATCGATTCGGCTGATCCAGCTTGCCGGCGACTCGGTTCCGCTGCTTGGCATCTGTCTCGGCCACCAGCTGATTGGCGCTGCTTTTGGCGGAACAATTACACACGCACCCGTCATCCGCCACGGAAAAGTATCCGCAATTTCACACAGCAATCAAGGCATGTTTTCAGAAATGGCAGTTCCGCTTCCTGCCATGCGCTACCATTCGCTGGTGGTCGAGGCGGAATCACTTCCTTCCTGTCTGGAGGTTCAAGCTGTTTCGGAAGATGACGGAATGATCATGGCCATAAAACATACCGACTATCCGATTTACGGCATCCAGTTTCATCCGGAGTCGATTGGGACGCCAGAAGGTGATAAATTGATGGAAGGATTTTTGAATCGGATATGAAAATAAAAACGGAATTCCTGCGCCATGTGAGTGGGCGGAAATTCCGTTTTTTAAATTGGATTTATTTCATATCGGCTTTTATTTTTTCCGGAATCATAACGACTGCAGTCGCGAGATCAACCGGCGAAAAATCAGGGTCAATACATTCCTGCCAGTAAGCCATATGCTTTTCGTCAATCCAGTGAGTCGACGTTTCCACTTCCTGGCCGCCCTCGCCTTGGATCGAATACCAATAGAGATACTCACTGCCGTCGAGCGTTTCACGGAAAATCGTCTCGACATACATTTTCTCTCCCTCCAAGGTGACCAAAACATCTTTCATATTGCCATTCAGAAATGCCAGCCATTCATCGACCACAGCTGACTTTCCATCTTTAACGCGAAACCTTGTTAATTCTACGTTCATTGGTGATTCTCCAATCCTATTTATTTAAATACAGCATCGATCTTGTCTCTATCGTAATCGAGGATCCAATCGTTATATTGTTCGTATAAAAAACGGATATTTTCTTGGTCTGCAGCGATGATATCGCATCCCCGGTCATCGTAGAGATGGTAAATGAGTTGCTGGGTTATATTAATCAAATAAATCTGGGCGGAACTTCCCTGATAACTAGTAATGGTCGACGGGTGATCGAAATCCTGGTAACAGATGGCCTGCAATAATTGCGGGTAGCGAATATCCTTTTTGCGGCAGGCGTAGCTGAAGCGGCGAGTCGTGATATTATCATCGAATTCCGACAGTTGGATATCTTCCAGCTGTAACTTATATAAGGCCTGCGGTTGCTTAATGTATTTCTGATATACATTCAAAGGCTTTTTGCGAATAAAGGAATTGTTTCGCCATGTAATCAGGTCAGTCACTAAAAGGATTTCATCTTCTTCATTGAAAGCCGCATCGAATAAAGCTTTGGAACGCTCGAAAGCCTGCGCTAAAAAGTTCGATTCTTTGTTAGAGCTTTTAGGATCCGCTATCTCGAAACGCAGCCCGGGTTCCCACGCATAAAACAGGGCTGGCACAAGTTCGATGCCATTAAACGATTGATCCATAAAAGATGGCAGTTTGTCAGGCATTGGATTCCTCCGTTTTTTTCAAGGTTACACTTAGTGTTACTCCACTTTCAACACGCTCAAATGATCTGCAGTCGTAATCAGATCAATTTTCTTGTCGTCCTTCTGGTAAATCGGCGTCAGATCGCCTTCAACTTTCTCCCAGCCATTCAACTTCAACGCCCATTGATAGCTCCAAGGAATGCCGTTGTCGCCGGAAGCTTTCGGCCAATCGTAATTCTTTCCGAATTCATTTTCTTCAACCAGTGTGGCGCTTTGCGGTATCGGAAAATCCAGTAACTCCGCGTCTGCTTTGTAACTCGAAATAAGTACAAAAAAGGAAATGCCACCTATCAGAACTAATAAGCTTAATGCGATTGGCCAAATGAATTTTTTCATTGATAATTCTCCTCGCGATCTAAATTTTCCTCAATTTAAATCTAACTTCTGTTGTTTCACTAAATATTTCAAATTCTTCTTTCTTCAAATATACAGATTGTGAAAAAATAAAACCAGTTGAGTTTGAAAAATATTTTTTCTCTATAAAAAACAAAAAAATCCCGCGAAGGAATAGTTTCTCCTCCACGGGATTTTCTTTGAATCACATTTGAGCGCCATGATCACGCGCAATATCGTCTTCCAGTTGTTCAATTTCCAGAGTCCAACTGTCGAGCGTGTGCAGCAGGACTTCGCGCACGATTTTCGGATAGTCATCTATACGCTCTGCCACTTCCTGCTGCAGTTCCAGCCGGTCCGCTTTCAATTCCGCCACAGCAATTTTCTTTTGCTTCACTGTAAGATAGTCATAAACCTTTCTTATGTTGCCCACCACCTCATAAAATCCTTGTAACGCAATCCGAATCTATCAACCAGCACCGCTTCGAGTTCGGCTAAATAACCGTCCACCGCTTCCAGTAAATCTTCCGCGGCGATCAAATCTAAATGTTCAAATTCCTGCCAGATTGAAAACAACTGCCACCGGCCAGCACTTTTCCTGTTGAAAGCCAATATCGGACCTTCTCTTTCATCATGCTCCATCGTGAAAAAGTGAAAGTCTTTATTCGCGCCGGGATCCTTCGTCCTCCAACGTTTCAAAGCGACACCAAGTTCAAGCAGCGTAAGAGACGGCTCCCAGAAGAAGCGTCTATCCCCTAACGTGATAGTCAGTTCTCCATCGACATCGATCAATAGTTTACCATTTTTCTGCTTCAGCAGTTTCGGGTCCAATTCCAATAAAGGATCCAGCTTAAAATCAATCGTCAATTTCCCCATTCAAACACCCCTTCGTATTTACCACGTTTATACTGATCTCCATTTACGCTGATATAACACAATCGTCATCAGCACGATGAATTCAGAAATCGGGATCGCCAGCCAAGCACCTGTCACGCCGAAGAACACAGGAAGAATGCTGAGTAAAATCAGCAATATTATAATTTCCCGGGCAGCAGTAATCCACGTCGCCATCCGGATTTGACCGGTCGACTGGTAATACGTCATCATGACGAAATTGGTTCCCATGAATAAATAGGCGATGAAGAATAATTGAATCCCTGGTACTGCCAAATCCATCACGGAATCCGGGAAATCACCAAATACGTTTGCGATTGCCCTTGAAAAGAACTGGCCGATGATGAAAAATGCAGTTCCTGCAGCGACCGCAGTCCCGATTGCGTATTGAAGTGTCTTCCGGATTTTCATCTTTTCACCGGCGCCACTGTAATAACTTACTAAAGGCTGGATTGCGGATCCCATACCGAGAAATGCGAGAAGCATAACACTGTGCACATAGTTAAGAATGGCAAATGCCGAAACACCGGCCGTGCCTGCAAGCCGTTCAAATACATTATTATGGGAAATAGTGAAAACTGACATACCAATTTCCGCGAGAAAACTTGGAAAACCGATGACCAGAATCAGCAGCAGTAACTTCCGGCTGAATCTGAATCGCACGAAACGAAGATTGTTCGACTTTTTGAAGAAATGGGAACTGAGTACAAGCATCCCGATAAAAGCGGCAAGCAAAGTTGCAGCCGCTGCGCCCATCACGCCCAAATCAAGCACGAAAAGAAAGATGTAATTAAGGCCGATATTCAGCAGTGACGTTGTTATTAGCGAAGCCATCGCAAGATTCGGACTGCCGTCATTGCGGACCATGATGCTCAGAGCGTTCTCCATTGTAAAAACGAAACCGAACAGCAGCATCAGATATAAATAATCTGCCACGTATGGATACGTTTCAGCATTCGCCCCCAGCAGATAGGCCAATTGGGTCCGGAACGGAAACGCGGTCAATCCGATGAATAACGTTACGATAAAAATCGACAGCATACCATGCGAAAAGACTATTTTCGCTTCTTCCGGCCGCTTGGCCCCCATCAAGGACGAAAACCGGGTTGCTGTTCCAATGCCGATCCACAGCGACATTGCGACAAATAATGTATACACGGGTATCGCAATACCGACGCCCCCCAGTGCTACGGGACCGAGGCGATTTCCGACCATAATCCCATCAGCTACAATATTGATCGCCATCAGCAGCATGCCGATTGTCGACGGCACCAAATAACGGATAAACGATTTCGCTACTGAATCCGTATCCAGCCGTTGTATTGATTGTATTTTCTTCATGTTGAATAACCCTCCTGAAAATCCCTTGTAACGAAAAAACTATTTTTGTTTTTTTAGTTTTCTGTTGCCGAGAAAAAACTGGCTGCTTCAGCCAGCACCTTATTTTTCTTTTATTAATCCATATAATAGTACGTCGCTCATGGCTTCCACGCCTTCTTGCATGGAAATGCTCTGGTCATTGAAAAATTTCTGGTCCAGTGTAATATTGATTGCACTTAATATCATTTTCATTAATAAATCCATGTTCTGTTCCTTGACGATGCCAGCTTCCATGCCTTCCCGCAATAAATCCTCCAGGTCTTCCCAGCGATTCAGCTCCCGATCCACGCGCTGCCACTGTTCCGGATAATACCTTTTCAGCTGCTCCAGAATGCGGAGATCGTAAAACTCGTTATGCTTCGGGATGATTAGAATGACCTGCTGAATTTTTTCCGCCAACGTGAGACTCTTATCTTCTCTAATTAGCCGTGCCTCTTCTTCGTGCCCTGAAAAAGTCATATCTATTATTGTTTCTAATATCTCCAGCTTAGAAGAAAAATTTTCATACAGGGTCCGTTTGCTGATTCCAAGTCTTTTCGCCAAATCGTCCATTGTAAACTTGATCCCGTTTAATCGGGTCTCTTCAATAAACCCTTGAATAATTCTGTTTTTCACGTTCGAACCCCCTCACAAAAACTAATAATACACTTTTAGTTTTTTAAGTTCAAGCTTTAACATCTGCATCTCCCCTTTACTTTTAGTGGTATTATTTACTAAAAAGAAGATTTTTAATAACTCGTCGAGGAGAGAATAAAATGTCAGAACGATTTTGGAATTTCGAATTAATGGATCCATATGAACTGGTAAGCCTGACTCCGGCGATGGTCGATAAAGCAGAAGAAAAATTCAAAGTCACTTTTCCTGCGCGTTATCTCGAATTGCTTCAGGAACAAAACGGCGGGTCGCTGTACCTAAACAAGTTCCCTATCGCAGATTTTGAAGAAGGCTCAATCGACGTCGATTATTTATGGGGAATCGGGAAAAGCGGCAAACAAGGGATTTATGTAACTTCCTACTTGATCAAAGAATGGGGATTGCCTAAGAATCTGGTTTTATTGAATGGTGACGGCAATTTCTGGATCGGGCTGGATTACAGGCAGAATCCGCAGGAACCAGGAGTGGTTTACCTGGAAAGCGACAGCGACGTGGAAATAACCCTGGCCCCAAGTTTTGAAGAATTCGTTTCCAGACTCTACCGGGAAGAAGGTTCAGACGAACTCGACATGTCCTTGTTCGAAGATGATAAAACCGAGTTTACCCAAGAAGAAGCTGAACAAGCTTTCGCCGATAATATTGTATTGCCGATCAGTCTCGCCCTCTTCCACCTGACCAAAGTTGAGACGGATATCGATTGGTTTTTGAATCAAGCCGGAAAGCTTTTAAATAATAAAGATTCCACCATCGTCATGGAAACTGAAGTCACTATGATGCAAATTCTGCTGAATCAACCCGAACAGTTCACGCCGCTTCACCTGCAGAACATCAAAAAAATGATGGCATCGCTGAAAAAAGAATGGAAATGGCATAGCGACATCATCAATTATGCGCAAAAAATCGAAGTGAAAATAAAGCAGATGTCCGTTTAATATGATTTCTGGAGGCTAAATAATTTGAAAAAGCAACTGCTGTCCATAATTGCGATTGCAGCAATCGTTTCTTCAGGCATCTTTTATTTCTACATGAATTCTGGTGAATCAGATTCCCAAAAAGCGCTGGACAGTTTTTACACTCATCATAATCCCACTAATGCGGGGAGCCAAGAGTTTTCACTGAAAAAATTTGAACGAGTCGATGATACTGCAAGTTGAATTGCCATTATGGAGTCTGCTGGCGGAGAGCTTACCTATGCCCATTACGAAGAAGATTGGCTGGGTCGCTTAATTATACGTTCAATTGGTAGGATGCCTGAACTCACTTACGCAGATATTCAGACTGACAATGGACTCCATGGTGTGCTTACAGGCATGAACGCGTCCAAATCTGCAAACGAAATCCATGTCCGGACATTGGGTGCAACCACGCTTGATTTCAGTTTCTCCGTAAAAGATGAAAAATATATTATAAAATACGAAAAATTGCCGGTAGACACTATTTCGAGCGCTCCAGCTGAAACCGAATCGTATGCGTGAGATCATACAGGTAACGATCACCGTAAATAAATTCATTTTCCATCCTTATTTCCCTTCGACTTCCCACCCGTCTTCATGTAAACTTAATGGGAACATATGTTTTATTTTGTATATAAAAGGGGGATTCCGGATGAAGGGTAACGAGTTTACGGATACGTGGGAATTGGATTCTCTGTTAAAGGGGTCAGGTGAACTGACTGAATTGATCGCGCAAACGAAAGTGGGCATTGCTGAATGCCTGGAACGAGTCGAGGCGCTGGATTTAGCCACTGCTCAAGACAATAAAGAACAGGTTGCCATCGTCCTTCGGGATATCGGCTGCATCCAGAATGCACTGTCCCAGATGAGTTCGTTTGTTACTTGCCTGCTTGCTGAAAATCCGGCAAATCAAAAAGGCGTCTCCCTGCAAGGAAATATTTCCTCAGTGAAGGCTGACTTCAGTTCACTGGTGAAAAAACTTCAGCACCAGCTTGCTGAACTGGATTCCGCGACGTGGGATTTATTGCTGCAAACAGAAAGTTTGAAGGACTACCGATTTATAATGAATGAATGGCGGACCGATGCAGATGCCGCTCTGTCGAATGAAGAAGAAGCCTTGATATCCGATTTAATGATCGACGGTTATCATGCCTGGAACGATTTATACCGCTCCATCCTCAATAATTTGCGCGTCAATATCGAGATGGATGGCAGCGATAAGGCATTTTCTGTCGGGCAAGCAGTGAATTTACGGTCGCATCCAAATTCAGCGATCAGGAAAAACGCTTTTATTGCTTTGGAAAATTTGTGGACGGGACAACAGGAAACGATGGCGCGGATTCTTAATCACATCACAGGGTTCCGCTTGCAGGTCGACCGGAAGCGCGGAGCTTCGAGCAGTTTGGAGCAGCCGCTCAAAGATAACCGGATGAGCGAAAAGACGCTGCAGTCTATGTGGCGGGTTGTCGAACGGCATAAGCCTGCGTTTGTCGATTATCTGGACCATAAAGCGCAATCAGCCGGGAACGATCAAATGCCTTCCTATGATTTTTGGGCGCCTTTCGCAGAAAAGGACATCTCCCTCGGTTACCGGCAAGGTGCCGAATTCATCCTTCAGCAATTCCGGAACTTCGGACCGGAGTTGGAGCAATTCACCCGCAATGCCTTTGAAAAAGGCTGGGTCGAAGCAGCCGATCGTCCTGGAAAATCGGCTGTGGCTTTTTGCGCAGGCTTTCCGCTGTCGGGTGAATCCCGTGTATTTCTGACTTTTGACGGCTCGATAACCACGCTTCTGACGCTTGCCCATGAACTCGGCCACGCCTTCCACAATCATGCATTGAAAGATGTGGCTCCGATGAACCGCCGCTACAGCATGAGCACAGCGGAAACCGCGTCGACGTTTGCTGAAATGATTGTGCTCGATGCGGCGATTGAGCAAACTGACGATGCCGACGAAAAACTGATGCTGCTGGATGAAAAGATAAAACGCAGTGTCATGAATTTCATGAACCTCCATTCCCGCTTCCTTTTTGAAGGACGGCTCTATGAAGCGCGTAAACAAGGAATGGTATCAGCTGACCGGCTGAACGAGATGATGGAAGGTGCTCTTACTGAAGCCTATGCCGGTTCCATGAGCCACGTGCCGGTCCATTCCTGGATTTCGACGCCGCATTTCTATATCACTTCTTCCCCGTTCTATAATTTCCCTTATACATTCGGTTATCTGTTTGCTGTCAGTATTTATGCAAAAGCGAAAGAACAAGGAGCCGATTTCGAGAAGAATTATTTAGCATTGCTGCGCGATACCGGCAGTATGACGGTCGAAGATTTGGCAATGAAGCACCTCGGAGAAGATATTACGCAGGAGAGTTTCTGGGAAAAAGGGATGGCTCTTTGCCTGAAGGATGTAGAGGAGTTTATCCAGCTGTCGTCAAGGAGTTTGGTGAGGCAGTGATTTGATGGATTTGAATAAATTAAAAGAAGGACTCCATTTCGGAATCCTTCTTTTTTCCGTTAATATGTTCCAGTGCAAGCACATCTGCCTTAAGTGATTGAAAATTACATGAGAACCATTCAAACTGGAAATATTAAAACACTTACAGCGTCAGTTATGATGACAGGCACTGAGGAAAACTATTTATGAGGTGACTCCGCATGACAACCGATATAATCATTTCGCTTCTCGGCATCCTGCTTCTGCTTATCCTAGGCATTTATTTGCTGCAGGGCAAAGGTGCGATGTTGATCGCTGGATATAACACTTTGCCGAAAGAAGAAAAGGAAAAATACGATGAAGCGGCTTTATGCAAGGCAACTGGAAAATTGATCCTGAGTTTCATCGCACCCATTACGCTGATTTCTCTGGGTGACCTACTCCAGATGAACTCCCTGATGATTGCCGGCGGCGTTTTACTCGCCGTCCTGATTGTCTTCGGACTGATTTACATTAATACCGGAAACCGGTTTAAAAAGAATGCATAAAAGATAAAGGCATCTTCTTACGAATGAATTGTACGTAAAAAATGGATGCTTTTATCTTGCCGGCAATATGACACAGTTTCTTTTGGATTCATTTATATTACACACTTTACAGACACCTGTTATCTATAATTAAACCAAAAAAATATACTTACCCAACTTCCCCCTGCTTCTGCACAATCAATACATACAACGATTCTGAAGGAAATACTTTTTCAACTACCCGGAAACCGGCATCCTCCATCTCCTGTTCCATCCCTGCCAACGTGATTCTTGGCGCTTTATGGGAGGATTCCCCTTTAGGTTCGAGTTCGATACAGATCAAATGACCATCATCTTTCAACACATTTTTCATTTGCGTCAATGTTTGATCCAAAGGCCGGATCTCGTGTAATACCAATGAAGCGATCACCAGGTCGACCCTTTCATCAGGCAAGGGAATATCCGAACCATCTGTGTGAACCGGAATGATGTTTTCAATTTCCGCGTGCAGAGCTTTCGCTTTTATAACGTCCAGCATTTCAGCATCCATATCAAGCGCATATACATTCCCAGTCACTGCTTTCGCCGCGGGAATCGTAAAGTAACCGGTACCCGCCCCGAAATCCAAAACAGTATCCGTTTCCTTGATTGGAATCAGGCTCAATAATTTTTCTGGAGACAAGTCATTTTTTCGCGCGGGATTCTCCAGATAAGACATTTTCCCGTGAGACCCGTGCTTACTATGCAAGTTTTTATGTTTCTCGTGCATCTATTTTCCTCCTCTTATAGATTTTTTCAACTGAATTTCTCTTCGATCATCGCGGCATTGATGCTGATGGCGGCCATGCTGCCTTCCGCAGCCGCAAAAATCAACTGGGATGCGCCGGCCAACGAGACATCTCCACAGGCATAAACGCCTTCAATATTCGTCCGTTTCATCGCGTCGCTTTCCACGCCGCCGTGGTCATTGAGTTTGCAGCCGAGCGACGCTGCGATATCCGAAGCAAGCGTCCATTCCGGCGTTATGAATCCGCCTTCCCGTGAAACCGCTCTTCCGTCTTCGAAAAGAACTTCCGCCAGCTTACCGTTCTCTCCATTTAACGCACGGATTTTTTCTTCATAAACCTGAATGCCCCTGCTTTCCAGCAGACTTTTCTCTTCTTCAAGCAACTGCCGTCCATTTGTGCAATAAATCAAATCGTCCGTCCAGTTCGACGCCACTTTCACCATATGCGATGCCGCTTCGTTATCTGAAATGACGACTAATGCCTTGTCCCGCATTTCCCAGCCATCGCAGAACGGACAGCTGAACAGGCTTTTTCCGTAAAATTCGTCCACTCTTTCCACATCCGGCAGAATTTCTTTAAAGCCCATTGCCAGAATGATCCGCTTGGCCTGGAATACCGCTCCGTCTTCCGCTTCAAGGTGGAACAGTCCATCTTTCTTATGAACACGTACAACACGTTGCTTCTGAATTTCAACATCTGGATACTTCGCCAATTCTTCATGGCCGATCCGTTTGAATTCCTGCGGATCGACGCCATCCCGCGTGATGAATCCATGCGATTCCGAAACGACCGCATTGCGCGGTTTATTGTCATCGAACAGGACGGTTTTCCGCCGGGATCTCCCGAGCACGAGCGAAGCGTTCAGCCCCGCTGGCCCTCCCCCGATTACAGCACAATCGAGTATCATTCCAATCACTCCTTCTAATTTCAATTAACTTTCAATCCCAGCCTGTTTTTCTTTCGCCATCCTGACAATATCGATCAGCAGCTTGTTTTCGAGCTCGTGCTTCATATTGTCTTCTGCCTGCTGCATGACGTTTTCAATCAGGCAGCCTTCGTGATGGATCGAGCACTCGAATAAATTCGTATCCCCTTCAATCGATTTGATGACATCGAGAAATGAGATTTCCTTTTGCTTGCGTGAGATTTTGTAGCCGCCCTTTACGCCGGGCGTCGACTCGATCAGTCCGGATTTCGTCAGCTTGGTCAAAATTTTCGACAGATAGGTCGGGGACAGTTTCTGCATCGCAGCCAGCTCCTGAACCCCTATCGGCTCCCCGTCAGACTGGCGCATGATATGGACCATCGTGTGCAAAGCGTAGTTCGTCGCGTTCGAATATTTCATGGTGACCTCCTGTAAGATTTATTCGCAGATATCAAAGACTCTATTTGTCTTTAATTGATTTAAATTTATCACCCTCTATGCAGGAAGTCAACTCACGGGATTTTTTCTCACAAAAAAAGAAGCCGCTTTTTAACAAGCCGCTCCTTCCTATTTAACATCTCACATATCTCCGCTTGAAGCCCAGGCGATCTTTTTCCATCGCTTTCTCGATGGTCGCGGCGGCATTCAGGAAATTGCTCTTCTTGCCTTCGCGCTTCATTTCAACAGGACCGATCTGCCGCGCTGTTTCCAGCGCTTTTTCGCTCAATGGCTTATATGATACACCAACCGTTTCGATAAAATTATTCATGGCGGATTTTGTGCGTTCCGGCGCTTCGTGAATCGTGTCTTTCACGAGTTCCAGCATGCCGGACAGCTTGCTCTCCGAAAACTCCTCGTCCTTGCGGCTGCCGAGCAGCCAGCAATAACAGCTCCAGCCGGCGGACATCCGCAGCTCCTCGCCGCTCGCAATCCATTTGTCTGCCACTTCCTGCGCAATATCCGATTCCGACAATGTCACAGCCACCACGTAATCAGACAGCATAAAGAAATACGCCGAATCCAGCCAGCGGTCGTAATCCTCTGCCGTCATCGCCTTCGGGTCGGCAATGATGCCCGCGAAATACATCGCATCGTAATTGCCGGTCGCGTATAATTCTTCCGCCAGTTCCTGATCGATCTTTATTTTCTTCGCTATCGGTTTCATGGCACCTGTCGCCACACCGAAAAGCGGCTCATGTGCACCATTCGAAAGGTATTTCTTCTTCATATTTTCTTTGCTCAATGCCTCAAGTTCCTGCATGACCGTTTCAAAATCCATCGCTGCGCACTTCCTTTCGGATCTGTTCTTAATACTTTACAATAGTCGTCACACCCCGCGAGGTTATTTAATTTTTGCGGCTTAACTCTTAGGCTTCATTTCTGCGGAATTCACTTTTTTCCTATCTGAGCGCCACCTCAGAAAGTTCATTACTTCCGCAATCAGAAATCCGCCAAATATCCACGGCAGCAAGCCGAAACCTTCCGGATCAGCGAATAGTTCCGCCGCCCCTAATGCCACGATTACACCTGTGAAAAGCATCAGATAATATTTCTTGTTGCTCGCTATGTATGAGATCATCCGAATCATTCCTTTCTGGCACTCACCCCTTTAGAATCAGCTTGCTTTTCATTCCCCTAGTATGTGCTTTAATTCTTCTGTCTGATCTGCAGTCAAAATAAAAAAGTTTTGATCTTCATTTCCGGCTAGGTCGTCATTCGACAGAATAGTGCTGCCATCTTCCTGGTACCAGACGTAACGGCTAATTTCAGAAACACCTTCCTCCCGTATATCCAAAGTGAAGAAAGTATCCGCTAAACTGGATAAATCTGCGGGCTGCTCCACCTCTTTTTCAGTATTCATGATATCTCTCAAATCCGTTATCGATTCTGTATTCGTGATGTCAGTATGGAACTTTACTCCACTCGTTTCATCCTCTTGAAACGGAGTCCCAATCCTTATCACTTCATCATTTGACGAACAGCCTGCAAGTGTTATGGCGAGAACGGCTATTGCAATCAACCCTTTTAAATGCTTCACATGACCCGCTCCTTCCGGATATATTACATTTTCAATTTCGCAAAATCTTCTAACTATATTTTACCATATGTTGAAGCAACCACTTAGGGGTGACAATAAAATTGCAAAAAAGCGGATGAGAAACCCGCTTAGGGCGATTCGTTTTACTGAACGTTGATATATTCTCCTAAGCGTTGATATAATTTTTTGAACGTAGATATAATTTGCTGAGCGCTGATATAATCTCCTGAACGCCGATATAATCTCCTGAACGCCGATTTACAAGCAATCACGCAAAATCAGCTCTTCGAAAAGGCGGTTTCAGCCGCCAACCAGCCTTTATTTCAATCGAACCTCAATCAAAATCCCAATTCAAAAGAAACACGCATGCTTTTCGCAGGCGAAAAGCGAAAAAACCGAAAGCCAGACCAGCCTTCGGTTTCAAGCCAAAAAATACTCTTCCTTATTATCGATGCGGTACAGCTTCACCTCGCCCCAGGTGTTCGAGCGGCTGATGAAATTATACGATTCAGTCGGCGCGAGCCCTCTTGATACGCCTTTGATTTTGCCGACGGGCTGCGCCGATTCTTCGCCGATACGGCAGGCATAGCACCATTTTGTATCCTCCAGCACGAAATAGACGAAATCGCCGCGGATACTGACAGAAAAGGTGCCTTTATTCAGCAGGTCCGGTTCGTTATGGATGGTGATTGATTTCGACTCCGGAACGATTTCGACCAGCGGCTTCAGCAACGGCACAAGCCAGATTGCGGAATTCTTACCTTTGACGAGCGCCAGTATTTCCAGAATATCAGGCTTGTCCGGCAAATCGGTTTCATATTTGAAAATCGGCAGGCCGTCCCATCCGAATAAAACCAGCTTTTCACTCGGAAGGCCCGATCTGAATCCCCCGTAATAATAGCTGAGCCAGAATCCTTCCGGACCAACTGCAATGTCTTCGATCGCATCACCTGCATAAAACGAAGCAATAATTTCACCAGTGAGGTTCAGGACGAAAATGTTCCTTTCAAACCTGCCGCTTCTGCGCTGGACGAGAACAATCCGCTCCTGATCGATCCAACGGACGAAAGGATTGGGATCATTTATTGGAGAAGGAATCCATTCACTGTTGATGATGAGCCAGTTTCTTCCCTTAATTGATAAATAGAGTACCAGTCCGTTTTGGTCCTGCCAGTCTGCGTCACGAATCGAATATTCCTTGAAACGTGAATCGCCGCTTGAAAAAACAACTTGTTCAATCAGATGAATAGGTGTTTTAAGCATTTTCAGCACATCCTGACTTTTGCTTGGTGCTTAGTTTATTCGCTGGAAGTTGGCAATAACCCTTGCGCACCATCGCTTTTCAAGCAACGGATCGCATATATGCTTTGCTCCGCCTCGTACCGGAAAACTTTCCGTTCCAATCCCATGCCCAATTTCTCCAGCAGCCTGCACGAAGCAAAGTTTTCACTTTGCGTTTCCGCCAATACCGCCGGCAACTTTAAACTGTTCAATGCAAAATCGATAATCACTGTAACCGTTTCAGCCGCGTATCCCTTTCCCCACCAATCCGGCAGGAATTGGTAGGAAACTTCATAGTCGATTCCATCGTGATGAAGATCCAAAGAAATCAAGCCAATAAACTCGTTAGTGCTTTCTCTCCGCGCCACCCAGTAATATGCAGCTGATTGTGGAGTGAGCATACTTTCAAGAGTTTCCTTGAGAGAATCCGCATCTCGAATACCGCCAAGATATCTTCTTACTTCCTCATTTACAAAAAGCTTAGAAACGTCTTCACAGTCCGATTCCTGAAAAGCCGATAGTACACACCTTTCTGTCTTAAACAAACAAAATTCAGCTCCTTACTTGTGCCCAGCCCACTTCAGGTTGGCTGGTTCTTAATTTTGAAATAATAAAAGATCTGAATGGCTGGGAGAAACACCAGCGGCAGGAAATAAACTCTCATTTCGATAAAAATGAGGATCAGGAAGATGGGCAGAAACAGAAAATAACTAAGCAATACCGTTTGGTGAGAGTTTTTTGCCAGTCCAAGTCCGAAAAGCAAAATAGATGGGATGATTAGCGTTAACGAGCCAAATCCTAATAAAAAATCGACGATTGCGGTCATGCGGCTCCACCTTTCCGTTGAAGAAAGTTTTGAATGCTTTGATATCTGTATTATATCGCTAAATATACAGAAAAATCCAAATTCGGATTACATTATTTTTCTTTCAACAGAATCTTTACATGCGCATCTATGTAATCACTGAATTCCAGTAAACTCTCTCTATTGAAATTGTCTTCGAACCCTTTGTACACTTTCAACGCTGTCCCGGCTAATGATGCAAACTTTTCCGGAAAATTGAACGCACCCCATTCACCCGCTTCCTGCTTCGAAGAAATCTTCCCTTCTTTTAAATACCAATAAACCCGGATCAAATTGAGTACGCTGTAGACCGGTTCCCGTAAAATTTTTTCCAGACAGTCTTCATAATCGTCAAGGATGGAAGCTATATAATCCGCTTTTGGGACCATCGGAAAAACTTGATCGATCGGCCGGCCTTCCAGACAAATCCCCCGCTGGTGCAAAATCATAAAATGGGCGGCGAGGTCGATATCGTATTTCCCTTCGGTATCCAGACAGGCAGTCGTCCCTTGCGCAGCGTCCTGTTCAAACCGCTCCCGCCAATATTCGCTGAAATGAAAATCGTATGGCGTTGGGAACTTCCATTCTTCCAACTGAGATTGATTCAAAACACTGATTTCAACAGGGTATGGGTTCCGTGACTGCTCCAAGAAAAGAGCGGCCAGCTTCCTCTTTGTCTCCAGACTGATCGGAGTTTCCGTCACAACCAATAAGTCGACATCGCTTCGGGCCGGATTGAATCCACCCATCGCAAGCGAACCATGCAGGTAGACACCGATAACCGGAACCTCTATCTGATGATGCAGATTCATGATCAAGGCATCGAGAAATTGTTTTATCTCTATTGAACTTATTATCATTTTATCGCCCACAAGAAAAAGCCTCCCTTTTTACTTATTGCTGCATTTTTCTAACCAGCCATCACTTTCCCTATTCCTCACTATAAGCTTTTCGCTTCCACAGTAAAAGGCAGCCGGAATCGAAAATTCCGGCTGCCTTTCTTATCATTACTTTTCCGATATGTCTTCGAGCGCATCCTTCGATTTCACATCTTCCTTTTTGATGATGGACACCGAGCCGTCTCCTTCAAGTACGATCGCTTCCACATTTTCAAAAGAACTCATGCCCTGCTGCCGCACTTTGCCTCTTAAATCCTGTTTCCTGATCCGGTTCTTTTGCATCTGCTCTTCATTGAAATTGCCTTCGTAATATAAAAAAACCGGCGAAGCTTTTATGAAATCCGAAAATCTTTTGGATCCCGCCGCCGTTTTCGACACAAGGTATTGCAATAAAGTCAGCATCACCAGCACTGCAGCCCCATCTGCAAAAGAAACTTTATCGCTTGTGATGATACTCGACAAAGTCGCACCATACGTAACAGTTATGATGAAATCAAATATATTCACATTTGTGATAGAGCGTTTTCCGGACATGCGCAGCAGGACAATGAGGAAAGGGTAAGCTAACGCAGACATAATCACAATACGCAGAACGCTTTTCCAACCATCAAATAATAATGTCTCCACTATTTATCCACTTCCTCTCCGTTCTGTTCACAAGGCAGGCTTTACTCAAAAGTTACCCTTTGGTGTGCGGGATGAAACGGAAAGAAGAAGTACAAAAAGAGAGGATGCGTGTGGATGCATCCTCTCTCCTTTTTCATTGTTTACTAATCCTTTATTGTAAAATCACTATCTCAGTTCATCTGAAAGACCGGAGTCTTTTCCGTATTGGAACTTGCCGATTTTCTTTTCTGCAGTAGTAAAGAGGACAACCCCTTCCACATCAGCAATCTCCTCTTCTCCACCTTCTTTCTGATAACCTACCTGCGCAGTGAATGTATATTTATTCGACGCATTTTCAGCTTCTTCAATCGTTGCACCTTTAAAGTCCAGCGTATAATCATTCAAATGGCAAAACTTTGGTAAGCAATTCCGGCTGTTCTTATAAATGTGTCTAGGGCACTTTCCGTAAAGTATTCACCATACTTCTCTTGTACATACTTATCGAATTCTTCATTTACTTCAATACCGTCAACTACTTTTTTATTGTCCGGGTTCCACATTAATTCCATCAGTTCCTCGTCTGGTCCGTTAAATTCCAGTGCCAGCACTTTTTCAATCATTTCCTTATCCGAATCTCCGGCTTCTGTTTGTGAACAGCCTGCTAGAAAAATTCCAGCGAGCACCGTAACAAAACTTAATAGGATTAGGATCAGTCTTTTATTTAGCATGGAGTTCACTCCCTTTGCTTATTCTACGGTTTCCGCCTGAAATAGTTTCAATATTCTCATACTTATCTATTTATTCGCATTAATCCCTTCAACCTTAACTATTAAACGCGGGAAAAGGATACACTTAACAACATCGACTTTCGTAAAATGACTTATAATCAAAGCGCTACTTTTATCCATCTCAATCGTCTAGACCGGTAAGGAGGGGAAAACATGGATGAAGAAGTGGAAAGATTGTTTATTGCACACAATAAAACGGTGTACCGATATATATACTGGCTGGTTAAAAACAAGGAAACTGCGGAGGATCTGACGCAGGATACCTTCTATAAGGCATTCAAGAATCTCCATAAGTTTCAAAGGCAGTCTTCCGAGTCGACGTGGCTGCTGAAGATTGCGCGCAATGTGACTTATGATCATTTCCGCAGAAAAGGGCTGATCAGTTTTTTGAAGTGGGACAGCAAAAGCGATGTGGATACGTCGTCTTTGAGCCCGGAATCCTCCATTCTGCGGAGTGAAGAGCTTGCCAAACTGTATGAGGCATTCGACCATTTGAAGAAAGATTACCGGGACGTATTGATTCTCCGCAAAGTGAACGAGCGTTCCATCAAAGAGACCGCCTATATCCTGGGATGGACGGAAGCGAAGGTAAAAGCCAAGGCCGCGCGGGCATTCGAGGCTTTGAAGCAGGAATATAACCGAAAGGACGGTTTTGTAAATGAGCCAACAAAATGAGTTCGATCCCCTATTCGAAGAAATGAAAAGCGCCGAACTTTCCGATTCCGCAAAACGCGACAGCCTTGCCAATATCCAAAGAAAGCTCAGCCGTAAACGGCCGCATTTCATCCCTACCCTGGCATCTGGTATTGCAGCCGTGGCCGTCATCATCTTTCTTGTATTTTTCGCTTCCAACTCTTCGATGTTCGAGAATATTTCCAGCGGCGGCGCCGGTGAAGATCAATTGGTATTTACCGGTTCAAGCGAGAATTGGGCGATTGAGTATGTGGTTACTTATCCGAGAGAAGATTGGGAGAAAATTGTGTATACAATTACATTTATTGGTGATGAAGTACCTGAAACTGTCGAATATTCAATTGAGGGAACGAGTGGTGGAAGCAGCGGCACAGACACACTATATGCAGATCGAACAGTAAGCGGAACGTCAGAAAGCAACGGTGCGAAGGTACAGGAAAACGAAGAAATAGATGCCACTATCGAGTGGGATGGAAGATCCGAATCTTTTTTGCTGACTCGTGAAGAGTGATAAATATTTTTTTATGAGTTTTGAAAATGAAAGGTTCCATATGCCAATAAAAGAGAGCTTGCATTCGGAAAGCTCTCTTTTATGTTCACTGGAATTTCTCGTTTAATCTGCCGTTAAATCCCGCGTTTTGTTCAACACCTCCGCTACTCCAATGGCTATGCTCGCATTTAGCATGCCGAATACCGAAAAGATCAAAGTGCATTGACTGTATTCTCCTACAAAATTCATTAAGAAGAAAAAGAAACAGACCGCAAAAAGGGCGATTACAAATATGTATAAGAAATTTGCCACTCGCCACCATCCTCTCCTTTATATTGTTTACGAATTCTTATTGCTTAAAGTATGTATGTTTTTATACCCCTTTGTTCATCAAATCGATTACAACAATTACCCAATACATAAAGCTCGCAACAAAAAAGACCGTTCCGAATACCGTAACCATTTTCGGCAGCTTTCTGTTTGTGTATATGAGGAACAATCCAATAGAAATGTGAATAATAATAAACAAGAAAAGACTAATGATCCTTCGCCACCTGCCTTCTATTCCTGATCTTCGTATTTGCCCGCAGCTTTTTTAATGCCGATAATTGCAGCGTAGGTAATGACCATTCCCAATGAGACACCAATTGTAGTTTGTATTATTGAATCACCATCCCCGAAAATTACAAGAACTATAAAACAGCCGAAGATTGCGCCTAAAATTAGACCAGCTAATGACTTCAAATCTTTTTTCATATCCTCACCCCTTCCATATACTGTAACATAATGGATTTGCAGCGGTCGAATGGCCTTTTGTCCTTTCGCCAACAGCGCTCCAGCTAATAAAGGAATATTAACCAGAGTGGTTTTTCGCTTTTCGCCTGCGAAAAGCATCCATTTGTCTTTTGGGCTTGGGGTTGGTCTGCTGGATTTAGGCGGAAATTTTTTTATTCCCAACTTTGGTCGGTTTACTCCCAACTTCGCCTCATTTACTCCCAACTCGCTTTTTCCACGATTCGGCGCCTCTTATTTTTATCCGAAATGAATGAAAAATGCTATTTTTCGTGTGGCCAACTTGCCCGAATTTGCGCCAGACTTTTTTATGCCCAACTTTGGTCGAAATATGCCCAACTTCGACTGTTTTATGCCCAACTTCGTCCTATTTATGCCCAACTCGCTTTTCACGCACCCTCGATCAGCTCCCATCCCAACACCCCACTCCCCAAAAACAAAAAGCGCCCTCCGGATTTCCCCGGAAGGCGCTTGAAACTTCCATATTTTATTGCTTTCGAAATAATTTACTTATCCAATTTCACTCTCTGCAGACGCAAGGAGTTCAGAACGACCGACACGGAACTGAAAGCCATCGCGGCTCCCGCTACCCATGGCGCCAGCAAGCCGATGGCGGCAATCGGGATGCCCACTGTGTTGTAGGCGAATGCCCAGAACAGGTTCTGTTTGATGTTGCGCATCGTTTTGCGGCTCATGATGATGGCGTCCGCGATGCTGTTCAAATCGCCGCGGATCAATGTGATGTCCGCCGCTTCCATCGCGACGTCTGTGCCTGTACCGATGGCCATGCCGATGTCAGCTGTCGCAAGTGCCGGCGCGTCATTGATGCCATCGCCGACCATCGCCACTTTCTTGCCTTGCTGCTGTAATTTCTTCACTTCGTCCGCTTTGCCTTCCGGAAGCACTTCCGAAATCACCGCGTCGACGCCGACTTCTTTGCCGATCGCCTGCGCGGTCCGCTCGTTGTCGCCTGTCATCATGATCACATGGATCCCCATTTTCTGAAGGCGTGCAATCGCTCCGCGCGAAGTGTCTTTAATCGTATCCGCAACAGCCACCAATCCGGCATACTGTCCGTTAACAGCAGCGAGCATTGCTGTTTTGCCGTCACTTTCCAACGCTTCCATTTCAGGCAGAACCGCTGATACGTCGATACCGTATTGCTGCATGAGTTTACGCGTTCCAACCAGAACACCTTGCCCTGATACGGTTGCTTGAACGCCGTATCCCGGAATCGCTTCGAAAAATTGCACTTTGCCAAGTTCGATGCCTTTTTCCTGGATCCCCTCCACAATTGCTTGCGCGAGTGGGTGTTCGGATTGCTTCTCAGCTGCACCGACCAATGAAAGAACGTGTTCTTCGTCTTGGCCATCAGCCAGCTTAACATCCGTCAACACCGGTTTGCCGTGCGTGACCGTACCCGTTTTATCGACAACAACTGTATCGATGCTTTGAGTCTGCTCCAAATGTTCGCCGCCTTTGAACAGGACACCCATTTCCGCTGACCGGCCGGAACCCGCCATAATGGAAGTCGGTGTTGCAAGACCGAGCGCACATGGGCAGGCAATGACCAATACCGCAATCAGCACTTCAAGCGCCGGTGTGAAATTGCCCGGGTCGACAAGGAAATACCACACAAGAAATGTAACTAACGCGATTCCGACAACGATCGGAACGAAGATGCCTGAAATTTTATCCGCCATTCGCTGGATCGGCGCTTTTGTTCCCTGCGCGTCTTCCACCACTTTTATGATTTGCGCGAGCGCTGTATCGCGTCCCACTTTCGTCGCTTTCATTTGGATTGAACCATTGCTGTTGATCGTTGAACCATAGAGCAGATCGCCCGCCGCTTTATCGACCGGCAAACTTTCGCCCGTCAGCATGGATTCGTCGACTGCCGTGGTTCCTTCGAGCACTTCGCCGTCCACCGGAATCTTTTCACCGGGTTTAACGAAGATGGTGTCGCCAATCGCCACTTCTTCCAGCGGCACTACCGTTTCGATGCCACCACGCAGCACGACAGCGGTTTTTGCCTGAAGGCCCATCAGTTTCTTGATCGCTTCAGATGAACGGCCTTTCGCTTTCGCTTCAAATAATTTACCCAACACAATCAGGGTAATTAAAACCGCACTGGTTTCAAAATACAGATGCGCTGCGTGAGGTGAACCGGCGTGAATAATCGCCTGGTAAACGCTGTAGAAGTAAGCCGCCGATGTCCCCATCGCGACCAGCACGTCCATATTGGCGCTGCCGTTGCGGAGCGCTTTATATGCTCCGACATAGAACTGTTTCCCGATAATGAACTGCACCGGAGTCGCCAACAGCATCTGAACCCATGGATTCATCAGAATTTCCGGAACGTATAAAAACGAAGTAAAGGAAAAGTGGCCGACCATCGTCCACAGTAAAGGCAGAGAAAGAATGGCTGACGCAATGAACTTCCATTTCTGCTCCTGGATGGCTTTTTCACGATAATCCACTTTTTCTGTGTCTTCCTGGTGCTGATGAGCGCCGTAACCCAGTTTTTCCACTTTCGCGATGATGTCGCCAACCGTCACTTCAGACGGATTGAATTCAATCGTCGCTTTTTCAAGCGCCAGATTAACATTCGCCGCTGTCACACCACCCAGTTTGTTCAACCCTTTTTCAACACGGGTCGAGCACGCCGCACACGTCATCCCGGTGATATCAAATTCCGCTTTCTGTTTGACGACGCCATAGCCAAGCGCGTCGATTTTCTTTTCAAAATCCGCTTCGCTGAGTTTAGTGGAGTCGTACTGGATCGACGATTTTTCAAGCGCCAAATTGACACTTGCCTTTTCGACGCCATCCATTTTGTTCAACCCTTTTTCGATGCGGGTCGCACAGGCGGCGCACGTCATACCGGTAATTTGAAAGTTAGCTTCTTTGGATGTTTCTTTAGTTGCTGTCGCCATGATATTCTCCTCTTCCCTATACTATATGGGGGTATATTTCATTTAAAAGAGAAGAGTGCTGAAAGAGCACCCTTATACTACGTCATATCCCTGGTCTTCGATTGTTTCCTTGATTTCGCCAAGTGATGTTTTGCTGTCATCGTAATCCACGGCAACCTGGCCGTTTGCAAGATCCACTTTCACTGACGAAACGCCTTGAAGTTCGCCCACACTCGATTCAACCGCATTCACGCAATGTGCGCAAGACATACCTTCTACTTTTAATGTTTCATTCATTATAATTCCTCCTAAGTTCTTATTTTCTTAAGCTTAATATACCTTCTCAGGGTATATCAACCTTTTTGTTCCTTCTTTTACTTCGTCATCGTCTTCATGACGTCCATCAATTCATTGATCGCTTCTTCGCCTTTATTGTCTTTGATGGCTTTTGCCACACAGTGATGTGTATGATCTTCCAATAAAGCCAGCGACACTTTGTTCATGGCCGACTGGATCGCACTCACCTGATGGAGGATGTCCACACAATAGCGGTCGTTCTCGACCATTTGATGGACGCCACGAACCTGCCCCTCAATCCGTTTCAACCGGTTCAAAAGCTGCTGCTTGTTTGGCTGTACTGTTGATTTCATTGTAGTTTCCATTTGATCAACCCTCCCGAATCAATATACCCTATACCCGTATATTACTAATATTTTGACAGTTTGTCAAAGCTGTTGATTCCGAAGATGTTTGACTTGTGGTTGCATGTTTTATATCTCTTCCGCTAAGGAGCTCGAATAGTTCAAAAGCGGAATATACAGCGAGGGGGTATATAATAAGTCAAAAATTGGGCGGCTCATGAACTCCGCCGCCAAAACATATACGTGTCTTTACATGGTAAATACATCACGTTGCTTACTATTTTTAAAAACAATTTCAAATCGAATATATTATTTAGCAGGAAATAGAGAATGTTTTTGAAAGACTCCTCATTTTTCAATCACTTACCTGCTGTATTCCAGCGATTAAAAGCTGTTGCTTTCACCATTGTTTGGCACAATCAGATTGGAAGACATGCCTTTTTCTTCCCCAAACTTCTGCAGATCTTCTCTTGACAGATTCCAGTGGTTAACAGCTTCCATGTGTACAGAGATGATTTTTGCATCAGGTGCCGCTTTATGCACTTCGTAGACATCATCTTCTTTCATGACCAGCGAACCGCCTTGAAGGAATTGGTTGTCTCCTGCATTTACCACGATGATTTCCGGATTGTGGGCAGCGATCGTTTTTTGTACTTCATCATACCAAACAGTATCTCCAGCTACATAAAGTGTTTTTTCATCTGCGTGCTTGAAGACAACGCCGCATACATGGCCGGCCATCTTCAAGATTTCGCCTCTGCCGTGTTCGCCTTTTGTTTTGATCAACTGGATATTTTCGAATACTGTGTCTTCCTGAAGAACTTCAATATTCGTGAAGCCAGCGCCTTCAATCTCTGCTTTGTCTTCATCGTTCTGCGTGAACAATTTGATGTCTTTCGGCAATGCTTCTTTTGCTGCATCATCCCAGTGGTCCAGATGTGTGTGAGTGACGATAACAGCATCTATACCAGCGATGATTTCTTCCACCGAAAGAGGCAGGCTCTCAAGTGGATTGTTTTGATCTTGTCTGTCTGAATTGGGGAAAGGCGGTAAAGTTCCTTTCTCCGCTAAAAATGGATCAACTAAAAACTTCTTTCCTGCAAAATCTATAATCAGGGTAGCATTTCGTATTTGTTGAATATGCATGGTTCCATCTCCTTTTTGTTTGATTGGTCCCTAGTGTATACTAAATGCTGGCTATATGAACATGGACTAAATAAGGTCTTTTTGCCGTTTGACTTTATTAACGAAAGGATCTGAATGACATTGGACAACACCGATTTGCACATCCTGGACGAACTTTCGAAAAACAGCCGTATCACAATGAAAGAACTGAGCGAAAAAGTCCATTTAAGCGCTCCTGCCACTTCGGCGCGGGTGGAAAAATTGGAAGCTGCCGGAATCATTGAGGGCTACACTATTAAGATCAACCAGGAAAAGATGGGATATGCTGTTCATGCCATCATCAATATCTTTACTGCCAGCACCTATCACCGTCCTTATCTGTCGTTTCTGGAAGAACAGGAACAGTATGTGATCAATAACTATAAAATTAGCGGAGACAGCTGTTATCTGCTTGAATGCAAATTCCCTTCCAATGAATCATTAAATGAATTTCTGGATAAATTGGATCAGCATGTAAATTATAAATTATCGATAGTCATCGATAAATAATCCGTCGAAAGATGAAGGCATGGTCTAACGCAAAACAATAACAGATAAGAGAATTTTGCGTTAGCCGTTCAAACAGATTTAATGTTTCAACCGTAATGTCATCGCATTGATGGCGACGATAACCGTCGACACAGACATTAAAACCGCTCCGACTGCAGGAGCCAACGTAATGCCGATTGAAGCTAAGACACCTGCAGCCACGGGAATGGCAATAAAATTATAACCGGCTCCCCAAACGAGGTTCTGTTTCATCTTGCTGGTTGTTTTATTGGCCAATTCGATGAAAGATGCAATGTCTCCCGGATCCGATTGGGTCAAAATCACATCAGCAGAATCGATTGCTACCTGAGTTCCCGCTCCAACTGCTACACCTACGTCTGCCATCGCAAGAGAAGGTGCATCATTTACGCCATCGCCGACCATGATGACAGTTTTACCTTGGTTTTTCAGTAATTCGACTAAATCATATTTATCCTGCGGAGATTGATTGGCTTTGTATTCAATGTCCAATTCTTCAGCCACCCCTTGAGCGGCTGTTTCATTGTCGCCCGTAGCCATAATCGCTTTAATATTATATTGTTTCAGTGCCTCTATCAGGTTTTTACTGGCTTTTTTCAATTCATCCCCTAATGCGACTGTACCGATAGGTTCTCCATCTTCAACCAATATACTGAGGGTGGCACCTTTTGGAACATCAACCGCCAAACCTTCTCCAAATGCCTTTTGGCTGATCAATTCGTATTTGCGGCCATCAGCGCTGCCTTGCACGCCGGCACCTGACACAATCTCAATCGAATCAAACCGGACAGGCTGAACTCCCTGCTTCTCAGCATAGTGGATGATGGACTGGGCGATTGGGTGGCTGGACCCTCCTTCAATCCCTGCCATAAATGCAGCGATTTCAGCTTCGGTATATTTTACCCCAAGCGTTTCCATGCTCAAAACTTTAAATTCTCCAGTAGTTAATGTGCCTGTTTTATCCAGTATCATCACATCTGCCTTGTTTGCCAGCTCCAACGCTTCCCGGTCCTTCACCAACAATCCTCTGCCCGCGCCCAGACTGGTGCTTCGCGCAATAACCAATGGAATGGCAAGACCAAGGGCATGCGGACAAGCGATGACCAGCGTCGTGACCGTAAAGAGGACCGCTGTTTGGATATCGGCTATAGACAGCCAGACGGCAAAGGCGATGACGGCCGCCGCAATGGCGATATAAAACAGCCAGCCGGCGACTTTCTGAGCCGTATTTTCAGCTTGTGAAGGCTGATTTTGAGCCTCGCTGATCAACGTTTGAACTTGTGAAATAAATGACGCTTCTCCTGTTCCTTCCACTTCCAGATAGAGGACACCTTCGCCGTTCGTAGAACCGCCGATCACTTTGTCTCCGGCACCTTTTTCAACCGGTTTGGATTCTCCAGTCAATAAGGCTTCATTAATCCGTGAGTTCCCCCGCGTGATGATGCCATCAGCAGGAACGTTTTCTCCAGCCTGCACACGGACAATGTCCCCAACTTTCAACTCAGCTACGGGACGTGTATCGATCGAATCGTCTTCCAATACTACATGTGCATCTTTCGGCATTAATTCGGCAAGCGATTGTTGCGCGTCTCCTGCTTCCCCGACAGCTTTCATTTCAATCCAGTGTCCAAGCAGCATGATCAGAAGCAAGGAAGCGAACTCAAAGAAAAAGTCCATGACGTGTTCTCCGAGCACATAGCGGGCCGCTACGGCATAAATACTGTAAAAATAAGAAACGGATATCCCTAATGAAATCAGCGCCATCATTCCTGGAGCTTTTTGCCTGAATTCGTCTATCGCTCCTTGATAGAAAGGTTTGCCGCCATAAAACAATAAGATGGTCGCCAATACAGCGACTGCTATATCCGAGTATGGAAAGCTGAACTGAAAGGGAAGACTGACGTCCATCATCGGCGATAATAACAGAATGACAATTCCGATGGGCAAGGACTTCAGAAAAATCTCCTTGAAGTTCCCATGGTGATGGTGTGTGTGTTCACCGTGGCCATGTTCCGCATGAGCACCATGACCGCTGTGATTGTGGTGAGCATGGGAATCGTGTTTGTCAGAGGGATTGCTGTCGTCGTGAATTCCTTCCTCTATTTGGTTTTCATGATAAGCATGTCCGACGTGTTCAGAATGATCCGTGTTGTTGTGATTCGTATGTTCACGGTGATCATTGTGGTGTTTATTTTCATTTTTCTCCATTTAGTATTCCTCCTTAAAAGCAATTTATTTTACAACATTTCATCCCTGCTCCTTTGGATTTTTTGCAGATCGGATTTTCCACTCTTTAATGTCCAGATGAACAATTATTACATCTGCATTGTCCAGGCACACAATTACATGGAATTTCTTCCACTGCCTCTTTTTTCTTCATTTCTATCACTTTTTCTATCTTATCTATATCCTTGAAACTCAACGTTGCGTTCGACAGGAGATTCACTATGGCGTTTCCAACGTCCTTATTGCATATATGTTCAAAAGTCTCATCCAGCGTACTATTGATAAAATCACTTTCATTTACAGCAGAGGAATATAAAAACTTTCTGCCTTCCTCTTCAGTATGAAGAATCCCTTTTTTCACTAAACGCCCGATAAATGTTTTAGTGGTTGCCGGTTTCCAATCTTTTTTTTGCTCTAATACATCAATGATTTCTTTGCTGGTCACTTTATCCTGTGCCCATACCACACGCATAACTTCCCATTCAGCATCAGAAATTTTAGATTCCATTTCATTGACCATAAAATACCCTCCCCTTCTTTGTTTACAAATGTAATCGAAATTTATGATTGAAGTTTACAATTGTAATCTTAAGTTGTCAACCTATTTATCCTTATCGTGTGTGTTTTTATTTCCCATCAATAAAAAACTGGCACATCTAACGCTTCCGAAGCGCTCGATGTGCCAGTTTGTTTTCCGGTGTCTATATAACTTAATCATTCCATATACCGATGTTTCCGCAGACTGTTCAAATTCGCAATTTCCTGTGACAGCTTCTCACCGATATTCGTTTCCCTTACCTTTTTACGCTCCAATTCCTCATCCACCAGCCGCTTCACGGAAAGGACATCGGTTCCATTGCTCAGCACTTCTTCTTTTGAGTTGAACTTTTGGTGAGCGACAAGCTGCATGCCATAGGAATTGTACAGAAGCGTATAGCCGGCAATGCCTGTCGTCGATTGATAGGCTTTCGAGAAGCCGCCGTCGATGACGATCATTTTGCCATTGGCTTTGATCGGGTCTTCCCCGTCGATTTCCTTCACCGGTGTATGGCCATTGATGATGCGGCCGTGTTCCGGATCGAGATCGAATTCAGCGAGCATCCTGCCGCACATCTCTTCATCTTCCCGCAAATAATAATAAGGGTTTTTACGTTCCTTGTGCGTTTCTTTTTCTTTGATGAAATAACGTTCAAATGTCGTCATTTCACGCTTGCCGAATAATGAAGAATTCTCGCCGGTCCACAGATACCATACCATATCCGTCGCAAAGTCATCCGTTTCGTCAGGGTTGGCGAAAGCATGGCGCAGATATTGTTCAAAGACGTCCAGCAAGTCGCGTCCAGCATAGCTTTTTCCTTCGATCTCCATCTTCTTCATGTCGCCGTTTTCCTCCAGCGGGATACAGCCGTGGATCAGCAGATTGCCGTTGTACTGCAAATAAAGGCTGCCTTTTTTCATCAGGAAATTCATATGGCGCGCAAGTTTTTCGGAATGCTGGATCGAAAACAGCAATTTGTCCATCACTTGCTGCTCTTCATCCAGCAACCGGTCCGGCTGCTCGGGATCGATTGTCGCAAAGCAGGTGTTCTCGAGCGCATAAGTAATGCCGTGGATTGTCGCTGTTTTATTTTTATAATCAACTTTCTCCAGCAGCAGCCTGTCTTCCATCTCGAAGCAAGGACGGCGCTTGATGATCGGGCTTTCCAGTTTGAACTGGATCATCGAAATGGCCTGATGGATTTTGGTGATTTGGAGCTGCTCCTGCTCCGTCAGTGTTTCATCTGAAATCCGTTTCGGCCGGAAGACGGGGTTGTCGTCATAATACTTCTCCGCCAGATTCAGCAGCGGACGCAGATTGATGCCGTAAACATCTTCGATGATGTCCAAATTATTGTAGCGGGCACAGATTCGGATAATATTCGCCAGGCATACTTTCGAGCCGGCAAATGCGCCGATCCACAAGGCATCATGATTGCCCCATTGAATATCGACCGAATGGTAGTCAATCAGCGTATCGACGATTTTATGCGGATCCGGTCCCCGGTCGTAAATGTCGCCGACCACATGCAGATGATCGACCACCAGGCGCTGTGTCGTATAAGCGAGTCCAATGATCAGCTTATCTGCCTGACCAAGCGCAATGACCTGATCAACCATTTTTGCATAATACTCCTTTTTATTCGTGAACTCATCCGTCTTGTACAGCAATTCTTCGATGATGTAGACGAATTGCTTCGGCAGCGCACGGCGCAATTTCGAACGTGTATATTTCGATGAAGCATATGCCACCAGCTTCAGCATGCGCTCGATGATTTCTATGTACCATTCCCGCAGCTCCTGTTTGCTGCTGAAATTGCTTTTGATCAATTGCAGTTTCTCTTCAGGATAATAAACCAGTGTGGCAAATTCGTTCAATTCCTTTTCCTGCAACTCATCCTTGAAAAGGTCCTTGATCTTCACTTTCACATTGCCGGAACCGTTGCGCAGCACATGCTGGAACGCCTGGTACTCGCCGTGCAGATCGCTGACAAAATGCTCCGTCCCTTTGGGAAGATTCAGGATCGCCTCCAAATTGATGATTTCATTTGCCACTTTTTCCTCGCTGTCGTATTTCTGCGCCAATAAATCCAGGTATTTTGAATCCATCATCGGAATATCCCCTTTCGAAATCCATTCGCTGTTTATTAAAAAAGAAAGCCTCACCTGTTTCAATGCTGGCCATCCAAAAAAGAAATCTCTTCTCTATCCAGTCTATAGCAGTTCGAGGGAAGGCTCTAGTATAAAGTGCGCCCTTTGCCTTGACCGTTAAAACACATTTCCTATAGGGTTAAAGATAGAGAAATCGAAAAGTTCTGCTAAAGAGCCTTTGAGAATGAGGAGGAAATCAATACATGCCCGAAACGAAAAGAATCTCCACTCATGAGTCATTGAAAGCAGTTTCCTATAAACTGTTTGAAGTGATCAGCGAAGAGCTGGAGGTAAATACTGCTTATGTTACCCAGCGAGGACCCAAAGCGATGGAAGTCATCAGCTCGTTCAATAGAGATCATTATATTATTCCAGAAGGCTATCAAGTCGATTATGACGGAACTTACTGCCGCCTGATCATCCAAAGCGACGAAGAAGCGATGCATACGAATAACCTCGGTTCATTCACCCTGACAAAAGATCTGGAAGTGACCGAGCAGCTTGAAGTTAAAGGATTTTTAGGTGTGACCCTGCGTGATTTTTATGGAAACGTATTCGGCACCTTATGTGTCATGGACAAAGAGGAAAAAGAATTCAGCGAGGACGATATCCATTTTCTGAAGAAGATGGCCGAAGTGCTCTCCTATCTCATCCACCTGGATAACACGATAGCAGATATTGAATTGTTGAGCGTCCCGATCATCCCGATCAAAAAAGGGCTCGCGATTCTTTCGCTGCAAGGCAATATCAACGAAGAGCGTTCCCACAAAATTTTGGAAGATACATTAAGCTATGCGGCCAAAAACGGCAGCCATTCTTTCATCATCGACCTGTCGCAAATCGTCCTGCTTGAAAACCGCTTTCCGGATATTCTGAAAAACCTGGTGCTCGGTTTGAATATCATGGGCATCAAAGTCATGATGACCGGACTGCCGCCGTGGCTTGTGAAAATGCAGGAAGTCCGCGACCATCTGACTGACCTGCAAACGGAATATGTCATGGATATCGAATCGGCGTTGAATAAAATCGGATATACGCTGGAGAAATAAGATCTGGGGAAATCATTTGAAAAAGAAGCGGAATTGCTCAGTCTGAGCAATTCCGCTTCTTTGATTGTGAAAAATATAAACTGCAGCTGTTTAGCAGCCTGCTGGAGCACCAATCATCACCAGACCGGATTGCTCACCTTGTTCTTCAAAATCCAACGTTAAGCTCTCCGCTGCATCTTTCGCTTCCGGTGCAATAGCCATACGGATTCCGTTGACATCCGTCATTTCATCCGCTGCTTCCGGCGCATCCAGTGACAGGCCGATTTGCGGTCCGCAGCAGCCTGCTACAGCATAGATGCGCAGACTTTCCGCATTCTGCTCTTCCAGAATGGATTCAATATATTGTTTTGCTTCATTGGTGATCATCATTGGTCTCATCTCTCCTTTTGGTGATTAAGTGAAAATTTATAAACTGAATTCCTTCAATTGGTCATAGCCGATTTTCTCTTCATGCAGCCAGGGAATGACGGCGCATTTCGCCGCAAGTCCGCTGTTCACTTTAGCAATCCATTCAGTCTCCGAACTTGCGCGGCCACGGAGGACAGGATCTGTTGTATCCGTTGCAGCCAGGCTTTGGTTGATAACCCACCATTTCGGGTCGATGCCGGCCCGTTTCAAATCTTCCTGAAGGCGCGCGGCTTCAAGAACCGGTGTCGCTTCAGCCAACGTGACGATGACAACGCCGGTTTCTTCCGGATTACGCAAACGCGGAAGAAGCTTTTTGACATTTTCCGGCACGTCGCCTGTCGAACGGCTCATCTCTTTATGATAGGCCTCCGTTGAATCCAGCAATAGGAGCGTATGGCCTGTCGGCGCTGTATCGATGACGACGATTTCATCTTCCGACTTTTCCACGACAGTTGCAAATGCCTGGAACAATGCGATTTCTTCGGTGCACGGCGATTCCAGGTCTTCCTGTAAATAAGCCAGCTCTTCTTCCGACAATCCGCTCCCAGCATTTTCAAGAACCGCTTTTTTATAGCGTTCCACTTCAACTTCCGGGTTGATGCTGCTGATCGACAAATTGTCCTGCGCGTCACTGCCTTGGAATGTGTATGCCAGGTGCGCCGCCGGATCGGTCGTCGTCAAATGGACGCGATGTCCCTTTTCTGACAAGCCGACCGCAATCGCGGAAGCAATCGACGTTTTGCCGACTCCGCCTTTACCCATTGTAAAAATGACGCGTGTGTTTTTTTCGGAAAAATCGTTAATAAGCTGATTCAGACCTGGCAGTTCTTCCATTTTCACCACTGTTTCTTCTGCCACTGATGCTGAAATGGCTGAAGAACTGAATAAATAACGGAGATTTCCGATCCCTGTCAGCGAATACGAAACGAATGGCAATGAATATGCCATAATCTGCTTTAAAGCTTGAGGTGTTTTATTCAGAGCGGCTCGCTGGCGATTATAAAACGCGCTTGACACTTTGTCTTCTGCCCGGTGCGTCTGCAGCAGTCCATTAACGATGAGCAATTGGTTATCGATGCCGATCGCTTTCAGTTCCGCAGAAGCACGGTCCGCTTCAAGCAACGATGAATTGTCGGGACGGGCGACCAATAACAATGTGGTCTTCTCACGATCTGCCAGCGATGCAACGGCTTTGCCGTACATCTCTTTCTTTCCTTCCAGACCCGCAAGCGGACCCAAGCAGGAAGCGCCATGCGTACTTTCTTCCAAAAATCCGCTCCACGCCGTCGGCAATTGCAACAGGCGAAGCGTGTGGCCGGTTGGTGCCGTATCAAATAAGACATGATCGTATTGATCCAGAATTTCTTCATCAGCCAATAAGTGTGAGAACTCATCGAACGCGGCAATCTCCACAGTGCAGGCACCCGATAATTGCTCTTCCATCGTCGCCAGTACAGCATCGGGTAATTTTCCGCGGTAAGGACCCACTACATTTTCCTTATAGATGCGAGCCGATTCTTCCGGATCGATATTGCAGGCGTACAAGTTAGGGACAGCGGAAATCGCTCTTGGCTCATTCGACAATTCCACTTCCAGCACATCCTGCAGATTGGAAGCGGGATCGGTGCTGACGAGCAGCACTTTTTTCCCTTGGTCAGCGAGTGCGACCGCAGTTGCACAGGCTGTCGATGTTTTGCCGACGCCGCCTTTTCCGGTGAAAAACAGGAACGGCGTCAATTGCATTTTTTTCGGATTGAACAATGAATGCATCAAATTCTCTCCTTTATTTGCCAAACTCTACTGATACGCGAACCCTTGGCTTTTCCTGCAATTCGGAAGGAGTGGTGCCGAACCAATCAGCTAATTCCTCATTTGTAGGGTATTCGGCTGTTTTCACAATTTCACCATCAAGAAGGACAAGCGGAAGTGCATCCGGACCGCCATTCGCCAATGCCTGGTTCACTGTCTGATTTTCCACAAATGCACTCGGGTCATTGCTGAGGTTAAAACGTTCAATTTGAAAACCTTTTTTCTCCAGTGAATAAACTGCAGAAGCAATGCGTGTCAGTTCCGGGTCGACGACAGGTCCGCAGACGCCTGTGGAGCAGCACATTGCCGGATCAAAGATTTCTACCTTTTTCATGTTGTTTCCTCCTCTATACAGAACTGCTTATTTGCCTGTTTCAGCGAATTCACGGATGCGCGCGCCGATTTCGTCGCGGACATTCTGGAATACCGTCCACTTTTCTTCTTCCGTGCCTTCCGCTTTTGCCGGATCCGTAAAGCCCCAGTGATCGCGCTTCACATGCGGCGGTGTCATTGGACATTTATCGGCAGCGTCGCCGCATAAAGTCACGACGAAATCCGCATTATTCAAAATTTCAGTATCAATGATATCTGATGTCTGCTCAGAAATATCGATATCCACTTCGTTCATCGCCTTCACCGCGTTCGGGTTCAATCCGTGTGCTTCAATTCCCGCGCTCAGGACTTGCCATTCGTCACCAAGAATCTGTTTCCCCCAGCCTTCTGCCATCTGGCTGCGGCATGAATTTCCTGTGCATAGAAAGTACAATGTTTTTTTTGTCATAGTAAAAACTCCTCTGTAGGTTAGATTTTTTATCGTGTTAGTTCTTTAATTGCAGCTGATGCGAAGCCCTTGCTTCTCCAACTCTAAAAGCCTGTCGTCCTGGCTCGGGATGAATTCCAAGATGTGCAGCACCATCTCGTAAGTGTCGCTGTCTTTATTCAATGAATAAAAAATCCACTGACCGCGGCGCTGTTCTTTCACCAATCCGACATCGCGCAATTTCCGCAAATGCTGGCTGATGGCCGACTGGCTGATCTGAAAGATTTCCACGAATTCGCAAACGCAGCAATCGTTCTTTTCCAGCAGCTTCATCATGGCAAGCCTTGTTTTGTCGCCCAATAACTTAAGGACCATACCGGCTTTTTCGATTTCGACTTCTTTTACTGTCGCTTCCATTTGGATTTCACCTCATTCGTTATAGGTTTATTTTTTAATCGATAGCTATTATTCTTAAAACTAAAAACAGCATATCAGTATATACTTATATGTTCAAGTGGCTATTGATAGCTTTAATTTTTTGGCATTGAAAAAAGGCCGCTCGTTTACATGCGGCCCTGTATAAATCTTTCTCTATCTATAATTGTTCTACAAACGATTGATAAGCTTCACCGAATCGCTCCGCTTCCTCCAGGAACGGATAATGATTGCTGTCTTCGAATATTGCCAGAGTGGAGTCCGGTATCAATTCGTTCATTTCCACCGAGTATTCGAGCGGACATTGCACATCGTGTTTTCCGCAAATGATCAAAGTCGGCGCAGTGATCAGCCTCAGTTTTCTGGTGACATCAAACACATGCAATTCCCTGCTGAAGAAATTGAGCCGCACAGCTGACAGTTCCTTTCGGATATCTTGTGTGAAATAATCATCGTACTTATCCGGATTCGCTAAAGAGAGCTTTGTACGCTGGATTTTCAAGCTGCTCTTTTCCTCTGCCGACAACCCCGGCTGCTTCAGGTTTTCCATCAGTTCCTGCATCTTTTCAAATTGAGGATGCTGTTCGTTATAGATGCAGTCCTTTGAAAACGTCATATATTCCCTGGCCGCTGCGCCGACGATTACATTAAAGCTGAGCTTTTCTGAAAAATAAATGCCATAGACAACGCCCAGCATGCCGCCGGTCGAATGGCCAGCAAAGCCCCATTCATCAAATCCCAACGCTTCACGGATTGCTTCCAGGTCAAGAACCGTTTCAAGCAGACTGAGTTGATGCGGTTTCTCTGCTTTTGCGGAGTTTCCCGCCTCTCTCAGATTGACCAGGAACACCAGATTCGTCTTCATAAAAGCATCTGCAAAGAAATCGCCTGTTTCATTGAACTCGGAATAATGGTGAGTGACGCATAAAGGGGGACCGTCCCCTTTTATAAACACTTCGAAATCGCCGCGGGTTGTTTTGATTATTTTTTGGGTCCACTTCATAAGAGCGCCTCCTCACACTAACGATACGTCAAACTTCTTGACCAAATCCTTGAACGCCGGTCTTTTATTGCCATCACGGCCGGTTACTTCATGAGCCGTCACCAATGAATTCAAAACCGCTTCTTCCGTCGCTTCACCTATCGCGCGGAAAGCGGTGTCCATATCTTCTTCGTGAATTTGTGGGAGTGCCAGTAGGTGTTCCGGCTTGTCATGCGGTATGCGGACAGCGGTCGAGAACCCAATGACGATTTCTCCGCTGCCGTTGGTGATGATCGAACCGGTTCTGGACAGGCCGGTAACGGCCCTTTTGAGGATCCGGTTTAATTGGCGTTCAGATACGGGCAGGTCGGTTGCAACGATAATCATGACAGAGCCTTTATCTTCTTCCTTATAAGATTCGAGAAGAGCCTCCTTCAATTCCTGCCCGACTGCTTTGCCTTGTATAAGCAAATCACTGAGAATACCGAAATTCGACAACACGAGTACCCCGATTGTATAGTTGCCGTGGCTCATCTCCATAATCCGGGAAGCGGAACCGATTCCGCCTTTCAGCGAGTAGCACAGCATACCGGTCCCTGCTCCGACCGCTCCTTCCGCGAAATCAGATGAAGTGTTATGGAGCGCCTCGAGAACATGTTCCCGCTTTACAAATTTCGCGCGGATGTCATTCAGGAGCATATCATTACATTCGCCGATCACTGCGTTCACCGTTCCAGTCGTTCGTCCAATTTCAGGGTTCTGCTCCAGCATGTAATCCGTCAGCGTATCGGCAGCTGTTCCTACAGCCAGCGTATTCGTCAAAAGAATCGGCGTCTCCAAAGTGCCGAGCTCCTTTATCTGAATCGTTCCCATCGTTTTGCCGAAACCGTTGATGACGTGGCTGGAAGCGATCAGCTTCTCTTTGAAGATGTTCTCTTGATGCGGCAGGATAGCCGTCACACCTGTTTGGCTGTCCCCTTCGCTGAGCGTCACATGCCCGACCGTTACACCTTTCACATCGGTGATGGCGTTGCGGGCCCCCGTTTGGAGCCGCCCAATCGCTACTCCGTAATCGCGTATCCGTTTTTGGTTGAACATGTTATCGGCTCCTTTGAGTTTATTGAAATTAAGTTGCTTACTCTCTAAAATCACTGCCTGCCAATATTTCTTCAGCGCTCATCCCCAGCCATTCACTGACATCTATCTCTGGATGGTTTTTGAGGAAGCTCTGCATGATTTCGTGGCCGATGATGTAATTGGCAGAAGCGGGAATGCCTTTTACAGGATTTCCGTTAAGAAAGTCTTCCCACACCCCCATTTCGACAGAATCTTTTTGTTCCATAAATAGATTGCGCGCCTGTTCAGTAACCTTGCCGTCCTCATTTGAAATCCACGACAGGTTTATACCCGGATAGTTGAGCAGTGAAAAAGCCACTGCTTTCCCTTCCATAATCGTGGATTCAAGTAGCGTGGATTCAGCCGTTGAACTTTCAAACGCCCCTTTTTCCATATCTATTAAATGAAAATATTCATGGGATACGGTATGTTTCAATTCTTCTGTCTCAAGACTTGAGTGTACGAACAGAATCATTACCTCCTCATTCAGCGCTACTCCGCTTGCATTGAGTTCTGGACTCCCGCCATGGATGAAAGCCGGATTCGCAGGAAAGACATGTATAGTTTTATTGCCGCCAGGTAACGATTCCGCGGACTTTTTGAGCGACTCTTCGATTGCTGATTGGAACTCGGCTTCTTTATCAGACAGCGCTTCGAGTGAACTTTGCAGCGGGATGATGTCTTGCGGCGGGGTGAAAATTATAAGATTTATGTATTCGAGCACACTTTTTTCATCGAAGGCATTTTGACGAAATGGCTGGAAAATTGTTTGAGCGTACGCATCGTTCAGTTCAGCCGGCTGCTCTTTTGCCAAAGCCACGTATTCATCGAATGCGTCGTAGTACGAGAAGATTTCAAATTGCTGGTTGCCGATTTTCAGTATGGCAAATTCAGATTCGGTGGTTTTCTGTATGTTTTCTGCAGCTTCGTCTTTTTCAACACTTTCTCCTTCTGGTTCCGGATTAGGCGCAACGTCTTCTGAACATCCCAACAGCAGTATTGTCAGCAGAATAGATGAAATTGGGACAAATAATTTTTTCAATACTTCCCTCTCCTCTATAAAAAACGTTTCATCCACTTTCATATTAGAAAATCTTCTGAATTAAACTATTCGACTAGAAATCAAACCCAAAATACTTTCCTCCGTCATTTCTTCCGTCAGCATCGTTTCGCCCGATGTGCCAAGATAATCTTTTGGATGCCACCAGGCACGCAGCGAGTCTTCTCCGAATGCATCGGCAAGTGCACGTGACTGATGGCGCTCGACCGTCTTTTCGAAAGGCAAATCGAAGTAATACACATCGGCATTGCCTTCATAAAACCGGATCAAATCCATCAGCATTTCGCCGTAGCGTTCTTTCATTAGAATTCCTTCCAAAATCACAAACTCACATTTGCCTTTGCCGTACTCGGTGATCTGCCGGATAAGCTCCAACGATAGGTTTCCTTTTCTGTCGCGGACGCTCAGCATGTCCCGCCGCACAACATCCTGCGACACCAAAAGCGTGCCATCCCCGAAACGGTCCTGCAGGCTTTTCGCTATTGTGGTTTTTCCGCTTCCCGAGTTTCCCCGTAGGATAATTAGCTTTGTTTTTATTGGAATCAGGCCTTTCTCAATAACTTATATATTTACTTCTGCGACTTCTTTCGCCGTTCTTCTTCGCAGAAGTTCATCGATCACCCAAAAGATCATTGCACTGATAACCGGGAGAATCCACAGTTCCCTTATCAGCAGCATGCCAAATCCAAAATGCACAAATCCTGCCGCCACCATGCGATGAGGGTAACGCGCCGCTAACCAATCCGATAACAGCGAAACCGGCAGGCCGTAAATAAGAAAATAAAAAAGGGTAATGGAAAAAACGAGTAAACTATACCCTAAAGAGTCTCCAGATTCGATAAAGGTATTAAAATTCGTTAAATCGCCAGAAAGCAGCACCGGCACAAATAGAACCAGCATCGTAAATATAATCGTCCCACTCACTGCGGCTATGAACTTTCTCCACATCCGCTCCTTTGTAAAAAATTCATAGCGGAACGGCAGAAAAAAGAACAGCATGACGGATATAAAAATGATTTTTAGGTATGAGGGCGTTTCTGATACCATGATCAGAAATGAAAAGAGTGAGAATACCGCAATTTTAAAGAGCAGATGCTTCATTTGATTTCTCCTTTTTCTTTAATCATACAGCATTAATTCCCTTTTACTGGCTTTTAATTTACAATTATCGCATTATTCTGTTCAAAAAAGGACTGATTTTTATGAAACACGCACTAGTGATCGGCGGCACCGGCATGCTTGCCCAGGCTTCTGTCTGGCTGTCGCAAAATGGGTACCGCGTTTCGGTGATTGGCCGCAACCACGAAAAGATGCAGCGGCTGATTGAAAAGAATCCGAAAGGAATCATTCCGGTGCCGGTTGATTACAGAGACTCCGAAAAACTAGCTCAGCAGTTAGCCCAGATTCAGCAAAAGAATGGCCCAATTCAATTGGTGCTTGCCTGGATCCATTCAGATGGTCCGGATGCGATCCCTTGCTTAATCGATTCTCTTCCGCGAGACTCCGACTGGAAATTATTCCATGTAAACGGCAGCAGCTCGAACCTGAAGGAGATAAAAGTTCAGGTTTCTGTGCCCTCACATGTCCATTATTATCAAATTCAACTCGGTTTTAAGCTGGAAAGCGGCACATCCCGCTGGCTTACAAATGATGAGATTTCGACTGGTGTCATTGAAGCGATACGGGCCGAGAAAGCGCAATACGTCGTCGGAACGCTCAGTCCTTGGGAGAAACAACCTTAAGATCCAGATTGAAAAACATTCGCTACGGCGAATGTTCCTGGGATGGTCTCCGCCAGGCGGAAACCACCCCATCATTCTGTGTTTTTTGCATCAACAATTGATGTGAGAGATATTTGAGTGGTGATTTCAGTTAATCCCCAACTATTTGGATACCTTTTCTTTTTACTTTCTGATTCCAGAAAGTAAAAAAAGGACCCTTGAAGAAGGTCCTTTAAAATACTGCAGCATACTCTTGCCTAAATCCGTTTCCCCATCGCCATAGACGCCGGCTGGTATCCCAATTTCTCATAAACTCTTTGGGCACCGGGATTATTGCCGAAGACATTCAATCCCATTGAAGTGACGCCGGCACTTTTCACAGTTTCCTCTAATTCTTCCAGCACCAAACTGGCGAATCCCCTTTTTCTGAACGCTTCATGAATGAGGATGTGGTAGACGTAGGCTTTATTGCTTTCGGCTTGGATGTTATACCAGAGCACGCCGATTTTCTTGTCGTCTTCGGGTGAATAAATGTTACGGATGTGCTGGTCTGCTGAGTTCTGCCTGTCCGGAAGTAAAGTGGCCATTAAATCTTCGGACTCCCCCAAAGCTTTTTCATACGGAATCATAAAATTGTCGGATAAGTCTTTGGCGTAATCCGGAATAAAAAATTCCATGTATTGATCAAATTCTTCATCATTCATTTCTGTCAGTTGTGTTTTCATTACCGCACCCCTTTGTGTCTTTACTTATGCCTCTTCATATCTCCCTTGAATACCGCAATGACACCTGCTCTTCGCCGGTATCCGTCAACTCCGTTTTCTTCCCTTGAAGCCGAAATCCTCGCGCTTCGTAAAACGGAATACCATGCTGATTGTCTTCCTGCACAGAAACCCATTGTTTCGCTGCGCCTTGCTCTTTCTGCAATTCAGTCAACGCTTCCAGCAACAACCTGCCGATTCCTTTGTAGCGGTAAGTTTCATCTACATACAGCATGAAAATCTCGCTCACACTAGGGCTGGTCATGCCGCCACCTATCACTCCTGCTACGTCAGAGTCGATCAAAGCCACGTGTGTATAGGAACCGGCTTCCATATCGCTGCGAATGCGTTCGTGGTTATACCAGAAATCCACATTTCGTTCCTGATACGCTTCGCTTAATTTCCCTGCGACGGTTTGCTTCCAGCCGGCCGAGCAAATCGCGGAAATCGCTTCTATGTGGTTTTCAGTAGGTTTGGCAATGGTTACTTCCATGGTCTTCTCTCCTATTATTTTGTATGGATCGTCTCAAAGCGCTCGCAGACGAGCGGCATCGATTCCGAGTATTCGAGGTCCACTTTCCCTAATTCGCTTTTGAAGAAATTCTCGTGGGCGTTCCACCAGAATTCATAATCCCCTTCGCCTTCTGCCAACGCAAACTCCACCGGCACTTTGTTCATCGGCATGATTGAAACTTCGGTCACGCGGATGATCGCAACGGGCTCTTCTTTCGCATCCAGGACGATGTTATATTGGCCGACTTGCGGCAAAGGCTCATTTTCAATTTCATATAAAACATGGGCAGAGCAAGTCGCTGTTTTCTTGCCTTCGACGACCAGGTCCGCCAGCCAGTCCGCTTCCGCTCCGAATTGAAATGCTTCCACTTTTTCCGGCTTCGGCTGCCCTTGTGCTGCCCAATATTCATTCCAGAATTTTTCTGCCTGTTTGTTCATCAATAAAACCTCATTTTCTAATTCAAATTGTGTTACTGCAGTAATAAACCATTTTCACAAATTCAAAGACACTGCCATTGGTGGCTTGCTGGAATCGTTCCGTTTCTTTGAATCCCATCTTGTCATAGACTTTTATTGCGCGCTCGTTGAAAGCGGCTACGGATAACGTGATTTTCTGAGGATTGTATGTGGATTTTGCATATTCCATGCCCGCTTTCAGGAATTCGTTTCCTTTTCCGCTGCCGGTCAGATCCGGTTTCATTCCCAGTCCGATGTCGATTGTGTCCTGAGCCGTTTGAGTAAAACTGTAAAAGCCGACGACTCCCCCGTTTTGGATGACGCTGTAATATGTATTATTCCGTGCCTCCGGATTCAGGAATTCCGCTAAATCTTCCGGATCCGCATCCATATCATAAAAAGCATATTCCCCGACGTAACGCCAATGGGCGGCGATTTCTTCCGCCTGCTGCTGGGTCATTGTTTGAAAAGAATAGGCCAATGCTTGTTCACCTCCAGATTCGATTTAAGTAAGAAGTAAGCTAGAATATAGATTATGCAATGCATAAAATATTATGAGAAACGAGGAGTTTCTATGTTCTTTGCTCAAATGTCCGGGTTTCCTGGGTCCGGAAAGTCAGCGCTATCCCTTGAAATCGCACAACAGTTCGGGACAGTTATCGTTGATCACGACATCGTCAAATCTTCTTTGATGGAATCGATCGAGCACGCGCCTATCGACCCGAAGCTTGCCGGTAAAATCGCCTATAACATCGATTGGTCGTTAGTCGAATTCCACCTCTCACAAGGATTTAACGTCATTTTGGACAGCCCCTGCTTGTACGATGAACTTGTCGAAAAAGGAATTTTCCTTTGCGAAAAATATAATGCCGGTTACAAGTATGTGGAATGCTATTTGGATGATATGGACGAAATCAACCGAAGATTAAAAACACGCAACAGAATGGTCAGCCAAATCCCGGAAATCCGTTCGCCGGAAGCTTTCACTTATACAATCGCCAACAGCAAAAAGCCTGTCGGACATGAAATCCTGACCGTCAATACCATACGGCCACTCGAAGCTTATTTGCCGGAAGTCATCGATTATTTAAAGAAATAAAAGCAAAAGATAGTCTTTATTCGCATAAAAGAGACGGTATTGGCAATGAAATACGCGGTGTTGCATAAGAAACGGGTATATTTCCGGAGTGCTGCAATTCTATGAGCGGTATTTTGCATTCTATGATCACTTATTTCATTCTATGATCACTCAGTGGATTCTATGATCATTCAGGGGATTCTATGATCACTTATTAGCATTCTATGATCATTCAGCCGTTTTCCACCTCGAAATCATCGTCGCTTCTCACGGTTTCTCCACAAAATAACTCTTCCGGCTCGGCAGCTCCAGACAATTCAGCTGGCTGCCATACGCCGCGCCGCCGTCGATGCCGATTATATTATTGCCGCCAAAATAGATGTCATTTCCGCCTCCTGCCCGCAGCAGAAACGCCGGTGTATGGCCGAATACTACCGCCTTTGCGCCTTCGTAGGCTTCATAGAACTCTTCCCGTATCCAGATCAATACATACGGATCCGTCTCCTGAACCGGCGTGCCGGGCTGAACACCTGCATGCACAAAAATAGTATCGTCTGTTTCATGGAAAAAGCCCAGCTCTCCAATAAAGGCGACGTGTTCCCAAAAAACATCTGTTTCCGGAAGCCCAGCCTCTTTGATTGATGGATCGTAGCTCTGCAGAGTTGGAATGGCGCCATTTCTCGCCCATCTCTCCAGGGCGGCGGGTTCACCTTTTGCCGCTGCCAGCATCATCGCGTCATGATTTCCGCTCAATACGATTGCACCTAACTTTTTCAACTCGATGACCCGTTCCAAAACGCCTCTTGAATCCGGACCGCGGTCCACATAATCTCCCAGTAAAATCAGCTGGTCTTTGGCAGAATCGTACTCCGCCTGTTGCAGCAGCTCCTCAAAAAGTTCAAGCTCACCGTGAATGTCACTGATTACCAAAGTCCTTTTCATAAAAACGCACTCCCCCGCTACACCGTCTTAACTGCCGGAAACGACAGCCTTTATTTAAAATGACTCTGTTCGCTTCGCAATAATCCCTTTCACAAACGCTTCTTTATGATCCGTGTATTCTTTCATGCCTGCAGCCGCCTTTTCCAGATACGCCAATTTGACCTGTAAATATTGCGTTCTGGCTTCCACATTTGAATTCAGGTAATCCCTGAAATAGATCAAGTCATTCCATAGGTCTCCCCGATATTCGACCAAATGGATGAAGTGGGTTTTTTCTTGATACGAATCGTCTGTAAATTTCGCCAGCACCATTTCACCCGGCCGCTCCACTTTCAATCGCAGGAAACCTGTTTGCTGAAACGCCTGCAGCAACTCTCGATCCACCTGATTCAAAACATCGACTCCAATGATTAAATCCAGAATCGGTTTTGCCGCCATCCCTTTGATCGCCGTACTGCCGATATGTTCAATCCTATTTTCATCAAGACCGGTATTTTCAATCAGCTCTTCTTGCACGCGAATAAACTCTGCAGCCCATTCAGGCGTGTAATCCACTATTTTCACTTCATTCTTTTTGAGGCCCAGCTTCATTGAACTCCCCCTTTATAACAATCAACCCAATAATTTCAGGAAGTGGCTGCGTTCCGAATCTTTCCAGTCCACTCCATAGCCCATCTTCTTATAAAATTCGATCGCGCTATGCCATTCGTTGTTTGTCTCGAGTACCAGCTCTTTATATCCTTGCTGCCTTGCAGTTTCTTCCAGTTTTCGCAGCATCGATTCAGCCAGGCCGCCGCGTCTATGGGATTTCTTCACAGACATCCTCTGGATTCTTCCGGCAGTTTCGCTTTCTTTGGTTAACGCTCCTGTGCAGACGACTTTATTATCCTCCAGACCAACCAGGAATACATCGCTATTCCGGATGTAGTTTCGGATGATGTTCCGCAGGTCCGGATTGAAGGAATGATCCAAAAACCCGAAACGCTCTTCCAGCCCGTCGAGGATCAACTGCCTCGCCGCCGCTTCATATTTTTCAGTTACGGGCACGATTGGCATGGATTGCTGAAGATTGTTGATGTTCATTTCTCTATTCCTCCAGATCTCTTTTCATTCGCATAATATTTCCGTTCGACAGACCTGCTTCAAGTCTTCCCAATCAACTCAAAGAAATCTTATTATTAATAATATTAACATTAATTTCCATCAGAATAAAAAGAACTTTATATAGAAGTATTTATTTAAAGACTATGAAAAGAAGGGAATAAATTCCTGAATCCCGAATACCTTCACTAGCAAGCAATCACGTAATTACAGCCGACAGAGGAGGAAGTTGAATATGACTGGGAAATACCACAAAGTGCAGGACGTACTGGACACATACAAATCAGCCATCTACGAACAGGATGCAGACAAATTTCTGACCATCTACAATCCGGATATCCATATTTTCGACAGCTGGAATAACTGGGAGAGCAAGGGGATTGCGGCATGGAAAGAGAATGTGGCGGAGTGGTTCAATGGATTGGGCAATGAGAATATTTTGCTCGAAGTGGATTTTAATGATGTGGCAATCGCAGAAGATGAAAAAGCGGCATTCGTGCATTGTGCGATCACTTTTGCTGCCAAGGATGAAGATTCGGGTGAGACATTGCGTGAAATGACCAACCGGTTCACATTCGGCTTGAAAAAGGACAGCGATTCCTGGAGCATCGCCCATGAGCATTCATCACTGCCCATCGACATGGATACCGGAAAAGGGATTTTCGACGCGAAGTAAAAATAACAGGGATTGCTGCGGCAATCCCTGTTATTTTTCTGTTTCTCCAAGTTCCAATTTATCCTTATCCAATTTTTGCTTTTCTTTCCACGCCTGCATAACATTTTTGTGGTAGTCTTTCGGATTTTCAATCAGGATCCAGTCGATTGAATGAGCAGGGGTCGGCATCCACTTTTTTCTTCTTTCCCTTATCTTTTCATGGTGTGTGTAATGCGGGTAGATGACAGTGGACCTGGTAAACCAGTGCCCATACAGCTGACTAAACCGAATGTCTTCGATTTCATCCCAGTAAATTTTATTGCCTTGCAAATCGATGACGATGCCTTCTTCATCCCAGTAAAAAGTCTTTCCGGCTTTTCTTTTTCTCCAGAGATAGATGGGGTACGCTATAAAAGGAGTGGGAAATATAAGGGTTACCCCAATAAATTTTATCGTTTGCCACACACCCTCTTGTGCCACTTCTGCTACAGCCAGCATACCGATCAGCAAAAAAATCAGACCCGATGCCATAAAAACTGCCATCGTTAATAGGGATAGCCTGTATTCTTCCCCTCGACTCAAAAAGAACCCTCCTCCTCTTATATAGGCAGTCGTTCACTCCACATCCAACGCAACCACATAACTCGCCTGCCCCTGCTCCCAGTGCGCAAAGATCTCGAAAAGCGTCGGACCTTCATGCTCCGCCAGCTCGAATGGAACGGGATAGGCAGTGCGGTTGCCCGCTTCGTCCCAGACAAATAGTTGATAGGACAGCGGCGGTTCACCGAACTCCAGCGCGACATCCGCATGGCGGTCAACTTTCCGTGCGTTGTCCGTGCTTATCATTTCGTGCGGTGCAACGGAATCAGCTTCAATCCCCGCCATCGACTTCACTTCCAAGTCATAATAACTCCAGCTGTAGCCTCCCCGGTATGTCCGGATGATGTCGTCACCGATTTTCAGTTCAAGAGCTGGTGGTGTTTGGGATTGTGAATGGATGGGCTCCGACTGATCGGCCTGGTCGCCTGCTTGGTCGCCTGCTTGCTCGTCAGCCGTTCCGCAGCCATAAAGCAACAGGGCCGCGACAATAAACGCCACAATAATTTTAAACTTCTCCCCCATCTCATCAGCCCCTTTATACCAGTAGTCGACTCATCAGCTCATAAAGTTTCAGCCCACCGCCCGCGATTAATCTCCATAAGCCATTTCCGCTCTCCATCGATTTGCTTCACCTTTTGAAAGCCGCATTTTTCGTAACAGCGGATGGCACGCGGATTGGTCAATTCAGGATCGACCGTGACAGCGTCCGCTCCTTTTTCCTTAAAAATAAAGCTTAGAAACTCAGTCACCATTTGCGTGCCGTACCCTTTGCCGAAAAGTTCCGGTTCACCGATAAACTGGTCGATGCCGTAAATAGTTTCTTCCATAGAATAGCCATAGCTTTTATAATCTTCATCCGTTAACCTGCAGCATTGCATGAACGCGAACGGCTTGCCTGCCGTTTCGGCGATATAAGGTTCAACCGCTACTGACCCGTCAATCCGGGGGCCATACTTTTCACGAAGCTGCCCGGCGCTCGGCGGGGCGGCTGGATCTCCGAAAAATTCAAGAACTTCCTTTGTGTTGAGCCATTTCGTCATCAACTCTAAATCGCCATGGCTCATTCTGCGTATTTTCAAATCCCTCTCCCCCTCTACAGCACCAATCCAAGTGCCCGGCTAACCACTTCGCTGTTACTGTCTGTACCGGCCTGCTCGCTCAATGTTTTATTGAGCCGGATGAATTCCGTCGATATGCTCTCTAGTACCAGTAATACACTGCCCGGGTCACGGTCCGCTTCCCAGCCGGCCAAGCGCTGCAGCTGCTCTTCACTCAGGCGGCTTCTCGAGCCTTCGATTTTCGACCATACCTGGTAAGGGCTGTCGAGATGCCGATCCATTTCCATATACCAGCCGTATGCCGTAAGCCAGCGTACACTGTCGAGATTGGCAAGTGCATAATAAGGTTCGCCTCTCATGGCCGCACGGTAGGTTTCATGGATGAACGCCAGCATTTTCGTACGCCAGAACTCCACTTCCGCAGGCGTGATTTTATAGATGGCCTCTTCCGAAAGCTGACGGATCGGTTCAAGCAAGCCGTGCGGATCATAAAGGATTTTCATGCCCTTCATCCAAATGGATGGCGTGATATCATCGGCGGTATGGTACCAGGAATCGACTTTGATGAAGCAGTCGAAATGGCTGACTATCACCGGCGACGCCGCAATTCCTTCATAGAACAGTACATTGCCCCACTTCCCCGCGCGTCCGAATTTATCGGCAATAAAACCTTCCAGCTTTTCAGGTTTCACGATGGTGTGGAGATCAATGTCCGAATAGCTGTCGGCATTCCCTTTCGCGAGGGAGCCAGCCAGATAAACTGCCAGCACATCCGGATCCTGCTCGAGATCCTGACGAATCACATCCAGCAACCGGTTCCTGGCTTCGGGTAATCGACTGTCACGCTGCCAATGTTTTTCTTCTATTTTCATCCCTTTCTCCTCCTGCCATTTCTGCCTGTATCCATATCATTCCATTCGCATTACTCATAAGCAATATTTTTTGGTACAAAAGAAGGAGATTTACAGAAGAAAAGAGAAGATATAAAAAAAGCCGTCCTTTTCAGGACAGCTTCAGCGTATTTCCATTAACCGTCAATCCAGCCAGGTTCATCAGCGTTCGTTTTTTCACCTGATTTATTGTCCGTGGATTTCTTGTTGTTTTTGCTTGTGTACGGCTTAAAACTCTTGGCTTTATTGGATCCCGCTTTCCAGCGGTTCCAGCCTTTCTTGCCGGTTCCTTGGCCAGTACCGCTTTTTTTCTTTTCTTTTGCCATTTCCATCACTCCATTACTATCTTGCATTATAACACGGAGGGAGCACCTTTAGCACACCCTCTAATCCATGCAGCGCCAGAAACTTCAGGTGATTCCACCCTAACTTCCAAGATTCATTATCCCCAGATAAGTTTCACTCCTGTCTTTATTGACGAATACAAAACTGTCCTACTCTTTTTTTATTACTGTTTTATTTCAATAAAACGCAAGCAGATTTACCTACTCTTTTTACCACTTCTCTTTTAAGGCGCTGGTGGGCAGCCATATTCCACCAGAATCATCTCTTGTTTGCTGTGTATTCAGGACTGATCATTTATTTGGAATTAAACAGCAAACCCTTGTTATTACTGCATCAATTGAAGCTATTTATCAGATTTCTCACCAATCTAACGAGAATAAGGACCTTTTGGCACAAGCATTCCGGATTTTATTTCGCATATAGTCTTGTACGTTTCTTAATACCTATAAAAATTACCAAAAGAGCGTTGAAAATGATATACAACTGTAACATAAAAGAGGTTTAGAGCTGTTATAATGAACGTGCTGCAATTATAAGGCACCGAATTTTTATCCAACAAAACTATTTGACAGTATATATAGAAACGATAGAAAGAGACCGTAAATTCGAAAGGGGAAAAACAACTTGAACTTGAAGTCGAAATGGATGTTGTCTGGGGTTTCATCATTATTAGCTATCTCGCTTTTATTGCCTACCGCCGATGTCAATGCCAATACATTAAACAAACTTGAACAGCAACAACAGGAAGCCGAGCAGAAAAAAGCTGAATTGAACTCAGGCATCAAAGAAAAAGACAAAGAAATCAAAGTTACCAAATCAACATTGGAAACAATCCTTGGAAAAATCCAGGAATTGAACAATAAAGTCGAGGAAACTGAAGGCAAGATCAACAGTGTCCAAGCCGATATCGATACAACTAAAGCTGAAATCGAAGAATTGAGAGCTTCAATCGAAGAATTGAAGATCAAAATCGAAGAACGTACTGCATTGTTGCAGGAACGCGCACGCGCAATCCAATTGAGCGGTGGATCTGTTGACTACATAGACGTCCTACTTGGCGCCAACAGCTTTGTTGACTTCATCGACCGTTTCTCTGCCGTCAGCACATTGATCGACGCAGACCGCGAAATCATGCGTGAACAGGCAGCAGATAAAGAATTGCTGGCAGAACAGAAAGCTTCTGTCGAGTCAAAACTTGCGCAGCAGGAAGCTCGCAACGCTGAGCTGAAAAGCTTGAAGTCTGATCTGGACAGCCAGAAAAAACAACAGGGCGTCCTTGCTGAAGAGTTGAAAGCTGAACAGAAACGCCTTGAAAGCGAAAAGGCGGAATTGCATGAAGAGCACGAAGCGGTTATAGAAATGAGTGCGGATCTTGAACAGCAAATCTCTGCTGAACAGGCTCGTCTTGCTGAATTGGCACGCAAAGCTGAAGAAGAGCGTCAGGCTAAATTAGCAGCTGAGCGCGCGGCGGCTGAAAAAGCGGCGGCAGAACGTGCAGCAGCTGAAAAAGCGGCTGCCGAGAAAGCAGCGGCAGAACGTGCGGCGGCTGATAGAGCTGCAGAAGAACGTGCGGCAGCTGAACGCGCAGCAGCGAGAAACGAAGCCGAGCGACAGGCAGCCAACGAACGTGAAGCAGCTGCTAAGCGTGAAGCGGCAGAGAAAGAAAAAGTAAGCGCACCTGCTCCTGCACCAGTGGTATCAGCACCAGCCAGCAGTTCTGGATTTATCCGTCCAGCCGCTGGTCGTCTGACTTCAAATTACGGTGGCCGTAATATTGGAGCAGGAAATGAAAATCACCGTGGCGTTGATATTGCCAACTCTTTAGGAACACCTATCAAAGCAGCGGCTTCTGGTTATGTAACATATGCAGGCCCAATGGGAACTTATGGAAATGTCGTTATGATGACCCATTCTATTAATGGAAAAACTTACTCAACAGTGTATGCCCACATGAGCTCTGTTGGAACAAGCCAAGGTCAATATGTCTCTCAAGGCGGCTTTATCGGCTCAATGGGAAGTACTGGACGCTCAACAGGATCTCATCTTCACTTTGAAGTCCATATTGGTCCATGGAACGGCGCCCGCACAAACGCAGTCAATCCGATGAATTATATTAATTAATAACAAAAAGAGCAAGCACCTTTGGGTGTTTGCTCTTTTTTGTTTGGGAGGAGAATTGGGTTGAGGGCGGTATTTAGTTGGGAGAGGTTTCGCGTCCGCGAATCCTTCCTTTAAGGGATTGGGATAAGGTTTGGCGGCGACAAAAAAGTATCATTTTTGGCATATAAATATTTAGCTGAGCATAACCGGTGCTTTGCCGTGCACAAACCCGGCTCTCCCGCGCATAAAACTTTTCAAAAGAATAATTTCCTCTTTCTGCATCAGAATTTCTCATTTAGCAAACGTATTTATCTCCAATTTCATCCCGACGGAACAGCAGCAACTTAAAAATCACTATTCTCATGACTTCCCCTTCTAGAGTAGATGGCAATCAGTCGAATCCGAGAAAAACCTAATTGCTCTTCTTATCCCAACTTTTCAAGGGCGAGATTTTCTTTGCCCCATAAGCCCTTTTAGATGAAAAAGGCTTCGCGGACGCGAAGCCTTCCTTTAAAGGATTGGAGTTTTTCGCACGGCGAAAAACATCCGCTGTTGTTCTTGGTTTTTGGGTGTGGCGGATCTGGAATTTTAGAGTATCTGAAATTCGGAGCACATATAATTGGTGAAAATATCCTAAAATTAGCACTGCGCACATATTTTCCTGCCACCGCACATAAAACTTCATTTCCGCACACAAATGTTCCTCACCGCACATAACTGCCAAGATGCAGCAAGATTCCTCTTCCCTCAGGCTATTCTTCTATAAAAACCCGTATCATTTACTCGAATTTCCGTTAAAAACCAAAACCACACACCAAAAAGCCAGCTGTCCGCAGACAGCTGGCTCCTTAACATTAATGTTTCTCTTTATTCCTCGTCAGAAACGCTTGTTTCGACCAATATAGCTGTGAAGAGAATGAAAATCAGCATCATGGAAATGACCATTGTGAACATAATTATTCAACTCCTACCAAGTTTTGAATCCTTCTGAACCAGGTGGTGCATGCATGATCATGGAAGAAAGCGGGATCGCGTAGGCGATGATGATTAAAGCAAAAGCGATGCCGATCCAGATCCACCAGTTTTCAAGCCATTTCGGCGTATTTGTCTTGTCGCTTTCGGCCATCGGGAATTCGACCTGGTCTTCCACTTTCAACGCTTTCGGTGACAGGAACATCGACATGACGACGATGTATATCAGGATCATGGCGGACAGGAACAGGATGCTTCCTCCGACTGCCATTGTTACGTGGCTAGTGAGGATGCCGTCGAACCATTCCAGTGCGCTCGGGTGGTTATTGTAATTCGAGAATGCCGTCCGGCGCGGAGCACCGAGCAAGCCCAGAATATGCTGGGAAGTCGACATGAGCAGCATGCCGATTGACCAGGTGATGATCTGGACGAATGCCAGCTTCTGCATGGCTTTAGTGAATTTACGGCCAGTCAGGTACGGGATGAGCCAGAATGTGAGACCCATGAATGTCATCGCGACCGGTGTACCGACCGTGATATGGAAATGCCCAACAATCCAAAGCGTGTTATGGACAACTTCGTTCAATTGGAAACTTGCGTTGATGATACCGCCCGCTCCGCCGGGAATGAAGAATGCCATTGCGATGAAGATCGATGTGAAGCGAACGTCTTTCCAAGGTAATTTCTTGAACCAGCCAAATAGGCCGGTCGCGCCTTTTTTGCGTCCTGAAATTTCAAAGTTCGCGAACATTGTGAAGGCTGTCATAAGTGATGGGATGATTACCATGAACGTTAAGACGACCTGCAGGAATTTCCAGAAGTTCGAGATACCCGGTTCTGTTAATTGATGGTGGAAACCGACCGGAATCGAGAACAGGATGAATAGTACAAATGCCAGACGGGCTAACGAGTCACTGAAAACTTTGACGCCAAGGATTTTCGGTACGATTACATACCAGGCAATGTATGCCGGCAATAACCAGAAATATACGAGTGGATGTCCGAAATACCAGAACAACGACCGGCTTAATTCGACATTGATCGTATCTGTCCAGCCGAATGCCCAAGGAATGTATTGGAACAGCACCGTTGCGACAACACCCAGACAAGCGATCAGCCACAGTACGATGGTTGTGATAGTCATGAATGCGAATAACGGGCTCAATTGGCCTTTATTATTTTTGCGCCATACGCGGTAATGGCCAATCAGCGCGAAACTGGAAATCCATGTGCCGACTACGAACAGCGCCAGGCCGACGTAGTACCAGCCGCTTGCTTTCAGCGGTGCATAGAAAGTGTACAGAACCGATGCTTCACCAGCGACGATCATGACAGTCGCCATGACTGTACCGATCAGCGTCACCCAAAAACCGATCCAGGAAACGAGTCTTACTTTCGGCCCGAATGTGCCGAGGCTCTTGCTCATGCCGGTAACAAAGAATGCGAAGATGAAGAACGTTGTATAAATAAGTGCGAGCAGCACACCATGTGCCGTTAAAATTTGATAATAATCAAGCCATGCCGGCAAATCGAGTTTATCGTTGCGGATGAAGACTTGCAGCAGTCCCATCAGTGTTCCAATCAGGAAGGCGATGTAGGCAACGCCGATATACCATAATGCTAATTTGCGATCTTGCAGAGCGATCATGCTTAGTACACCTCAATTTCTGTAAACATAAAATGGTGGCCCGTTCCGCAGTATTCATTGCAGAGAATTAAATACTTGCCGGGTTTATCGAAAGTATAGGCACGTGTCGTAATCTGGCCCGGAACGACCATCATATTCACTTTCGTGTCGTCGATCGTGAAACTGTGGACGACGTCCTTACTTGTTACTTTAAAAATGATTTCTTTGCCTGCCGGCACGCGCAATTCCGGTGCCGTATAGCTGAACGCACTGGCGACAATCGCCACCTGGTACGTGTCATCATCGATTTGGGTAACACCCGGATTATCGAATGGTGCTGTTTGATCGACTTTCTTCGGGTCGATCGTATCCATCCCGCCTGACGGATGATGGTCTTGCGAAAATGCCGTAATGCCTACAATGCTCAAGAATACAATTAAAGATATAATTCCAAAAACCAGCCAAATCTTTTCAAATTTATGCAAATGCATTAAAAATTTCTCCCCTCTGCTTCTTTCTCTATCTGCCTATATACATCATATAAACTACAACCCACATCACTACGATGATGACACCTACAACCATTACACTGGCAAGCGTCCCTCGCAGATCCATTCCATCATGCTCATTATTTTTGCTCATTTACTTTCACCTCTTACGTCATTCGTTCTATATTGTCAGCTTATGCTTTTCTGTTCCGTTGCATTGTGATAAATATCACACCTGGGCAAGTTTTTAGTGAAGTTGTCAATTTTCGGACAAAAAATGACGAAGAGTCCCATCGGCAGCCGGCCGATGTACCTGAACGCACGCAAATTGCTTTTTATCGCACGCATTTTGATTTAATCTCACGCAAGCGCCCCTTTATCGCACGCAATAAAATTTTTCCGCAAAAAAAGAAGCCTCCCCGTCTCCGGTTCGGCTTCCTAATCGATTTTGCATAAATAAATCGGGCATTCTTCACAATTGATCTCGTCTTTCAGTCTGGGAATCTGGTGGATGACGAGTTTGCCGTCTTTCATGGAAACGACGCCATCTTTTTTCAGATCATTCAGCATCCGGTTCACCACTTCGCGCGTCATCCCGCAGAAATTGGCCAGCTCCTGATTGGTCAGCACCATATCGATGAGAACCCCTTCCGGATGGCTTACGCCGTAGCTGTTGCTGAGGCGGATCAGCGTTGAGTATAGCGCGCCTTTCTTGCCATGCAGCAAAAGATCGCGGAATTTCGTCTGGGTCTTTTGCTGATCCATACCGGTCCAGCGCATAAATGCCATGGCCAGTTCCTGATCCCGCTGCAACGCTTCTTCCAGATCTTCAATCGTGATCTTGAGGCATTCGGTATCTTCAACCGCTTTGGCATCCAGCCGGTATTTGGAAGGTCCTGAGAACACCGTGATTTCACCGACCATCTGATTTACTCCGCAGATCTTCAAAGTCAGCTCCCGGCCTTCAGGCGTCACCTTTCCGATTTGGACTTTCCCTGACTTCACCAGGTAGATGCCTCTGATCGGATCGCCTTCCCGGAACAGGTAGCTTCCTTTCGAATATTTTCTGCTGGTGTGGCGGATGTCGCCATTTCCCAGCAACGCTTCATGTATTCCGATTTCCGTATTTTTTTTATTCAAATTGCTCCAACTTTCCTTGAATATCTTAGGTTAAGAATATCATATTAACAGTTTTTTGACGCAAAATTTTTGTATTTATTTCCTATTAAATTGAAAACCTTCTGCTGCATCAATTAATAACTATTTATCATGAAAAAGAAGGAAGATTGAAATGAGATAGAGAATTGGTTAAAGACAAGAGGTTTAAGGAGGAGATTGGGATGACTCTGAAATATTCTCATATACTGGTAGCTTTAGACGGCTCACGGCAAGCGGAATGGGCGTATAAAAAAGCGATGGACATCGCTTTGCGCAATAACGCTGTGCTGAATCTGGTCAATATTATCGACAACCGTTCTTTTGGTATGGTGGAAGCGTATGACAAAAACAGTGCAAAACGCGCGAAAATTGAAGCTCGGGATCTCTTGGCGAAGCACAAACAGGAAGCTGAAGCAGCAGGCGTTGAAACCGTGAATGTCATCGTCGAATATGGAGTCACCAAATCCGTCATTCCGAAAGAAATAGCTGAACGGACCGGCGCCGACCTGATCATCTGCGGTGCAACGGGACTGACTGGTGCGGAACGGATCATCATGGGCAGCATTTCCCAAAGTATAGTACGTTTTGCGAAATGTGATGTTCTTGTTGTCCGGACTGAAGAGGACGCCGCGAGGCAAGAGCAGGTAAGTGAATAAAATCTCTGAATATCTTCTACATCCCAGCCGTTTCCTGCCATGCAGGAGACGGTTTTTTCGATTCCGGCTTACTTCATTCTATTCTTGGCATGACTTAAGAACCTATTTTTTATATTTAGGTTTGATTGGATATGAAAAATGGAAATAGAAGTACAGGAGTCGGAAAACAATTAGCGTTTCTGCTTATTTTGTCTATTCATGTTTAGCAAATATAAATTGTAATATCAGCGAACTTCGGACAGGATGACACAGACAATTGTGCTGCTGACAACGCCGGAAAGGATCATTGGATTCTTTTTTGGCGTTTTTTAGTGAGTTTTATTGGATAAAAAAGGAAGGAGAGAGCATCATGAACCGTTTACAGGAAACAGCGGATGAAGTCTCCGCCTTGCTTGATGCAGAGGTTGAAGTTTTAGGGGAGACATGTGTTGTCAAGAAGAAAAGACGGTTGAATATCCATACGGACCAGAATAATTTCTCTTGTATCTTGGAGCTGGATATTTCCTTTAAGAACTTGAAAGATAATGGCCATGCTTTGAATATAGCGGAAATCCTTCTATTGCCGGAAGAATTGCCAGCCTTTACAGCGGCTTGGTCCGATTTTTATATACCGCTTCCCGTCAATTTCAAGCAGCGTTGCGAAACCAATCCCAATATCGTTTGTTTGCATTTGGAATCCATGGAATGCCCGAAAGATTTTGCGATGCGCCTGGCAGCCTGTTTAAAAGCGCTTGAGCCTCTTGAATCCGTAAGCTGACGCTGAAACTTTCAAGCATGACCATATAAATAAGATAAAAAAATCCGGATCCCAATTATAGGGATCCGATTTTTTTATCTTCAGGCTTTGCCGCCATATAATTGCTGAAGTTCCTCTTCTTTCATCGTGAACCGGTGTTCTTCGGCCGGAAATGCGCCGGACTTCACATCTTCCACATAGGCACTCAAGCCATTTTTCATGACGTTCCCCGCTTCCGCGTAGGAACGGACAAATTTCGGCAGATGATGTGAACCGTATTTGACAGTGTCGTGGTAAACGAGCACTTGGCCGTCCGTCTCACTGCCGGCACCGATACCGATAACCGGAATCGATACGGCTTCCGTCACTTCTTTGGCCAATTGATACGGAATGCATTCCAGCACCAGCATGAACGCACCGGCTGCTTCACATGCCTTCGCATCTTCAATCAGTTTTTTGGCCGCGTCAGCCGTCTTGCCCTGCACTTTAAAGCCACCGAGCACCCCCGCCGTCTGCGGCAATAAACCCAGATGCGCCACGACTGGGATGCCGGTGCGTGTCAGCAGTCTGGTGACATCCGTCACTTCATCCGCCCCCTCAAGCTTCAAAGCCTCCGCACCTGTTTCCTGAAAAATACGGACGGCGTTCTGCAAAGTGCGGTCAATGTCCCCGTGGAATGAAGCAAACGGCATGTCGACCACTAGAAATGTGTCCTGCGCTCCGCGGCGTGCCGCTTTGCCGTGATGGATCATATCTTCGATTGTCACTTTGACTGTGGAATCATAGCCGAGAACGACCATTCCGAGTGAATCTCCGACCAGGATAATATCCACACCCGCTTCTTCCGCGATTTTAGCGGAAGGGTAATCATAAGCCGTCAACATGGCGATTTTCTCGCCTTCTTTTTTCATCTTCGTAAATACAGCTGTGTTCTTCATCATTTTTTCTCTCCTTTTCAGGAAGAAAACCGGACATAAAAAGCCTTCTGTTCCAAATTGGACAGAAGGACAGGATTTTCATCGGCTGGTTTCCTCCGTCCCTGTCATTGATTGATCAAGGCAGAATGTTTTATGGGTTGCAATTGCTTTGCCGGTGCAGTTCCATCCGGATACCGCCCTCACTCACACTATAGCAGAAGCGGTAATAGTCTGACAATATTTCCCGCTTTATAAGAAAATGAAATCCATATGGACACACTTTCATTTCCAAGCAAATTTGATTAAACTTTTTCATATACCCTGTATAGTATACGATAGCTACTATTTTTCGGAGGTTCTTATGGCCATCATCAGTAAATTAACCATCATTCTAATCATTGCAATCAGCTTTGTCCTTGCATTTCTGGCTTTTTACCTGCTGAGTAATTTGCCAAAAGAACAGCGAAAACAGCAAATCAGTGAAATCACTTCGCAGCTGATCAACTTCGTGCTGTTCCTGTGGCTCGCAAAAATTTTATTGAATTTGCCTTTATTTGTCCAGGACCCGCTTGCAGTCCTTGCCTATCCAAGCAATTCGGAAGCTTTTTATCTGGCTGCGCTTTTTACTGGCATCCTGATCTATGTTAAAGCCAAACAGGTTAAACTAGCCGGTGGACGGCTGGCCCATACGTTTCTGCAGATTTTTTTGGCTGCCTCGTTTGTCTATGAATTCATCCAGTTGGCTTGGCGTGAAAACCCTTTTTCACTCCCTTATCTGGTGGTCTTCGGCCTTTTACTGGCGTTGTTCCATGGCTTGCAGGGACGGATGGATCCGCTGAATCAAATCAGCATCGTGCTGGCGGCCGCAGCAGCCGGCTTCTTTGCCATTCATTTCATGCTGCCGTATCTATCCGTTTTTGGGTACATTGTGGAACCCTGGTTCCTGGCCTTGTTTCTTGCCGCATGTTTCGGATTGCTTGTCACTGGGTCCTCAGACCGGCCCGATCCCGATTTAAATTAAATTTTGGAGGCTTCTTATGAAAAAAATTGTATTCTTCCTTATCATCGGCGCCATGCTGTCATGGGCCATCTACGATTTCACCATGACCGGCACTGATTCCGCCAATCAGCCAAATGACGTTGCATCTTCCGCTGCTTTCGGCGAATCTGCTGACACAGGTCTCGCTGTCGGTAAGACTGCACCCGATTTCACACTTGAAACTCTCAGTGGTGAACAAGCAAAGCTTTCGGATTTCCGGGGCAAACCGGTTTTCGTTAATTTCTGGGCTACCTGGTGCCCGCCATGCCGCGCTGAAATGCCGGACATGCAGAAACTCTATGACAATGAAGACATCGAAATCCTCGCCGTCAACTTGACCGATACGGAAAAAAGTGAAGATGGCGTAGCCACATTCGTCGAAGAAATGGGCTTAACTTTTCCGGTTCTGATGGATCCGAAAGGTGATATTTCTTCCGCCTACAATGTCAAAGCTTACCCTACGTCATACATGATTGATGCAGAAGGAAAAATCAGTTATATTGCTTATGGTGCCATGAATTATAATACGATGGTACAGGAGTATGAGAAAATGAAATGAGTTTTGGCACGGAGAGTATTTCCCGGGAAATATTATGAATATAGAAGCTCAAATCAGATAAAAGGGGTTTGTTAAATGTTTGCAGTAAACGTGGAAGGCGCCATTCACCGTAATGGCAAATGGCTGTTGATCCGCAGAAGTGAAAAAGAGGAACATGCCGGAGGCAGTTTGTCACTGGTGGGTGGACAATGTGATATCGAAGGCTTTTCCTCTGATATTCTCGAAAGAACCCTGGAACGGGAAATATTCGAAGAAGTCGGCTGTGAAGTTTCTGGCCTCAACTATGTAAACAGTTCTTCATTTGTGACGGATTCAGGAGTGAACGTCATCGATATCGTCTTTATATGCCATCACCGGGCTGGCGAGCCTTTTGCCAAAAGTGCGGATGAAGTCGATGAGGTTTTGTGGATGACGACTAATGAAATTCTGGGGCATGAAGAACTGCCCGATTACCTGAAAGTGAATATCCGTTTGGCGGATAAGATGCTGTAAAGGATGTTGCAGGGTGAGTAATTGCTTTATATAACATCACGTTTTCGACATTGATGAAGCGTTTATCGATGTTCAGGAAATTATATCGGCGTTCAGATCATTATATCGGCGCTCAGGAAATTATATCGGCGTTCAGATCATTATATCGGCGCTCAGGAAATTATATCGGCGTTCAGCCTATTTCAGCTGGTTAAGACAGAAAAAAAGGCGAAGCCATCGTTTTGGCTCCGCTTTTTCTTTACGCACGTTCAGTTATTTCCCGCCATTCATCTTCGAGTATTCCCATCTCCCAAAGGCTCCAGTAGTCATCGCCAAATTTTTGGTGGTCGCGCATCAAGCCTTCTTTTTGGAAACCGGCTTTTTCATAGCAGGCGATGGCCGCTTTATTGAAATCAAAGACACCCAGTGTGACCCGGTGCAAGTTAAGCTCATCAAAAGCGATTTTCAGCACTTGCTGGATCATCTGACAGCAAAAGCCCTTGCCTTTTGTGTTCGGGTCGCCCAAAATGACGCGGCCAATACGCGCAGATCGATTATTCCGGTCGATCCGGGACAAGGAAACATGGCCGACCAGTTTTTGTGTCTGCTCATCAATGACACTGTAGATATAGGAAGTTGAATCTTTCTTATTCGCGTCTTTCAAATACTCCATCAATTGAAACTCATTCAAAGGATAGACGAAGCTTGGTCCCGCCCATTGCAGCATGAACTCCGCTGTCTCCACCCAATCCATCAATTGCTTGAAGTCCTTCTGTTCGAAATAACGTAACGTAATCATCGAGGTCCACTTCCTCTTCAGTAATTTCAGCTCTTCATAGATAATCTACCCTACACCATTACGCTTTTAAATTGAATTCCTAAGTTTCTTTACATTTTAAACTCAGCCGCATTTTCTTTTCTGTTCCGTTCTTCCAGGTATTCATCAAGAACTGATCTTCTGGGTTTCTTGCCGATCATGATCTTATGGATTTCATTCAGCAGCATAAGTCCTCTGATCAGAAGACCTAATACAATTCCGAAAGCCAGCAGCCCCCCGACAAATGGCCCGAAGAATAATAAAGAATAGCCGAGAATCGTGCTTAACAATATAGCTATGAACAATTTCATTGTCATCCCCCTGATTTTCTCTATTTCCAACACTACTTTAACGTAATAGTTAGATTTACCGGTGCTTCATTTCCCGTTTTAGCATCCGAATCTGTCCTCTATGGCTGATTTCATCTTCAAGTACATGGAACCAAAGATAATAATTATTGTAAGAGACACCATTCGGCCACGTATTCTCTTCGAACAGCCACGCTTCGTCTTTCGTCTTCAGCTGTTTCAAAGTTTCTTTCCGGACTTCCGCCAGTTCCTCAAGATAAAATTCGAGAGGACGATCTTTGATATCGCGTCTCCCTTCATCTCCAAGGTCGACTGCAGATCCCCAGTACGCCATCTCCTCTTCAGTAAAATCCCGCTTCTCGAACGAGATCACCTGATGCACTTTTTCTATTGCGGCGATGTGCAGCAGCAGCGCACCAATCGAATTGCTGTGACGTGTTTTTAAATGATCCAGTTGCTGCTGGGTCAATCCGCCGATTTCCCAAAGTGTGACAGCACGCGCATGTTCCAGCATCGACACCAGCTCACCGATTTTATCCGGATAGCCTTTTGACGCTTTAATGACATAATCGATCATCTAATCCATCTCCTTTTTGTAATACACCAATGTGGCTCTGTCATTGATCTTCCGTTCCTTGGCTGTACGCTGATATCCAAGTTTTTCATACAAATGGCAATTACCCGCTTCTTCAGCGAGCGTCGACAGTTCCCAAATTTTATCGTCTGCGAATAGCTCTTCCGCCATCGTCATGGCAGTTTGCGCAATGCCTTTTCCTTGGTGGGCTGTGCCAATAAAGATTGGACTGATCCACAGGCTTCCCTGTTTTTCTTTGCGCACAATATGAATGGCGCCGGCCAGTTCGTCCTCAGCCAGAATCATGTAATAACGACTGTCAGGATTTTTGATGCGGCTGACCGTTTTTTCCAGCGGTTCTGTCGCAGGGCTCGTGCCGTAATCCCTGTATTTTTTCAGCAACGGCGTAAATGCTTCCAGCTGCATTCTGTGTATCGCTTCAGCGTCGGATTCGGTTGCCTCCCGCAATGTAATTCTCATCTATCCCGCCTCATATGCTTCAGTCTTTTTCCACCATCGTCAAAAACACCGCAAAGTCCGTCTTAAATTCAGCCTCTTTTTTGAATCCGAACTTTTCGTAAAGGCGGATGGCGCGTTTATTGAATGTGGCCACTGTCAGCCGCAATGGCTTACCAGGCTGCTGTTGAAGGATCTCCTGCTCTATATAAGCGAAAAAATCGCTGCCCAAGCCGTGCCCCGTTTCCGCCGGCTTCATGCCAAGACCGAAATCGATGCAGCCATCAGGATAAACCCCAATTATCCGGCCGGCCGGCACTTGCGCGGAATTGCCGGTACAATAAAATCCGAAGAGTTCCCCTTTTTCATTGCGGACCGCCCAGTATGTACCAGCCATGATTTCACTCATCGATTCGTCGTTCACACTATTATTATAAAAATCATAAGGATAGGAATAGCGCCAGTTCAGGATTTCCGCGGCGATACTTTCGGTCATTGGTTCTGATGTGAATTTCATGAATGCACCTTCTTTTATCATGTTTCTTTAGCACCGAGATATTCTGTTTCCAGCTCCTCCTCTTTCCCTGGCGACACAAAATACACTTTCGCTTCTGGCCGGGAACTGACAATCCTCTTTATTTCTCCGTTGACGTAATGAATGGCCGCCCCGTCGTCTGCGGCAATTCCCGGCTGCAATGTGCCATCGTCTACCAGCTTCCGATACGTGGGCCGTCTTTCGGCTTCGCCGTCGTAATGCGGACAGTTGCTGCCACTCAGGAAACCGAGCGCTTTCAGCGGCTCCAGCTTATCGCCGTAGGAATCGGTCACGCCTTCCTCGAACCAGCAGATCGATCCCGCGCTGATGCCGGCCAAGACGATTCCCTGATCCAGCGCTTTGCGCATGATTTCATCCAGCCCCCATTCCCTCCAGAGGGCCAACAGATTTTTCGTGCTGCCTCCGCCCACATATATGATGTCCTTATCCAGCACATAATTTTCCAGGTCCCTGACCGGCGGCTTAAATAAAGACAAATGGCTCGTCTCGCAGTTTTCCCCATTGAAGAAGTTATAGAAATTCTGGATCATGTTTTCATTGTCGCCAGCGGCCGTGCCGACATAGCAGATTTTCGGCTTGTCTTTTCCGGCCTGCTTCAAGATATAACGGTCGAGCAGCGGATTTTCCGGTTCCATCAGGAAACCGCCTCCGCCCATTGCGATAATTTGTTTCATAAGTGTTCGCTCCTTCGTTTTCAGTCAGGTTTTCTATTGAGTTTTTGCGAGTTGGGCGTATTTGGGTGAAAGTTGGGCGTATTTGAACAAGAGTTGGGCGTAAACTGAAAATGCCTGGCAGCTGCAGTTCATCGATTGAGCGGATCGCTTTGTATAGGTAAATATTACCGTTCAAACCGCCTCATTACAATGCAATTCGGAACATTTTGATTTGCTTGCCATAACGTACCCCTATTTTCTGGCAGATGAGGTAAAATGGTTTTATTAAAGATTTTATTCCAATTGCTGATTCTAAAAATGGTTTTAGGAGGAATGCGGGTGGATGTGGATACGGTTTTGAATTTATATATTTTCTTCCTAGCCGCTGCAGCTGTCCTGTGTATGGTGATCGCCTGGTTTGTCACTCGGATTTCCGAGAATCTTTTGATCGGTTTTGTCAGCATTTTCATCGCCAGCCTGCTCAGTTTGATGCTGATCTTCGGCTGGTTCCAGTCCATGACTATGGATGCCGCGGAAGACAACATCCACTGGATTTTCAGCTACGGCCTGGTGCTTCTGCTTTATCCGGTCTACCTGTTCATGAATTGGTTCATCTTAAAAAGAGCCCGGGGTGTCCGGGCAGAAGATTAGCCCTCCCGGTTTCAATACCGGGATTTTTTTATGCGAATAAAATATTTTATTTCATATGAACTTTTTCGGCACTGCCGTGTCTAATGTGTAACCGGAAAGAAATGAGGTGTGGGTTGTGGACGATATTGAAGTCGCCCGAAGAGCGATAAAAGGTGATGAAGAAGCATTCGTCACGTTGATGCAAATACATAAAGAAGCCTTATTGCGGACGGCTTTGGCTTTCTTGAAAAACGAGCACGATGCGCTGGAAGCATTGCAGGAGACGACTTACCGTGCATTCAAGAAAATCGGCACTTTAAAAGAACCTGCTTATGCCAAGACCTGGCTCATCCGCATCACGATCAACTATTGCCAGGATCAATTAAAAAAAGACAAACGTTACGTTAGAAATGGAAAATCAGCGGATTCCGCTGTATCTGACGACCTGACGCAGCTGGAATTGCAGGAAGCTTTAAGCATCTTGTCGGCCGATGAGCAGCAATTGATCTATATGAAGTATTTTCAGGATGTCAAAATCAAAGACATCGCTGCACTCGAGAAAATCCCGGAAGGCACCGTAAAATCACGATTGCATAAAACATTGCGGACACTGCGCAGCCATTTCGAAGGAAAAGGAGAGATGGACCATGTATGAAAAAGAGGAACAGAAATTGACTGGTTTCAAAGATCGCCTTGAACAGGTCGCTCTTCCTTTGGAAGCGGCGGATGGCGCAATCATGCAGGGACTGGAACGGGCGAAACGTGAAAAGCTGCAAGCGCGAGCCAAGCGCAAGCGTACTCTTTGGAGTTTGGCGGCTGCGGCGTTGATTATACTGACCTTGGTGACGACGATCCGCGTGTCCCCCGCTTTTGCCAATGCGGTGGCCTCGATTCCGGGTATGGAGAAATTTGTGGAATTGATCCAGAATGATAAAGGATTACAAGGCGTATTTGAAAACGAATATTACCAGCCGATCGGCGAGTCGCAAACGATTGGCAACGCAACGCTGACGATCGATGGCGTTATATTGGATGAGTCGGGGATGAATATTTTTTATACGATTGAGTCGGCTGTGGAGATGGGGGATATCTCAATCAATCCGATAGCTCTGAAAAATCAAGAAGAGATTTCTCCTGATGGTATGTCTTGGCATCATTCTGATTTTGAAGAAGGTTCTCCTAAAATTTTTCAAGATGTTTTAAGTTATAAGTTTTCAGAGTCCACGAAATTCGAAGATCTGAATTTCACACTCGATATGCAAGTTAAGTTGAATGGCAATGAATTCGATTTCTCCATACCTTTTACAGTGCCGGAGAATGTGAAGCCAAGTATCGTGTATGAAATGCATGAAGAAGTTGAAGTTGAAGGACAGAAGTTTACAGTAGAAGAAGTAACTATTCATCCGCTTCGGATTGGAATCCGTCTCACCTTCGATCCGGATAACACGAAAAAAATTCTACAGTTTGAAGACATCCGCCTTGAAAATGAAGACGGCGAAGCCTGGAGTTCCATCGCAAATGGCATCTCTGCGAGTGGAGAGGCTGAGGACGGCGAAATCGTTTATTATCTGCAAAGCAATTATTTCGAAACCCCGAAAAAGCTTTATCTGCGCATCAATAAAATGCAGGCAGTTGATATTGAAGATTCCTATTTCCTCGTAGACACTGATGAGAATTTATTGCTTCACAGCCCGAAAGATGGTCGATTAGAATTGATTGAATCGAATCGTTCCGGAATTGAAATGATTTTGAAACAGGAAGATCAACAGGATCACACGTATGGAATCGATAAAAAGATTACAGATGCCAATGGGGAGTTACTGGATATACAGTCTTCAGGAATATCTTCGGGATATGAAGGCAAGCAGGATATCAGTATAGATATCAATGACAATGGCTACATCAACCCAGTAAGAGTTGATCTTTTCGCCTACCCCAACTACATCAACGGAGACGTTAAAATTGAACTGAAAAAATGACAAGCGTACACTAAAGGGCAGGAACCTTCTTGAGGTTCTTGCCTGTTTTATTTCAATGAAAGGCAATTCGCATGCAATATATGGAAATGGAGTGAATCGAAGATGAGCAAAACAGCAATCATCACTGGTGCCAGCAGCGGCATCGGACAAGCAGCAGCAAAAGAGTTAGCGAATAAAGGATTTTCCGTCATGCTGGCGGCGCGGCGCGAAGAACGCCTCGTGGAATTGAAGAAGGAAATCGAAGACGCCGGCGGACGCGCGGCTTATAAAGTGACGGACGTTACGTCAGCCGAAGAAATGAAAAAATTGGCCGAGGCCACAATCGAGCAGTTCGGACAAATCGACGTTCTGCTGAACAACGCGGGCTTGATGCCTTTATCATTCATGAATAAATTGAAGATCGACGAGTGGGACCGCATGGTCGACGTCAATATTAAAGGTGTGCTTTACGGTATCGCAGCCGTGCTTCCGCATATGGAAGAGCGCAAGGAAGGCCACATCATCAATATTTCTTCGGTGGCCGGCCATGACGTCACAAAAGGCAGCGCCGTTTACAGCGGAACGAAATTCGCCGTGCGCGCCATTACAGAAGGTTTGCGCCAGGAACTTGATCCGGCGATGAATATCCGCGCGACGATCGTGTCACCGGGTGCCGTTGCGACGGAACTTACGGAAACAATTACGGACAAGGATATCCTGTCGGCCTTTTCGAATGGCCCGTCCATGGAATTCCTGCAGGCGGAAGACATCGCGCGCGCGATCGGGTATGCCGTCGAGCAGCCGGCGCATGTCGATGTGAATGAAATATTGATCCGCCCGAGACAACAAAAATAATTTGTGGCAATCCCCCTGGAGATTCTTTTTCCAGGGGGATTTTTGCTGAACGCCGATAAAACTTTTTAATCGCACGCATTTTTGTCTAACCGCCCGCAAAAATTTTTAACCGCCCGCAAGCCCCCTGGAATTTTGGATTCCAGGGGGCTTTTTCGCGGAACGCGCATAAGTGATGGCTAATCGCGCGTATTTTTTTCTAATCGCGCATAAAATTTTTTAATCGCGCGTATTTTCTCTTAATCGCGCATATTTTCTTCTAATCGCACGCATTTCATTTTAATCGCACGCAAACCGCCTTTCCCCGATTAAGTCTTCTCTTCAACCCACACATCCCCTCTCCAAAAACCCCAAAACCCTCAAAAACCAAAAAGGAAGCTTTTCGCTGCGCGAAAAGCCTCCCATTTCAATTCCTAATTACATTTCCAACGTCGTTTTCGGTTTGCGCACAAGGCACATGATGCCGGCTACCAGATAGAAAATACCGGCAATGACGCCGACGCCTGTTGTAACGAACGAGACGATAACTGCAGTGGCGATGAAGATGATGCCGGCGATGACCGGCTTACGGTTGCCTTTCAGCAAGACCATGGCAATGATTCCAAGAACGATTGCACCGATGGCTGATGCCAGAAGCACCCATCCGCCTGCACCCATCAAGTCAATCATTGCATCGAACTCATCCATTGTCAGATCCGTCGTCGGGTCGCCTGTCCCCGTCATCGTTTCTTCCATTAGTTCTCGATTGTTCTGCATCCAGAGCATGAATCCTCCAATTGCCGCCATAAATGCATAACCTAACGCTCCAATAATTCCTAATACGATTTCTGCTGTACGTTTCATTATTCATTCCTCCTAAATGTTTTATTCAAAGTTAAGCTTTAATTTCCTGCTACGTCCCGTTTCGTAAAGGCTGCCCACGCTGCGCCCATGAAGATGGCGAAGTAGACCAGCAGCACGATGATCGAGAAGGTCATCGACATTCCAGAAATCATCGGTTCCGTACCGTTTGTGTATTGTGCCAGGTTGGTGTTAGCGAACAGGATGAATTTCGACCATTCGTATTGCGACAGGAACGCGACAATCGTGTTGCCTGCCATCATCAGGAAGATCGCCAGGCCGATTGCCATGCCGCTGCTTCTGAATATTGCCGAAATCATAAAGGCGAAAGTCGCCATCATCACCAGTGTGACGATACTGAAGCCGTAAGATTTCGCGATTTCACCCAATACGTCATTATATGCGTAGCCTGGCATCATGTCCTGCACGATCATCGGATTCAAGCCGTTCAATCCGAATAATACTGCGCCGACTAACCAGGACGCCAATAGCAGGAATACGAGCAATGTTAAAGCGAATATCAATACGGATACATATTTGGACAATAAAATCTTCGTCCGCGAAATCGGGCGGATCAGCAGTAATTTGATGGTGCCCCATTTAAATTCGTTTGAAATGATGCCCGCTGCCACGATAATCGTGAACAGGCTGATGACTGAAGTCAGGAAACTGTTTTCAAGCACATATTCCCAGCCGTCATAAGGCTGCGGCTTGATGTTATTTTCGAGATGGTAATTGTTTTCGGCAATAATCATGTCATTCATGAAGCCGCCGAATTCTTCATTCGCCATTTCAGCAGTCAGCTGCGCATTTTCTTCCTGCAATTCCGTTTGCCAGCCATCCCCGTACTCTTTGAAATCCGATTCGGTTCCGAAAAATTTTGTAATAAGTCCGCCGCCGATGGCAATGACGAGGATTACCGCAAACATGACCCACGTACCTTTTTTCGCATACAGTTTGATCTGTTCATTCCAGATCAGCTTCATGAAATTACTCAATAGTATTCTCTCCAATCAGGTCAAAGAATTTATCTTCCAGCGTCGCCTGCAGGACACGCACCCCGTAGATGCTGATGCCCAGTTCCATCAGGTTTTTCAAAATCTGTGGAATCTCTTCACGTTTGACCGACATGGAAAGTTCCTTGCTGCCCACACCGACTGCATTCGGCAGATGGGTATCGAGATAGGTCTTCGCTGTTTCCATCGGCTCGACCTCGATATAGACTTCTTTCAGTGCTTCTTCGTTTTCAACGGTCCGCACTTCTTCAATGGCAATCAATTCACCGTTCTTGATGACGCCGATCCGGTCGCACATCAATTCGATTTCCGTCAACAAGTGGCTGGATACGATAACCGCCACATTCTCTTTTTCCGCAAGATTGCGTATGTATTTCCGGATTTCACGGATTCCTGATGGATCCAGCCCATTTGTCGGCTCATCCAGTATCAAAATCGACGGTCCATGCAATAAAGCTTGAGCGATTCCAAGACGCTGGCGCATACCAAGTGAGTAACGCCCCGCTTTTTCGTGTATCGCCTTTTCCAGTCCAACCAGAGAAACCACTTCTTTGATCCGCTCATCCGTTACGCCTTCGACCATCCGCGCATATTGCTTCAGATTCTTCCAGCCACTCAGGAATGGATACATCTCCGGATTTTCAACGATAGCGCCGACATGCTGGATCGCCCCTTTGAAATCGGTTTTGATGCTTTTGCCTTCAATCAGCACATCGCCTTCTGTGATGTCGATCAGTCCAACCATCATCCGTATCGTTGTCGTCTTTCCTGCTCCGTTCGGCCCTAAAAACCCGAACACTTCGCCTGCCCTGATATCAAAATCCAGTCCTTTGATAATCGGCTTGCTGCCAATCGTCTTTTTTAAATTCACCAATTGCATTGCCGGCTTCGACATGATGTGCACCTCCGTATTTTACTTTCCACTCTTTTCTACGAACCAACAGGAAGAAAGTTCCCATAAATGGTAATTCTCCTAAAAATTATTGGATACAGAAAATTTAAGGCGGTGAAAATAGGTGGATACAAAAACTCAAAAAAGTACGTCTCCCTCACTGAAGACGTACTTTTTTAGCGGCATTGCTTATTACGTTAATTAACTCTGATGCTGCGGACGCGTGTTTTCCGGCTTTTTGATCCAGTGGCGCAAGCCTTTTCCGGCATACGGTTCATCGTTGTAACGCGGAATGATATGAAAATGGCTGTGCAGAATCGATTGATTCGACGCTTCGCCGACATTCCAGCCGAGCGTGAAGCCGTCAGGCGAATATTCCTGCTTCAGATATTCCTGCGCCTGCTGCATCAATTCGTAAGTGTCATTCCATTCTTCCTTCGTCAATTCAAATGTGTTCACGCGATGGGTTTTGGGAATGATGATGCCGGATCCTTCCAACACACCTTGATGACGGTCATGCTGCAAAAAGTAGCATGTATCGTTTTCAAGGATGATATGCTGTTCCGGGTCATCCGCGAAATTACAGTATGGGCAATCCTCTTTATAATTCATTGTTTTCTCCCCTATCTCTTTTTCAATGAAGCATTTGCCTGGCCGCCGTGGAATATGCGCAGAATGAAATCACGCTCCGGCACCTGCAGTTTGTCATATGCCTCAAGAAACTTTTTATTGTCATAGGCAGCCGATTTTATTTCCACTTCAAAGCCCTCTTCTTTCGCTTCGATGATGGCATACGGTGCTTCCGGTTTATCGTTGCAGCCGAGAGCACCGGGGTTCAGGTAAATCGTCCGGTCGTTATGGAAAAAATGCTGCGGATGGTGATGGCCGAAGCAAATGAGACTTTCATCGTGGCCGCTGAACATTTTTTCAGCGTTGCCAAGATTCGGCTCGACGATCTGTGAGAACGGATCCTCGCTGATCGGCATTGCCGTTTTACGGTTTTCCATATGATAATGTGTGAAAAGCACACGATGTCCGCTGAATTCTTCACGGATGACGCGCGGCAATTGCTCAAGCTTCCCGATAAACTTCGCGTCCATATTATCCGCAATCCATTGATGGTGAGCAAGGACGTGAAGATGGCTTCTCGGATATTCGCGGCCTGCTGCGAGCGCCAGGACAGCTTCATCGTGGTTGCCGGTGAGCATCGATACGTCGTTCCGGTCAAACAGGATACCCAGAACTTCATCCGTTTCGTGGCCGATTGCAATCATATCGCCCAGACAATAAATATGGCTGACATCACCAGCAGCGTCGATTTCAGCAAGCACCGCTTCCAAAGCGCCGGCGTTGCCGTGGACATCCGTTATCACTGCAAATTTCATGGCTGGATTCCTCCATTTTTCATTTCTTCCCTGCTGTTACGAAACATCCGTGTTTGCTTTTGACAGAATGATGACGCCTCCACAATGCGACACGGGGTGAAATTCACTGTGGCAGATGTGACTGATCGATGCTTTAAACTCGTCGTAGGCAAAGTAGAACTCATCCTCGTCCCAGTAAGAAATACTGTCCAATCGGCATTGCGCCAGATCTTTGCGCGTACGGAACGCGATATCGCCAATATAGATCTTGCCGTCCGCCTTCAGGCGCGCCAGCAAAGTTTCGATAAATACCGTTTTCTCTGCATCCGTCAGATGGTGCAGCGCATAAGTGCTGACGATCGTATCATAATGGCTGCTGGCAATCGGTTCCGGCAGACCTTCAGTGATGTCCGCTTGCAGGAGACGTGCTTTCGGCATCTTCTGCTGCGCGATGGCGATCATTTCCTCCGAAAAATCGATGCCGTCGATATGGTGGCCATTTTCGCATAGTTTTGCCGCTAATATGCCTGTCCCGAATCCGATGTCCAGCACATGCGATTGTTCTTTCTGCATCGCTTCATTGAAGATCAAATTCAATATTTCCTTATATCCTGCAAACGGATATTCGTTGTTTTCTTCGCTCAATTGAACGGTGCGGTCGTAATCGTTTGCCCACAAATCAAAGCCTTGCTTATTTAACATGTATGTATTCCTCCGTTGATCTTGATTACCTAAATTTTAACATAAATCGGGTGGGACAGTTATTTGCGAACCTCTTTATTCCTACCCCTCCAACCACTTCTCAGCAGATTCCAGAAACCCTTCCTCTCCCCAGTCGAGTATGGCCTTCAGTTCACCGATCTCTTCAATTTTGCTTTGAAAGAAATTATTTCCCAGGAAATATGCGAGCCGATCATAGCCGAAACGCTTGCCGCCGTTGATGGAGAACCATTCCTTGAATAGCTCCGCCGAATCGAGTGTCCGGTAATCTTCCGCGAATGCCCGTTTTATTTCAGCGGTATTTTGGACCGCAAAATCCAGCCATTCGCCGCCTTCGCTGTCGAATGAATAATAGACGGCCGCATTCAGACCGGCTGCAGTCTTTCTCGAAAAATGCGTGGCCGCGCCTTCCTGATAAATCCAAGTCAGCGGGTGGGTCCAGTCAACCCGGCTCCAGTCGATATCTGCCCTGTCAGAAATGATGTGATGTGCCGCATGGCCGAACTCATGCGCGGCGATAACCCGCAAATGGTCCGGCTCCGGCGACAGTTTTTCAAGCGCGAAGCTGATATTCGGGATCAACGCCCGGTATGTATAGGCATTCGAGCCAAAGCCTCCGACAAGCAGATTGACATCCACCGGAAACGTGATGCCGTAAAGCCGTTCGTAGGCTGTAGCGGTTTCTTCTATTAAGGCAGGCAGCCGCCACCGGGCGGCTTCGATTCCATCCATCGCTTTTGGGTATTTACGGATCGACTGCTGATGGCGTTCTTCCGTGTCCTTGCAATGATAGGCGAAATATTCGGCGAAAATTTCCGGATATTCGTTATAATAACTTCTTAAAAACGCAGTGGTCCCATCGTAATTCTTCAAGAAATAACCTGCTGTGTCGACGATTTTCACCATTCGATCGCCCGCCTTGTCCTATAATTTTCTGATCGACTCCTCCAACGCCTCTTCCTGAACGCCGTCCCATCGCTTATGCACTTCAAATGTGCCATCTTCAAAAAATAATGGAAAGCGTTCACGGAACCATCCTTGCATCGGCAGCTTCAGCGCTTCTGCCACTGGCACCCACTTCAACTTTCCTTCCGGCGGATTTACCAGCAGCTCGCCTTCAAATTCCACTGCTATGTAATTGAACACCATATAACGTGAACCCTCACTGAGGTCAGTGAATTCATCCAATCCTTTATAAATCAGCCTGGTGACAGTCAATCCCGTTTCTTCTTTCACTTCACGGATGGCGCCTTCGGCAATCGACTCCGGAAAATCCACTTTTCCGCCGGCTCCGATATAACCCGGAAACCCTTTTTCAGGCGGCCGCTCAATCAGCAGCACCCTATCGCCGTCGAGTACAAGACACATCGTCATCAAAGTTATGTTGGAGCCATCAGCCATTGCCATTCACCCGCAACGCCTTCCATTCCGGTTCAAGCAGCGAAAAAATCAGCGCGTCGTGCGAGGTTCCCCGCTGGAATAAATAACCGCGCAATACCCCTTCCTGCTTGAACCCCAGTTTTTTCAGCATGGTGTTTGAAGCATCGTTCGCAGGATATGTGACAGCACCCATCCGGTAGAGCCCCAATTCTTCGAACGAATAACGGAGCACTTCAAGCACGGCTTCTTTCGCCAGCCCCCTGCGCCAGAAATCCGGATGCAATTCATAGCCGATCTCCGATTTCTTTGCTCCCGGATTTAAATTATTCAGCCCGATTGTACCGATAAACTCACCGGTCTCTTTCAGTTCCAGCCCCCAGCGATAACTGCGCTGAGCTTCGAAGCCGACTTGAAACGCCGACACCATTTTTTCAGCAATGTGGCGGTCTTGAAGACTGTCCATTCCGTAATACTCCGTTACTTCGTCTTTGGATAAGATGCCGAACAGCGCATCGATATGCTCGGGACCAATTTGAACCAGGCGAAGACTTGGTGTTTCCAATACAGGAAATTTCATTTCCATTCCTCCTTGTGGATTGCATATACATAAGCGGCTCTGCCGGATATCAGACTCTCTTTCTCCAGCTTCATGCCGCAATTTTCAGCAACCCGCTGCGATGCTTTATTGTCAGGATGGATCAATGACACAGCACGCTTTTTGCCGAGTTCACCGAAAGCATAATCCCGCAGGGTCTTTGCCGCTTCAGTCGCGTAGCCTTGTGACCAATAATCCTTAGCAACCCAGTAGCCGATTTCCCATTCATCGGCGCCGTCCACTTTTTGCGGGACGAGTCCGGCATGGCCCACTGGCTCCCCGTCGCTCCTCCGCTCCAGCAATAACAGCCCTGTTGCCGGATCATCCTTATACCCCTGATAAACCCAGTAAAGAAAACGCAGCGCTCCGTCCCTATCCCGCGTTTCGCCGTTTCCGACATATTTCACCATTTCGGGATCCGCTGCCATGCCATGCAAAAAAGCGAAATCCCCATCCACATAACGGCGAAGAACTAAACGTTCCGATTCGATTTTCATAACTTCCACCTCTTAATGCCGCTTTATTCCTGAAGCCACTTCCACTTTCGGCCATTTTTCTGCCCACTTCTTGGATTCGACCCGTTGATGATAAATCTCCATCAATCGCTCGTCTTTTTCAAAAGCCGGAGTCGGACAAACTTTCATGCGAATTAAATCATCCATACCGTGCGGCGCCGTCAATTCAAGCTCGCCATGCTCATCCAGCTTCGCTCCTAACGCAGTCGCCGTTTCCGGGAATTGCGAAATGGCGTCGACTGCGGACCGGTAAGGCGGCAAAGCATTGACTTCGTGCATTCGTGCCTGATTCTTTACCGACCACGGCAAGCCCGGCATCAGCCGGCCCAACTGACGTTCGTAGTCTTTCTCCAGTTCTTCGTCCAAATCATTTTCATCAAAATAAATGACGTCGATGTCGCCCAAAGGCGTTCTATCCGCATAACCGTGAAGATGATTCCAAAATTTGGAACGCACAAAGCCAGCGCACACCCACCAATCCGGCAATTGCAGCGACTCTGCTATACGCAGCACTTCCATCATCCATCCGTCTTTTTCAATGAGATTCAAAATGTCTTCTTTCGTTTTCATCCCGCATCTCCCGCTCCATCAATAGTTCCACTTCTTTATTCGTCTTCCGGATTGATGATTGCCATGACCACGTGATCTTGCCACTGGCCATTGATCTGCACATTTTTGCGGGCAAGCCCTTCCCGTTCGAACCCAGCCTTTTCAAGCGCGCGGATTGACGGGGCATTATGGGGCATGACACCGGCTTCAATCCGGTGAAGTCCAAGTTCCTGGAAAGCGTAATCCGCAGCGAGCCGGATCGCTTCTGTCGCATAGCCTCTGCCATTGAATTTCTTGTCGACTACATAACCGATCATACTGCTTTGCAGCGGTCCGCGGAAAATCCGGAAAAGGTTGATCGAGCCCACCAATCGGCCGGTTTCATTCTCCACAATCGCAAAATTATACTCCCGGCCAGCTTCGCGGTTCTCCGTGCTTTGTTCGATCACTTCTTTTTGCATCAATAGAGTATAGAAATCTTCGCCGGTAATGACGGAGAATTCTTTGAAGAACTCTTTGTTGTCCAGTTCCATCTGCAATTTCGCTTCCGCGTCGTCCAGCGTCAAAAAACGGATATGAACTTTTTCTCCCCGCATCGTACCGTCTCCTCTTCCTTGTCCATCCGGACAAAATCATGCTAAAAGAACAAAAAGATGTTCCACGTGAAACATTTCAGTTATTCTTCATACGTTTTTCGGAATCCATAAAAAGCACGGAACTTTTTTGTTTCATAATACGTTCTAGACGTGCTGTTGGCGAGCAATTCCATCCGTGTTCCAGGATATAAATCATGGATATGCTGCATTAATTTCCCGCCAATTCCAGTGCCCCGCCTGCTTTTCTCTATAATTAATTCGCATACAAATAGTGTCACTGCTCCGTCCGTCAGCGCGCGCAGACAGCCGACCAATTGGCCATCCTGCTCCGCCACTACGGCCAGATTCGACCCTTGCCATGCCGCTTTGGTCTGTACATGATTCGCCACCAGATTGCTCCAGCCTTCCTGTTCATTGAGCTGATGGATCGCCTGGAAATCCGGCTCTTCATATGGACGAATCTTCAGCTCCTGCTGTTCCTGCATGTTGGGATTCCCACCTTTCATAACTTGCCTTCTTTAATCCAACTCCGTATCCGGAAACTGCCGCCCACTGTCACAAGCCCCAGCATTAACGCCAGCATGATGCAGATGATAAATTGGTTTATTTCCTGCATTCCTTCAGTATTTAAGACAATGAATACCAGCAAACCGATCAGTAAAAAATACATCAGCACATTCGGCAGGATCCACCCCAGTCTCATCGTTTTATTTTTCATCTAAATTCATCCTTTGCTTAAAATAATGGAATATCCGGGAACATGAAACCGGCGAAACTCAGGATAAGCAGGATGATCAAAGGAAATTCAAGAAGTGTGAAAATGTACTCCCTCGGATTTTCTGCATATTTCCGTTCCATATAAGCCTTGTAGAGAGTGACGATCAACGCCGCGACGACAGAGGCGTAGATCGGATACAGCGCACCATGTTCATATCCATAGATTAATGCAGCAACCATCCCCACAGTCCCGGCTATATTCAAGTAAAATTCCACTTTTTCATGCCTGGCATTCACATAATTCGCTTTGAATATATTCCGTTTCTCGACACCCAACACTTTCTTCAGGAACAGATTGACGAGAAACAGGATTGCAACCATACCCAATAGAAATAAAACAAATTTCCACTCAAAGTCCAGAGGCAGCCATGTACGGGAGTAGTCCGGATGATCATCAAACATGCAATTCTTCCTCGGTTTCCGGCTTGGATCTGAGCAATAGCACAAATGACAGGACGCAAGTCATCAATAAGCCGAAGCCCGTAAGAATGCCGCCAAGGATAAGGAATTGGTTGATGCCGGCTTCGTAGATCATATTGTATTGAGCTGTATCCATCATACCGTCATTACGGTTAATTTCGGCAGAAGCGAGTGACTGTCCCCTGGAGCCGCTGTTGAAGATCATGAGCAAGCCGATGATGATGCTGATACCAGAAATTGCATAAGCGAAAGTAAGATAGTTCTTATTCATCTAAATCATCCTCTCCATCGATATCAGCCGCTGAATTCCGCTGCCGCACGTCCTGCGACTCTGCCGGAAAACAGGCAGCCGCCGAGGAATGTCCCTTCGAGTGAACGGTAGCCGTGCACTCCGCCGCCGCCAAAACCGGCGACTTCTCCTGCGGCGTATAATCCCGGAATCGGCTGGCCGGCGTCATTCAGGACGCGTGAGCTTAAGTCCGTCTGCAGTCCGCCGAGCGTTTTGCGGCTGACGATATTCAAGCGCACTGCGATGAGGGGACCGTTTTTTGGATCCAGTATTTTATGCGGCGCAGCGACGCGGATCAAACGGTCGCCCCTGTAATTCCGGGCTCCGCGCATCGCCGTCACCTGCAAATCTTTCGTGAATGTATTGTCCAGCTGACGGTCACGCGCAGCAATTTGCCGTTCGATTTCTTTCAGATCGATCAGGTTTTCGCCGGTCAGCTCGTTCATTCCGGACACCAGATCGGGCAGATTATCCGCGACAATAAAATCTTCGCCTTTATCCATGAAAGCCTGGACTGGCGCTGTTGCGCCTTTTTTCACCCGTGACAGCACCTGCGGAATGCTTTTTCCGGTTAAATCCGGATTCTGCTCAGAACCTGACAGCGCAAATTCCTTTTCAATGATTTTTTGTGTCAGAATAAACCAGGAATAGCTATAGCCTGTTTTTTGAATGGTTTCGAGTGTGCCCAACGTATCGAATCCTGGAAAATTCGGCGCCGGGAAGCGCTTGCCTGTCGCGTCGAACCACAGTGACGAGGGTCCCGGAAGAATGCGGATGCCGTGGCGGCTCCATACCGGATTCCAGTTTTTGATGCCTTCCGTGTAATGCCACATGCGGTCGCGGTTAACGAGGCGACCGCCTGTCTGTTCCGTAATCGCGAGCATCCGGCCGTCGACATGTTCCGGCACACCGGATAACATGTCCTGCGGCGCTTCGCCGAGCCGCTCCGGCCAATTTTTGCGGATTAATTCGTGATTGCCGCCGATGCCACCGCTTGTGACGATTACCGCTTTGGCGTTGTATGTAAAGTCTCCGATTTTATTGCGTGAACTCACTTCTCCCCTGGCCGCTTCGCTCGGTTCCAGAATCGATCCATGGATACCGGTGACGCCAGCGCCTTGGGTCAATAAGCCGTCCACTTGATGGCGCGGCCGATATTCGACGAGACCGCTTTTCATGTGTTCGCGAACGCGGCGTTCGAACGGCGCGACAATTCCTGGACCCGTGCCCCACACGATATGGAACCGCGGCACTGAATTGCCATGGCCTTCGGCGAGATAGCCGCCCCGCTCGGCCCAGCCGACGACAGGGAAGAATTTCACACCCATTTTTGCAAGCCATTCCCGTTTTTCACCGGCAGCAAAATCGACATACGCCTTCGCCCATTTCAATCCCCAATAATCTTCATCGCCTGTCCGGTCAAAGCCTGCTGCGCCAAGCCAGTCCTGCCACGCCAGCTCTTTCGAATCTTTGATTCCCATACGCCGCTGTTCCGGCGAGTCGATCAGGAATAATCCCCCAAATGACCACCAGGCCTGTCCGCCGAAAGACGCTTCCGGTTCCTGGTCCACCAATAACACTTTCCTGCCGGCATCCGCCAACTCCGCTGTTGCCGTCAATCCCGCCAATCCGGCCCCCACTACGATCACATCGAACTCCATCCACGCTTCCCCCTTGGTGATGCTGTTTCTGCTAATATCGTATCATTTTGAGCTGGTATATTATAGTTAATAATTTTTGTTTTCTGACAATGAAGGCAGTGATGAGCCAGGATATATTAGCCAATATTTTTTACAAAGAAGCTGCATCGGTTTCTTGGAGGAGAATTTCTGCTGAACGCACGCAAGTTGCTCTTAATCGCACGCATTTCGATTTAATCGCACGCAAACCGGTCTTAACCGAACGCAAATAATATTAATCGCCCGCAAATTCATTGTGCTAAGAATTTCTCGTATTCTAAATAATATAAAGAAAGTATTCCCAGCGAACCACTCCGATTCCCTACTATAAACTTGGCCTAGTTTTAATAATTCTTCGCTGGCGCAAGAGTCCATGTGCTGAGCCCGGAAATTTTATCCATAATTAATTTTAAAAGACTCATAATTAAACTTTTTAAGTAATAATTCGTCTAAACGCGCATAAGTATTTTTAATCGCGCGCAAATCCATTTAATCGCGCGTATTTTATTTTAATCGCGCATAAAACTCTCTAATCGCGCATAAGTGTTAATTTCAACAGAAGCTGAACAGGAGGGAAAATAATAAAGAAAATATTTCCAGACGTCACCTCGCGTCGACTCAACTCCCCCTCTACCAAAACCCCCTTGATATGAAAAAACCTTCGCTCCCGCGAAGGTTTCCTCCAACACCGGATGTTTTCCGCCATGCGTAAAACTTCCACTATCGGCTTTTATTAAATCTCTCTTCTTTTCCTGCTTTAATTGCCAACAAAAAATCCGGCACCCCATCTAACCGGGGCACCGGATTTTATTCGCATCAGCCCAGATGTTTACGCTGGAAGTCGGCGATGCTTGCGTATTCGTCTGTTAGCAGGCGTGACAGCCGGATGAAAATCGGCAGCAGTTCCTTGTAGATTTCGGTGCAGTCCGGATCTGGTTCATGGGTATGCGTGTGGCCGATCATGTCGCCGACAATGCTGAAGTCGTCGATTTCACCGAGCGCATACATGCCGAGAACGACGGCGCCGAGGCAGGAGCTTTCAAAGCTTTCGGGAACGGTGACGGGCTGGCCGAAGATATCGGCCATCAACTGGCGCCACATTTCCGAACGGGCAAAGCCGCCGGACGCTTTGATGAGTGTCGGTTCGCCGGTCAATTCCTCGACCGCAAGCAACACGGTGTACAGGTTATAAACGATGCCTTCGAGCACGGCGCGGATCATATGCTGCTTTTCGTGATGGATGCTCAGGCCGAAAAACGAGCCGCGGGCATTGGAATCCCACAGCGGTGCGCGTTCACCCGTCAAATAGGGATGGAACAGCAGACCGTCGGATCCCGGATTGACGGTCGAAGCGATGCGCGTCAGTACGTCATACGGATCGATGCACAGTCGTTTGGCCGTTTCGACTTCAGCCGCGGCGAATTCGTCGCGCAGCCAACGGAGAATGATGCCGCCATTATTGACCGCTCCACCGATGACCCAATGGTCGGCGGTGAGCGCGTAACAGAACGTCCGCCCTTTCGGATCGGTTTTCGGCACCGGAGAAACGGTGCGCACAGCGCCGCTTGTGCCGATCGTGACAGCGACGACACCCGGATCGATGGCGCCGACCCCAAGATTGGCGAGTACGCCGTCACTTGCGCCGATAATGAACGGCACGTCTTTAGGAATTCCCATGAAAGCAGCATATTCTGACGCTAAGCCGCTCAAGGGGTGCGTCGTCGGCACCGGTTTCGGCAACTGGCCGGCATAGATTCCGGCAACTTCAAGCGCACCGCTGTCCCAATCGAGATTCTCGAGATTGAACAGGCCGGTCGCTGAAGCGATGGAATGGTCGACGACATATTCGCCGAATAATTTATGGAACACGAAGCTCTTGATGTCTGCGAACATCTCCGTTTGATCAAAAATCTCTGGCTTATCTTCTTTCAGCCAGACGATTTTAGCTAACGGCGACATGGCATGGATCGGTGTGCCCGTACGCAGGTAAATCGCATGGCCGTCCATTTCTTCCTTGATGCGGGTGGCGTGTTTGGAAGCACGCGAATCCGCCCAGGTGATGCTTTCCGTCAATAATTGATCCTCTGCGCCGACCGCAATCAGGCTGTGCATCGCCGAACTGAACGATACCAATTTCAGCGTTGCCGGGTCGATGGCGCTTTTGCGGATCGTTTCCCGCACTGTGCCGAGAACCGCGCGGAAAATCTCTTCCGGATCCTGTTCCGCCGTCAGCGGCGTCGGCGTGTGCAGCGGATAGAAAATCGTCTCCGTCGCCAGCACCTGTCCCGCTTTATTGAACAGAACGGCTTTCGTCGAAGTCGTCCCGATGTCCACTCCAAGATAATGTGATGGTTCAGCCATTGGAACCCTCCTCTTCTGATACTCAAATTATACGCGAATAAAATATGGGTTGCCTTCAGTTTTTATTTCTTCACCACAGCATGCCCGCCAAATTCGTTGCGCAGTGCCGCGACGACTTTGCCTGTGAAGGTGTCGTCCTCCTGTGAACGGTGGCGCATCATCAATGACATGGTGATGACCGGTGCTGCGACTTGCAGATCGAGTGCCGTCTCGACGGTCCACTGGCCTTCGCCGGACGAGTTCATGACGCCTCGGATGCCGTCGAGGTTGGCGTCTTTTGAAAACGCGTTTTGTGTGAGGCCCATCAGGTATGAGCTGATGATGGAACCGTTGTCCCATACGCCTGCCACTTCTTCATAATTGTAATCGAACTGGCTTTTACTGAGGATATCGAAGCCTTCCGCAATCGCCTGCATCATGCCGTATTCGATGCCGTTGTGGATCATTTTCAGGAAATGGCCGCTGCCGGCTTTGCCTGTGTACAGGTAGCCGTTTTCAACGGAGATGTCCTTAAATACCTGTTCGATATCCTTGAATTTCTGTTCGTCTCCGCCGATCATCGAGCAGATGCCGTGGCGCGCGCCTTCTGTGCCGCCGCTCGTGCCGCAATCGAAGAAATAAATTCCGTGCTCCTGCAGCATTGCTGCGCGGCGCAGCGTATCTTTGTAATTCGAGTTGCCGCCGTCGATCAATGTATCGCCTTTTTCGAGTAAAGGCAGCAGTTCGCCGATCACTGTTTCCGTAATTTCGCCCGCCGGCACCATCAGCCAGATCGTACGCGGTGCTTTCAAGCTGCTTACCATCTCTTCTATAGAAGAAACCCGCTTGAAGCTATCCTCTTCAACTGTGGCAAAATTATCGTATCCGACCACTTGATGTCCGTGGTCCGCTAAGTTCAAGGCCAGGTTCAAGCCCATTTTTCCTAATCCAATCAAACCAATTTCCATTTCAATCGCCCCTTTGGGAATTTTTTTCCGTAGTGGTTTTATTATATCAAATTTTTTTCCTTACACAAGGGAAGTGTAGTATAATGTCAGTACGAAACGTGTCAGAAATGAGGAATTCACTTATGAAAGAACAAAAATTTGCGCAGGCGGCCATACGGGGCAATTATTCGCAGTTCAGCGACAAAGAAAAGAAAATCGCTGATTTCGTATTAAATGATCCGCGCAATATCATCCATTTGACGATCAACCAAATAGCAGACGAATTGAACATCGCGGAGTCCACGATCTTCCGCTTCTGCCAGCGCATCGGCTTTAAGGGTTTTCAGGCCTTTAAAATCTCCCTGGCTTCCGAAGTGGTGACGCCGCTGAAAGATATCCACGAACAGATCGAAGAAGGCGACGAAGTCAAAACGGTCGCTGAAAAAGTGTTCCGGTCCAATATCAAGACATTGGAAGCGACGCTGCAGATTGTGGACGGCGAAACAATCGAGCAAGCCGTCACGACGATCATGAACGCCCGCAAAGTCGAATTTTTCGGCAATGGCGGTTCTGCCAGCGTTGCGATGGACGGCTACCATAAATTCATTCGCCTTGGCTTGCCTGTGGCCATGAATCTCGATGCCCATGTCCAGGTGATGTCCGCATCCCAGATGAATGAGCAGGATGCTGCCATTGTCATTTCCCATTCCGGCTCGACGACCGATATTTTGGATGTGCTGCGTGTGCTGAAAAATAAAGGCGTCACCATCATCTGCCTGACAAACTTCGCGAAGTCCCCGTTGACCAAGGAATCGGATATTTGCCTTTACACGGTCTCTGAGGAAACCGATTTCCGCTCGGAAGCCTTGTCTTCCCGCATCGCGCAGTTGAGTCTGATCGATGCGCTGTACACCAACCTGATGATTAAGCGCGGCGATGACGGCAAACAATCGCTTCAGGATATGCGCGAAGCGATGTCGCATAAACGTTTATAGGAAAACAGACCTGCCGTTGGATGGCAGGTCTGTTTTTTTACGATCATACGGCGGTTTCGCTCTCTGTTTTATTCGCAGCGGGCTGCTCCTTGCTGACCAAAATGGCCAGACCGCTGCTGACGCCGAGTATCAGCAGGGAGCCGGTGATGATGACCGGGCGGATGGCCAGCAATTCGGCAGCCACGGCAAAGCAAAGTGTCAGCAGGATGACGAGGATCGCTTCAGCCATGCCGTAGATGCTGCCGATCCGGCCCATCATGGCAACGGGAATGTTTTCCTGATAGAAGGTTTGGAAGCCGGTGTTGGCAAAAGCAAGCGCAAACGCCAGGACAAAGAAGCCGATTGCGGCGCCTGTGAAATCCTCAGAAAAAGCATAGATGAGATAACCGGCTGATACGATTATCGCGCCCCCTCCCATCAGGAAAGAAACTGTCAGCCGATTGCCGAGCCCAGCGGCGACGAGCGATCCGCCAGCAATCCCGGCACCGGCGACACTCACGAGAAAGCCATATTGCTGTTCGCTCAAGCCAAGCACCAGAATCGAAAAAGAAGCTTCCAGCGAATCCAGCGCAGTCGCTAGCACCGTCACCGCGCTGAAAGTCAGATAAACTGCCGCTATATAACGGTTCCGCCTGCTGAAAGCGAGCACCGCAGCCAAATCGCTGCGAATCAGTTTCAGATTCAATGGCTCTTCGGAGCTGCCGGTTTTATTGCCATCGAGGTTCGGCAGAATGGCGGTCAGCATAGCCGCATGAAATAAAGCTGCGGCGTTGGTATAAAGGGCAAAGTCCGCACTGCCAACGGCTAGCAAGGTGCCGGCGACAGCTGGACCCAGCAAGAAAGCGCCGGAACCGACAAGGCTCCGAAAAGCGTTAAAGCGCTGGCGCTGCGAAGGCTTCAGCAGCAGGGTCACATAAGCCATCGACGTCGGGGCGAACATGGAGCCGGCGATGCCGAGCACGAAAACCGCGGCATAGATGGATGCCAGCGAGTCGAACAGCGGCAGCAGCAGAATGAGCGCTGCCCGTGCCAGGTCGAGCCGGATCAGCAGCTTGCGCTTATTCAGCCGGTCAATCAGGCTGCCCGCCCACATATTCGTGAAAATCGCGGCGAGCGGCACGGTCATATAGAGGCCTGCCACCGCCATCGCCGAATGATCCGCCATCGCCAGCACTTTGAGATTCAAGGCGATAAGGTAAATCCATTCTCCGATATTCGAAATGCCGACTGCCGCCAATAAAATCAATGGAGCTTTCCAATCAGATAATTTCGCCATAAAAAAAATCGCCTCCAAGACAATTCGTCTTGGAGGCGGTTCGGGTTCGCGGTGCCACTCCAGTTCACCGGCATGTCGCCATGCCAGTCTCATTAAGTACGACAGGACGCGCCTGCTTATACTTTTGCCCGGTAACAGGAGCTCCTGTCGCGCCACCCCCATTCGCTGGTTCCGGCACGCTGCTCAGAGACTTGTTTCAGCCGTCCGCCTCTCCCCTTTTCCAGCTGCCGGGGGTCTCTTGTGAAAGGTTGGAATCTGCTTACTCTTCTCTTCTTCGCATTTGGTTTTCAATAGGATAACATTGGGCACTAATAGTGTATAGGGTAAATTTTTGACTATAAAACCATCCTTTTGAGCAACGGCTTTGACAGCTGCCCGCCCTTCATCTACTGTAATGGGTAATTCCAAGTAATTTTATACGAATTAAACTATATTTCAATAATTTTTTGAAGGAGGCAGCATATGAAAGCCGTTTGGAGAAAATATACAGATACATCTTTAATAGTTAAAATCACCATCGCCCTGATCCTTGGAGTGATCGTCGGACTGCTGTTCGGCGAAGACGCTGCGGTGCTGGCGCCGCTCGGCGATCTGCTGCTGAATTTATTGACGTTCCTGATCATTCCATTGATCTTGTTCACCTTGATGGTCGGCGTCAATCAGAGCCGTCTCGGTGACCTCGGCCGCATGGGCGGAAAGGTATTCCTCTATTATGTTTTAAGTTCGGCGTTCGCCATCATCGTCGGGTTGACCGTCGCAACCCTGTTCCAGCCCGGCACCGGCATGACGCTTCCAGCCGATGAAACTTTTGAAACTCCTGAAAATCCCGGTGTCATCAATGTACTGTTGAATATCGTGCCATCGAATATCTTTACTGCGTTCACTGAAATGAATCTGCTCGGCATCATCTTCACGGCATTCGCGTTCGGGTTGGCGATCGCCTATATGCGCAGCTCAGCGGAATTCGGGGAACTCGGAGAACATCTTTATAAAACCGTCAACGGTCTGAATGAGGCCACCATCGTCGTCCTGAAAGTGATTCTGCAATATGTGCCAATCGGCGTTTTCGCCATCATGGCGGAAGTGGTCGGCAGCCAGGGGCTTGATACGCTGCTGTCACTCGGTGAAATGGTGCTCGTGCTGTATGTCGCCATCGCCGTGCAGATTGTGCTCTATACGCTGCTGTTAATTTTGATGAAAATAAAACCGGGCATCTTCTTCAGCCATGCGCGGACGCCGATTCTGACGGCGTTCGTCACGCAAAGCAGCTCCGGCACTTTGCCGCTGACATTGGAAGCGGCACGGGGACTCGGCTTATCAAAAAGTTTGTACGGCTTCAGCCTGCCGCTCGGCGCTACCATAAATATGGATGGAGCCGCCATCCGAATCGCCGTATCCGCCGCTTTTGCCGCTAATTTGACGGGCAATCCCTTATCCTTGCCGGATATGCTGATGGTGGTGCTCGTCGGTACGCTCGCTTCTGTTGGTACAGCCGGTGTGCCAGGAGCCGGAATCGTCATGATCGCCACCGTCTTCGCGCAGCTCGGACTGCCGATGGAAGCTGTTGCATTGCTGACTGCGATTGACGCACTTGTCGGCATGGGCGCAACGATGCTGAACGTAACCGGTGACCTTGTCGGCACGACTGTCATCGATAAAACCGAAAAGAAACGGCAGGCTGCAAAAGCGTAACGCAGCTGCCGTTTTTTTATTGGAACAGCGGGTATATTAAAAGACAAGTTATTTACGATTGGGAGGTGTTGATCCGATGAAAAATTTGGCATCCGCCAGCACATTGCATAATGCCGTCGAAATGCCCTGGTTCGGCCTCGGCGTATCCGGGCTGAAGGACGGCGACGAGACCGCCGATTGCGTGCGGACAGCAATTGTCAATGGTTACCGAAGCATCGATACGGCCGCCATGTATGGCAATGAAGCCGGTGTCGGCCTGGGAGTCCGCGAAGCACTCGAAGAAACCGGCCTGTCCCGTGAAGATATCTTTGTCACATCGAAAGTATGGAATTCCGATCTCGGCTACGATTCTGCGCTGGCCGCATACGAAGCGAGCCTGGAGAAGCTGGGACTCGATTACCTCGATCTGTATTTGATCCATTGGCCGGTGGAAGGAAAGTATAAAGATGCATGGCGCGCGCTTGAAAAACTGTATAAAGACGGACGCGTCAAAGCGATCGGCGTCTGTAATTTCCAGATCCATCACCTGGAGAATGTATTGAAGGACGTCGATATCGTACCGATGGTCAATCAAGTCGAGTATCACCCGCTGCTGACACAGGAAGAACTTCATAAATTCTGTAAAGCCCGCAATATTCAATTGGAAGCCTGGTCGCCGCTCATGCAAGGCAAGCTGCTCGACCATCCTGTCCTCGAGGAAATTGCGATGAAGAACGAAAAAACGCCGGCACAAGTTATCCTGCGCTGGGACCTCCAAAACGGCGTCGTCACCATTCCGAAATCTTCAAAAGAACCGCGCATCATCCAGAACGGCCAAATATTCGATTTCGAGCTGACCGACGAAGACATGGAACGCATTTCCGCGCTCAATGAAAACCGCCGCGTCGGTCCGGACCCGGATAATTTCGATTTTTGATTTTATGATGCGAAAAGCCATCTTTCTTGCACCGCTTGCCGGTGAGAAAGATGGCTTTCTTGTGTTGGGGTGCGGGTTGGCTCGTTTGGGGTGCGGTAATTCGTCTGCGAGATGCGGAAATCGGCTTGCGAGGTGCGGTTATCTTCATTTGAGGTGCGGTCGGCAATTTTTCAAGGACCATATATGAAAAAACGAATAATAATATGAAATATTTTCCAATATTTTATTTTTAGTTGCGCGATTTCGTCATTTAGTTGCGGTTAGATTTAATTTAGTTGCGGTTAAACTTGATTTAGTTGCGGTCGTCGCCGATTTAGTTGCGGTTAGAAAATATCCAAAGACATTTTCGTTTTTATTCCATAGTGGTCAGCCCAAATTATCCATCAACAAATACACACCCGTAAACAGCAGAATCGCATAAGTGACATAGCGGAAAGTGCGCTGGTCGATCCGGTGGAACAGCCGCTGACCGAGATACAGGCCGAGCAGCACAATCGGGATGGCCATCGCACTGGAGACCCAAACGGTCGTGTGAGTGCCGGTAAAAATAATTTGCAGCACCAGGCTGACCGAATAAATGAACAGGTAAAATGCGAGCGTGGTTCCCCGAAGCTTTTCCTTCAGGGTATCGGTTCCCGAGAAATACAGCAAAAGCGGCGGCCCCGGCATGCCGATGCTGGTCGTTAGGCTACCCGACAAGCCGCCAAACAGGAAATCGCGACCCGCCGTCCGCCTGATGCGCAGGGATAAAATCAGCAAAACAGTCAGCAGCAGAATGACCAAACTGATGCCCAGTTTCAGCTTCTGCATATCGGCAACCACAAAAACAGCGATGCCAATCGGCATGCCAGCGATGCTGCCAATGATCAGCCTTTTCAAAATCCCGAAATCGATATCGTTTCGGATTTTCGAAATCAGCGCCGAGGAAATGATAAGCGACAGCACAAGATTTATTTGGATGGCATCACTGACGCTGAAAAGAAGCAGCAGAAAAGGTGTCGCCAGAATCGAGAATCCGAAACCGGTGCTGGTCTGTAGCACGGACGCCGTCAGGATAATCGCGATGAACAGGAAGACTTCCACAAAAGCACCCGCCTTACAATGAGATTGATTACGATTTTACCACACGCTTACCGCGAATAAAATTCATCCTTAAGAACCGCATACATCGCTAGATCGACAAATTCCCCTTTGATGATCATGTGCTTGCGTAAAACACCTTCCCGGATCATGCCAAGTTTTTCGGCGACGCGCTGTGATTGTGTATTGTCCAGCATAATCGGCGCTTCTACTTTGATGAGATCCATTTCCTTGAAGCCGAAATCGATCAGCGTTTCCGCCGCTTCAAGCATCAGTCCCTGTCCCCAATAATGATGGGAAAGCGTATAGCCCACTTCGGCCCGCTGCCGTTTCTGCAGCCAGTTGACGAAATCGATGGTTCCGATCATCTTGTTTTCGCTCTTCAACTCGATGGCCCAAGTCAATTTTTTATTGTCTTCATAGCCTTGGCGAATAAAGCTGATAAACTCTCTCGTATCGTCAGTTGTTTGGTGTGCCTGCCACGGCATGAAACACGATACGGCGGGCTCGGATGCGTATTCGAACATGTCATCTGCATCCGTCATTTCGAGTTTGCGCAACAGCAATCTCTCGCTTTCAATAGTCGGTAATTTTTCGTAAATCATGGTTTTTTCATTCATCCGGATTCCTCCTGTTTGTTATTAGCGAGTGCGTCAGTCCCAAAATTGGTTTATTCTATATAGTAGAAATCGTCAAAGGAGTTGGATCGGATGACCACAATCGGCATCGTCAGACACGGCATTACAGAATGGAACGTACTCGGGATTGCGCAGGGCAACAGCAATATTCCGCTGAATAAAACCGGGCGTGAACAGGCCATCGCGTTATCCGAACGGCTGGCAGCCGAAGAGAATTGGGACCTGATTATTGCAAGCGACCTGGAGCGCGCCAAGGAAACCGCTGAAATCATTGGCGCAAAACTCGGACTTTCCATCAGTCGTTTTGATGCGCGGCTGCGCGAAATGAGCGGCGGCGAAATCGAAGGCACGACAGAAGATGATCGCATTGCCAAATGGGGAGCCGACTGGCGCACGCTCGACCTCGGAATGGAAACGCGTGAAGCGGTGGCCGAACGCGGTGCCGCTGCCTTGCAGGACATCGTGAAAGACTATCCGGGCAAACGTGTCCTTGTCGTCAGCCACGGCGGCTTGATCGGATTGACGCTCCAATCATTATTGCCGGAGCAATTCACGAAGACCCTGCTCGACAACACCTCGATCACTATTTTGAAAAATGCTGAAGATGCGTGGCAATGTCCACTCTATAACTGCACTCGTCATTTGGAAGGCAAAGTCTTCACACAATAAAATCGTTCTCGGCCTGGGTATTTTTCGCCCAGGCTTTTTATATTAAATCCGATTTTCCGGTAGAAATCGACGGCGTCCACATCTGTTTCTGCGGCGATTTCTTGTATGTTGTGGAGCTTGATGACTTCTTTGATCATCCAGGAACCGATTCCGCTGCTGCGGCAATCGACGCCAACTGCAATATGGCGAATCTCACAGCGCGAAGCGCCTTTCAAGTCGATGCCAATAAACGCCGCTTCACCCATTAGATATAAATTTCGATTCGGATCCTCAATATACCGGGCATATTCCGCTTCCACCTGCTTCTCCGCCATCGCAGAAGCCATCAATTTCTTGAGCTCCAGGCTGGGTTTGGGTGCTGCAGCTTTACTCAACACCCCAACTATCCTCTTTCCTCACAGTTTGCTGATTGCTGGCGTATAGCGGTTTTTCTGCAACATCCACTGTCCAGGTGACTAACGTGACACTGTCTCGCACCCCTTGTTGCTGAACGGTTTCAAGCAAGTTCCGGATGCCATCTTCTTCATTGATTCCATTAAATTGATCGTAGATATTTACCGGTTCCTTATAAGGTTCGCCCGGACATTCCGTGAGGCCATCCGTCGCCAATAAGATCTGGTTCCGCCCTTGCCGCAATTCACGCAAGCCGCTGCTGAAGCTTGGCACCGGCTGGGCAAAGCTGTTATTGCGTCCAATCCACTCGTAAAAATGACGCTGATTCAGCTGATATTGTCCCATTTCCGCAAGTTCGGGATGAAACAGGTACAGTAGACAATCGCCGACCGAAAACCAATACAAGTGCTTGCCTTTGCGGATGGTGATCAAACACGCGGTTTCGCCCTGTATTTCCCGGCACGTCGCCAGGAAATCCTTTTGCCGGAAAATCCGCAGCAGCAAAGCCTCAAGGCTCTGAAAAAATTCAAAGCTGACGTCCATGGACAAGAACGATCTGATCTCTTCCTGATGCGCAAGGAATTGCTCCATCACCACTTCTGCGCTTTCCGCCGTATCATGTGCATCCATGATCATCGCCAATTCCCAGTCCTCTTCCGGATTCGCCCAAGCCAGACAAGCATCCTCGTTCTTCGTCTGCCCCGCTGCCGAATTGCCACCGAACCGCCCGATCGCCATCTTCTGCATCTTCCATATATCCGGCCGATCCACAAAATGCTCCTCGCTGCCTACCCAGTCAAACTCCTCCATCAACCCCACATCCTCTTTTTAATATTCTTACAATTATAGAACATCTGCCAGTGACTGGAAAACTTTTTCGGGATTTATGTGAATAAAATCGGTGGGGATGTGGCTGGTTTGTGGTTGGGGTGCGGGTTGATTGGCTTGGGGTGCGGGTTGGATCTTGTGAGGTGCGGATTGGATCGTGTGAGGTGCGGGTTAAACCGTTTGGGGTGCGGCTTGATCGAGTTGGGGTGCGGGTTGGACCATTTGGGGTGCGGCTTGATTCATTTGAGGTGCGGAAATTGCCTTTTGAGGTGCGGTTATCTCCATCTAAGGTGCGGTCAGCAACTATTCGACACTATAATATAAAAAGTGACCAATAATTTTAAAAATTTCCCATAATTTTTATTCTAGTTGCGCGATTTCATAATTTAGTTACGCTTGCGGTCGCCAACCCCTATTTTGAAAAAGCCGCCACTTCCGCGGCGGCTTCCTTAAAGACTGGAGTTTTTCGCGCCGCGAAAAACATCCGCTCCACGCGTTTGAACTCGACTCCATCTGCAAAGAAAAAAAGACGGCCCCACAGGCCGCCTCCCTTAACTCATCATCTGTTTGACCAATTCTTTGTTGCGCTTCTTGAAGATTTCATTGTGCGACGAGACCATGGCGATTTTATTGGCGTCCGGCTGGATATAGCTCTTCGCCTGGTTGACGGCGTTGGCCGCGTCCTGGAAAGTGCCGGCGATTAGATTGAGTTTGCCGGGATGCTGGAGGATATCGCCGGCGGCAAAGAGGCCATCGACCGATGATTCGCTTTTGGGCGTTCCCGCAATATAGTAATCGTCCGCAATTTCAATATCCAAAGGGCTGTTGCCTAGCAAGCTGATGTCGCGCTCGTAGCCGTGATTGATAATGACTTCATCTATAGGAAGCAGGATTTTCTCCGCAGTTACCCGATTGGTCAACTCAACTAGCTCGATGGCATCGCGGCTGTCTGAAGCGATCAACCGGCTGATGGACGTATTCAAATGGCAAACGACAGAACTCCCGTGCAATTGGCTGACCTGGGCTTCGTGCCCGGCGAGCGAGTCTTTCCGGTAACTGACGAATACTTTGTCGGCAATCGGCTCGAGCTCATTGGCCCAGTCGATCGCCGAGTTGCCGCCGCCTGAAATGAGGACGGTCTTCCCTTTGAAACGTTCGAGCGATTTGACGGTGTAATTAAGATTGGATACTTCAAAGCGCTCGGCGCCTTCAATCTCCAGTTTCTGCGGATTGAGGATACCGCCGCCGACTGCGACGATCACCGTTTTGGAGAAATGAATCTGGCCGGACGAGCCTTCCAGCCTGAACAAGCCATCCTCTTGTTTCTCAATGCTTTGGACTTTCTCATTGAGAACTACTTCCGGGTTGAATGTCAGTCCCTGCGCCACCAATTGGTCGATCAGCTTAGCGCCGGGCATCGGCGGCTGACCGCCCACATCCCAGATCATCTTCTCGGGATAAACGTGGATTTTCCCACCCAGGCGCGGCTGGAACTCGATGATTTTCGTTTTCATTTCCCGAAGGCCGCTGTAGAAAGCTGAATATAATCCTGCTGGGCCTCCGCCGATAATGGTGACGTCAAAAACTTCTATTTCATTCATTAGAATCATCCTTTTCTCTTAAGTTGACCGTTGACAATGACATGCATTCGCCTTATAGTATTGATTGTACTGAAAATGATAATCGTTATCAATTAGTTTCTCGTTTAATTTTCAAATAGGAGGTTTTACTATATGGTTCGCCTGTTCGCTGAGCATCTGAATATCAGCTATGGAGACCGTGCGATCGTAAAAGATTTATCGCTGTCCATCCCCGATAAGAAAATCACCACCATCATCGGATCGAATGGCTGCGGCAAATCCACTTTACTGAAAGCCCTGACACGCGTCATTCCCCATCAGTCCGGCAACATCGTGCTTGATGGCGCCGATATCGCCAAAGAAAATACAAAGAAGCTCGCCCGGAAAATTGCTATTCTCCCGCAGACTCCGGAAAACGCGCCAGGTTTGACCGTCGGTGAATTGGTGTCATACGGCCGCTTCCCTTATCAGAAAGGCTTCGGACGCCTGTCAGCCGAAGACCATGACATCATCAACTGGGCACTCGATGTGACCGGTACACAGTTCTTCAAATATCATCCGGTGGATGCCTTATCGGGTGGCCAGCGCCAGCGCGTCTGGATCGCCATGGCGCTTGCCCAGGAAACGGAAATGATTTTCCTGGATGAACCGACTACATACCTTGATATGGCCCACCAGCTCGAAATTCTTGAGTTGCTGCAGATGCTGAATGAAGAGCAGGAACGCACCATCGTCATGGTCCTGCACGATTTGAATCAGGCCGCACGTTTCGCCGACCACCTGATTGCCATGAAGAACGGTGAAATTATCAAAGCCGGCGCATGCCATGAAGTCATCACTGCCGATGTCTTGAAAACCGTCTTTCGGATTGATGCGGAGATTGGAATGGACCCAAGAACGCAGAAACCGATTTGCATCACCTATAACTTAATCAAAGGAGCATAATCATAATGAAAAAATTAACATTCTTGCTGATTTTATTGGCTGCTTTATTCCTTGCAGCGTGCAACTCAGAGTCAACGGAAGAAAAAGATGAAGCTTCGGCGGAAACGACGCCGGAAACGATTACATATGAATCAGAAACAGGACCGATTGAAGTTCCTGCAGATCCACAGCGTGTCATCGTCTTGTCGACGTACGCAGGAAATGCCATGGCGCTTGATGTGCCACTGGTCGGCGTGGATTCGTGGTCGAAGATGAACCCTCGGTTTGAAGAAGAATTGGCGGATGTGGAAGAAGTTGCCGAAGATGACCTCGAAAAAATCATCGAATTGGACCCCGATTTGATCATCGGTTCGTCCACTATGAAAAACATTGATAAGCTGAACGAAATCGCACCGACAGTCACGTTTACATACAATAACGTGGATTACCTGACGCAGCATCTTGAAATCGGTAAAGTTGTAAACAAAGAAGAAGAGGCTCAAGCCTGGATTGACGATTTTAAAGAACGCGCGCAAACTGCCGGCGAAGAAATCCGTGCTGAAATCGGTGAAGACGCAACCGTCTCGGTCATCGAGAACTTCGATAAACAAATTTACGTGTTCGGCGACGCCTGGGGCCGCGGAACGGAAATCCTTTATCAGGAAATGAAATTGAAAATGCCGGCGAAAGTGGAAGAAATGGCTTTGAAAGACGGCTACTACGCGTTGTCACAGGAAGTTCTGCCTGAATACATGGGCGACTACGTGATCTTCAGCAAAGACTCTGAACAGGACAATTCGTTCCAGGAAACAGATGTCTACAAAAATACGGAAGCCGTGAAAAATGGCCGTGTCTTTGAAGCGAACGCCAAGGAATTCTATTTCAACGATCCGCTTTCACTGGATTACCAATTGGAATTCTTTAAAGAGAACTTTTTAGCTCAATAAAAAAGAAAAGGAATTCCTGGATCCTCGGGAATTCCTTTTTATCCTTAACAGAAATGATGATGCCTTATGCCGACAAAATTCAATTTCTTCGCCAAGATGCTCGCGGCGGTCGCCGTTTTCGTGCTGACGTTTACAGCCGCCATCGCTTTTGGCGCAGCCGATATCAGCTTGAACGATATCCGGCTCGCCCTCTTCTCAAACCTTACAAACGATGCCATTTCAGTGATTCGTGAAATCCGCCTGCCTCGGGAATTGGCGGCTGTCCTGGTTGGGGCGGCGCTTGCTGTGTCCGGCGCCATCATGCAGGGGATGACACGCAATCCGTTAGCGGACCCCGGTCTTCTTGGCCTGACTGCCGGAGCCAATGCAGCACTTGCGGTGACACTCGCCATGATTCCCGCTGCCAATTATTTCGGCATCATGGTCGCCTGTTTTATTGGCGCAGCTGTCGGCGGTGCGTTGGTATTCGGACTTGGCTCAATGAAAAAAGGGGGGTTCTCACCTTTCCGGATTGTGCTGGCAGGTGCTGCCATCTCCGCTTTCCTTACTGCCGTTGCAGAAGGGATCGGCTTATACTTTAAAATTTCAAAAGACATCTCCATGTGGACGGCCGGCGGCTTGATCGGCACGACATGGGGCCAGCTGCAGACGATTACACCGTTCATCTTGATTGCGATGGTGGTTGCGCTGCTGTTGTCACGCCAACTTTCCATCCTGAGTTTGAGCGAGGAAGCGGCAATCGGTCTCGGCCAGAACACCAACCGTACCAAAGCGCTGCTGTTTGTCGTCATCACGGCTTTGGCGGGTGCCGCTGTCGCGCTTGCCGGAAACATGGCGTTTGTCGGCTTGCTCGTGCCGCATATCGTGCGCGCCATCGTGGGCGTCGACTACCGGCACATCATCCCGATGTCCGCAGTGGCTGGCGCGATTTTCATGCTGTTTGCCGATCTGCTCGGACGAACGATCAACGCGCCTTTCGAAACGCCTGTGGCAGCAATCGTCGCCATGCTCGGCTTGCCGTTCTTCCTGATCATCGTCCGTAAAGGAGGCCGCGCATTCACATGATCCAGTCAGCTTTGATAAAAAAACAGCGTCTCTTCTTTTTCACACTGCTCGGGTTGATTGTGGCGACTGCCATCATCAGCGTCGGTGCAGGTTACTCATCCATGGGATATGACCGTATTTTTGCCGCGCTTATGGGACAAGGCACTTTCAAGGAAAATTTCGTCCTGTTCTCCATCCGCATGCCGCGCATCCTGATTACGGTGCTTGCTGGTATGGCGCTCGCCTTGTCCGGTGCGATTCTGCAAAGCATTACACGCAATGACCTGGCAGATCCCGGCATCATCGGAATCAATTCGGGTGCCGGCGCCGCAATCGCCTTGTTCTTCCTGTTCGTGCCTGTTGAGGCAGGTTCGTTCGTTTACCTATTGCCATTAGTCGCTTTTGGCGGCGCTTTGCTGACGGCGATATTGATCTACCTGTTCTCTTATCAGAAAGAGACAGGGCTTCAGCCAATCCGGCTGATTCTGACAGGCATCGGCTTTTCGATGGCGCTGTCCGGCGTCATGATTGTGCTGATTTCATCCGCTGAACGCGAAAAAGTGGATTTCATCGCCAATTGGCTGGCCGGCAATATCTGGGGTACGGACTGGCCGTTCATCCTGGCGCTGCTGCCGTGGTTATTGGTGCTCATCCCGTTTGTCCTCTATAAAGCCAATCGCTTGAACATGCTCGGGCTCAGCGAACCGGTCTCAGTCGGATTGGGTGTCTCCGTCGAAAAAGAACGCATTACGATGCTACTGGCCGCAGTCGCGTTGGCCGCTTCAGCTGTTTCCGTTACAGGCGGCATCGCCTTCATCGGCCTGATGGCGCCGCATATCGCGAAAGCATTGGTCGGTCCGCGCCACCAACTATTCCTGCCACTTGCGATTCTGATCGGCGGCTGGCTGCTCTTGCTGGCGGATTCCATCGGCCGCAATCTGCTCGAGCCGTCGGGCATCCCGGCCGGCGTCATGGCCGCATTGATCGGCGCACCTTATTTTATTTATTTGTTGATGAAGAAATGAAATATGCGAGGAACGCAGCCAGCTTGGTGAGCTGGCTGCGTTTTTTGGTTTGGGGTGCGGGTTGGAGCGTTTGAGGTGCGGTTATTCGTTTGCGAGGTGCGGAAATCGGCTTACGAGGTGCGCTTCTCTCCATTTGAGGTGCGGTCAGCGATTATTCGAAGCTGGAATGTTAAAAAGTAGACGATAATTTTGAAAAATTTTCCACATCTTTTCTTTCAGTTGCGCGATTTCATCATTTAGTTGCGGTTAAAATACATTTAGTTGCGCTTAAACCCATTTTAGTTGCGCTCACCCCAAAACCAACCCCCAATTTGAAAAGCCGCCACTTCCGCGGCGACTTCCTTTAAGACTGGAGTTTTTCGCACGGCGAAAAACATCCGCTCCACGCTTTTGAACTTTGCATAACCCGATATAAAAGAAAAAGGCCATGCCGGAAAGCAGCGCTTTCCGGCATGGGCCCTGAGTTAATCCGGCCGCTTCAACGAAAACATTTCGCCTAGTTTCGCGTAATTCGTACCCGCCAGGCGGCTGACAGGCTTCAAAACTTCCGCATTGATGCGCCCGTTTTCATATATTGATTCGTCGACATGAATCCGGACGATTCTGCCGATCAGCAAATCTGTATTCGGCAAGTCGATCGCCTGGTGAAGGACGCACTCAAAACGGACTTTGGACTGCTCCACAGCCGGCACATCGATTTCCTCACTGTCGACCAGCGTCAGTTTGGTCACATCGATCTCGCTTTCATTTGGCGGCAGCGATGCCGCGGTTTCATTGACTTCGAAGACATTTTCTTCGTCGACGATGTGAACGACGAATTCTTTGCCCGCCAGCACATTGCGCGCAGTATCTTTTTTGTCGTCGCCTTTGCGCTGAACGGAAACGGACAGCATCGGCGGATTCGACGACACGATATTGAAGTAGCTGAAAGGTGCCGCGTTCACAATTCCATCTTCGGATTTGCTTGTGACGAAAGCAATCGGCCTCGGTATGATCGTGCCCACAAGCAATTTGTAATTTTCGCGTTCTGTCTGTTGATAAGGATCAAAGCTCAGCACAGCCACCACTCCTTTTCATCCAGTTTACCCGAAACGCTTTTCATTGCCGCAGGAAATGCTCACTTTAAACTGGAACTGTCGCAATTCCTTGCGGCTCTTTTGACGGTTTGCCGAAATAATAACCCTGGAATAGTTCATAGCCCTGCTGTTTCAGCCATTCAAAATCCTCTTTCGTCTCGATACCTTCCGCGAGCGGAACCGATGCGATTTCCAGCGCTTTTTCAAGGAAACGCAATGCCGTTTTCTGTTTTTCAGCGTCTTCTGCCACGCCTTGTACATACTGCATATCGAGCTTCATATAATGCGGCTCGAGATCCGCCAGCATCTCGATCGTGCTGTAACCTTCACCCACATCATCCAGCGCGTACTGGAAACCTTTCTTCTTATAGAAAGCGAGGATGTCCCGCAAATGATCGATGTCATCCACTTTTTCCGTCTCCACCACTTCAAAAACCAGTTGGCGTGGATCGATGCCCAGTTCGTTGGCCAGATTGATCGTCGAGCGCAGGCAGAATTCAGGCGAATAAATCGAAGTCGGGATGAAATTAATGAACGCTTTCACGTCTTTTATTGCAGCAGAATGGCGTACAGCGGCCATGCGGCACACGCGGTCGAGCGCGTAAAGCCGGCTGCGCGATTTGGCAGCGGGGAAGATTTCGTTCGGGTAGATGACCGAGCCGTCTTCGTTATGGAACCGGGCGAGCATTTCATAAGCGAAAATCTCTTCGTTTGCCGTTACAATCGGCTGATAATGGCAGACCAGCAACTCCTTGCGGATCACGTCATCAATCCACTCCGTCTTGAAGACTTGTTCCATTTCACTCAGTTCCTGCCATTCGCCTTTATCGATGCGGAACTGCACTTGTTCTGGTTCCATCAGGTGCAGGCAAAAATCGAGAAATTCCTGTGCGCCCCGCTCCTTCATAAGCAATCTATTTTCTTTCCTTGTAATCTCCATGTCACGCCTTTCCAAGTGGCTGACGACTTTATCCATCAATGACAGATTGGCCTCGCCTTCCAACTTGATATCAAACCTCAGCTCTGCCACTGAACAATTATTGCATTCCATTGGTCACACTCCTTTTGTACTATACAATTCAGATTACCTTATATTGCTTAATAAATCTTTTTTATTATTCAATTTTTGGATAAAAAAATGCAGAACATCCAATAGTATATCGGCTGTTCTGCTATTATTCTTTATAGTTTATTAAGCTCAACTCTTCGAAAACTTATTCTTCGCATACACATACGTAACCGCAAGCGCTGCGACCAATACCGCACCTTTGATGATATCGAACGCGTAATACGGCAGGTTCTGGATCGTCAGCCCGTTCAGCAGGATGCCGATGACGGCTGCGCCGAAGAACGTGCCGAGCGCATTCGGCTTGCCGGCGCCGAGCACCGAATAGCCGACAAACACTGCGGCCACCGCTTCCATCAGGAGTGGTGCGCCGGCGTCAATCTGGCCGGAGCCGACACGTGCCGTAAACAGGATGCCCGCCATCGAAGCGAAGACGCCGGAAATGATGTACGCCGAAGTCTTCACACGTTTCACGTTGACGCCTGACAAGGTAGCCGCTTCCGCATTGCCGCCGGTCATATATAGAATACGGCCCCACCGTGTATGATTCAAAATCACATACGCCGTTAGCACCATGACCACCATAATCCACACCGGCACCGGAAGGCTGAGCATCTGGCCCTGGCCGATCCATAGAAACGCTTCCGACAATTGGCCGGGAGCGGTGCCGCCGGAAGTCAGCGGCATATTATTGTAGATCGAATAGCCTTCTGTATACGTCCGGTGAAGCCCCGCCACGATATACATCATGCTGAGCGTCGCAAGGAGATCGGGGATGCCGATGACCGTGATGAGGAAGCTGTTGACAAGGCCGACCGCGACACCGATCAGCAGCGGCAAAAGTAGCACGAGCCACAGCGGCATGTCATACCATACCATCAGCGATGCCGTCACGACGGTCGACAGGGACATCGTCGAACCGACGGACAAGTCAAAGCCATCGACGACGAGCGTAAATGTGACGCCGAGCGCCAGCAGCGTGACGATTGAAATCGACCGCAGGATGTCCGCGAAGTTGCCGTAGCTGAAGAACGCGTCGCTGAGGCTGCTGAAATACAGGATGATGACAATCAGCAGGATAATGGCGCCGTATTTAAACAGGAACTGAACTGCGTTCTCTTTCGCTGAGTTTTTCGTTTGGGGTAAGCTCTTCTTTTCCACCGCTTGCATAGAGTAATATCCTTTCCTGGGTCGCTTCTTGACGTGACAATTCCTTCACGATCTGACCATCGCACATTACCAGAATCCGATCGGAGATGCCGATCGCTTCATGGATTTCACTGGAGAAATAAAGGCAGGCTTTGCCGCTTCCGGCCAGTTCCCGGATCAATTTGAAGATGTCCACTTTTGCGCCGATGTCGACGCCTTTGGTCGGCTCATCGAATAAATAAAGCAGCGAATCGAGGCTCATCCATTTACCGATGGCCACTTTCTGCTGATTGCCTCCGCTCAGATGGACAAGCGGTGTTTCCGTATCGCCGGTTTTGATCTTTAATTTATCGATGATGTCTTCGGCAAATCTGTTTTCCGCTGCTTTATTCATGAACAGCTTGGTCGAGAATTTCCGGAGATTCGGGAACGAGGCATTGGCCCGCAGCGTTTCGTGGACAAACAGCCCTTCTTTCCGGCGTTCCTCGGGAATCAATGCCATCCCTGCCCGGATCGCATCTTCCGGATGCTTGATACGGACCTGTTTTCCCGCGACTTCCACAGAGCCGCTGACTGAACTCGACGCCCCGAACAGCGCTTTGGCCAGCTCTGTCTTGCCTGCCCCGACGAGTCCGACAATCCCGACGATTTCACCGGCTTTCACGGATAATGAAATATCCTTCAGCTTGCCGCTGTCCGATAACCCCCGAACTTCCAGCAGATTCTCGCCAGTCGCATGCGTCTGGTACTCCAGTTCATGACTGAGCGTTTCACCCAGCATCGCTTCGATAATTTGCTCGGAATCAGACTCTGCCGTAACGAAAGTGTTTACCCATTTCCCTTCGCGCATCACAGTGATGCGGTCGCTGATTTCGAATACTTCCGGCAGCCGATGGGAAATGAATACACAGCCGACGCCTTCGCTGCTCAATTTTCGGATGACTGAAAACAGTTTGTCCGATTCCGTCAATGACAAAGGCGCTGTCGGTTCATCGAAGATGATGAGCTTTGCCGAATGCACGAGCGCCCGGGCGATCAGCACCAGCTGTTTCTCCGCCAAAGTGAGCGTGCCTGCTTTTCGAGTTACGGCGATTTCCTCCGACTGCAATTGGACCAGCGCTTCTTTCGCCTGCTTGTTGATCTTCTGTTTCGACAACAGGAAATTGCCGCCTGCTGCAAAACTGTCCATCAGGATATTTTCCGCGACCGTCAGATCCGCAACAATGGCCGTATCGACTTCCTGGTAAACGCAATAAATGCCGTGTTCTTTGGCTTGTTTCGGTGAACGCAGGGAAATGACTTCCCCGTCCAGCCTGATTTCGCCGCTGTCCTGGCCGTATACTCCTGAAAGGATCTTGATCATCGTGCTTTTTCCCGCTCCGTTTACACCGAGCAAAGCGTGAACTTCACCTTTTTCGAGTTCCAGCTGGCCGTTTTCCAGCGCCGTTACATGGCCAAATCGTTTGCCGATTGCCTGCATGTCCAGTAATTGTGCCACTTCTGCACCCTCCTTTCGCCGAAAGGAGCCGCCCAATTCCGAGGACGGCTCCAATCCTTTATTCCCCTTCCAGTTCACGAAGATCGTCGGTATAGCCTTGCTCGCTCGCTCCCCATCCTTCGATGTGCTCGCTCAACGTTTCAGTTGTCACCGTTTCGTCCGGAAGCTCACCGGCATCAATGAAAACCGGCTCCAGCACCACTTTCTCCTCCGGCTGTTCACCGTTGATCAATTGGTACGCGTAACGCACCTGGATGCGTCCGATATCTGTCGGGTCGACCGCTGCCGAAGCCACCCACGGGCTGCCGTCTTTTTGGATCATCTGCAAATCTTCATCGCTCATGTCGATGCTGTAGACTTTGATGTCTGTGCGCCCTGCCTGCTCGATGGCACGGACAGCGCCTTTCGCGAATTCATCCCAAGCCGCCCAAACAGCTGTGATGTCGCCTTCGTTCGGGTATTGCTTCAGGATTGCTTCCATCTGCGCTTGTGTATCAAGCGCTGTATTTTGAGTGGCAGCACCGAATGCCGCAACTTCTTTGATGCCCGGGTTGTCTTTCAAGAATTGCTCATAAGCGATTTGGCGGCGTTCCATCGGGGCAAATCCTGCTGTCCAGATTTTTACGATATTCGCTTCGCCGTCGTGGTCTTCAGCCAGCTTCGTTAACGTCTGTTCTGCCATCAGCTGATCTCCCTGTTCAAGCGAAACCACGCCTTCCACATCAACTCCTGCGTCAAACGCTACAACCGGAATCCCTTTTTCCACCGCTTTTTCGACGCCTTGGTTCAACGCCTCTTTCGTTCCGTGGTCAATCAGGATTGCATCTGTTCCCTGGTTGATGGCGGCATCCAAATTGGATGCCATTTTCGCCAGGTCTCCTTCAGAGTTGAACACGGTCACTTTGCCGCCGAAGCTCTCAACCTGTTCTTCGACTCCGGCTATGTATTGCGCCGAAAACGTTCCGAGATTCTGCTGCAAAATCAATGCCACTTCCTTGCCCGCCAGCGGATGTTCAGAGGCTTCCGACTTTTTATCCGAATCCGTTTCCGCTTCCGTCACCGTCTCGCCTTTCGGCTGGCACGCCGCCAATAAAATACTGATGAACAATAAAGCCGCGATTATTAAAAATGATTGTTTTTTCATGAGTTTTCTCCTTCTTAACTTGCAATATTTTTGTTGTAATCACTATGAATACCGCTTCGGTGCTATGGACAAAGCTCCCGCAATAAGCCGAGAAGAACACTCGTCTTATTGCTCCGCTCAGTCCGGAAACGCACCGTCGCTGAGAGAAGTTTCTAACGATATGGAGCAAAACAGCGGAGACTCCCAGAGGAACAGAAACGGAGTTGGCTTTCCAACTCCGTTTCGAGCGAAGTGCTGAGATCCACTCGGGCGAAGTGGAACGAGCACGAGTTAGCTCAGCGCGAGCCCCCAGGAAAGCGAAGCTGTTTTGCGGAATATCGACTATATAACTTACTTAACTGTCAAAAACAGTTCCGGTATATTTCGTTCATAATTCGGATGGATGATGCCTTTTTCCGTGATGATTGCCGTAATGTACTGCGCCGGCGTCACATCAAATGCCGGGTTGTAGACTTTTGTGCCGTTCGGTGCAACTTGCTGTCCGGCAATATGCGTGATTTCCTTCGCCGATCGCTCTTCGATCGGGATGTTTTTGCCGTTTGGAATCTGCAAATCGAACGTTGATGCCGGTGCCGCCACATAGAAAGGGATTTTATAGGCCGCTGCCAGAATCGCCAGGTTGAAGGTACCGATTTTATTGGCTGTATCTCCGTTTGCCGCAATGCGGTCAGCGCCGACAATGATCGCTTCAACGCCTTTCGCCCCAATCGTGTGCGCCGCCATGCTATCAGTGATCAGCGTCACATCCACACCGGACTGCTGCAGCTCCCAAACCGTCAGGCGCGACCCTTGAAATACCGGTCGCGTTTCGCAGGCAAAGACTTCGAACTCACGCCCCAATTCCTTGCCGAGATGAAACGGCGCGAGCGCGGTGCCATATTTCGCTGTCGCAATGGAGCCCGCGTTGCAGATCGTCATGACTCTCGAACGGCCTTCCAATAGATCGAGCGCATAACCGCCGATCGTCCGGCACGCTTCCTCGTCTTCTTCATAAATACGTTTCGCTTCCGCTAAAATTTCCGCTTTTGCCGCTGCAACCGTTTTGGCTGATTGGATCGCTTGCTGCAGCCGGCCGATTGCCCACGCCAGATTGACTGCCGTCGGACGCGAAGACGCCAGGTAAACCGCGTCTTTTTTCACGAAATGATGGAATACTTCCAGCGTTTCCGTGTCATGCTTTTGGGCAGCCAGCGCCAAACCGTAAGCCGCTGTTATGCCGATCGCCGGTGCGCCGCGGACCTTCATTGTAATAATCGCATCGTAGACATCTTCGATTGTGTTCAGCGCGATATATTCCGTTTCATGCGGAAGTTTCTGTTGATCGAGAATAATCAATTGGTTGTTGATCCATTGGATTGATAATGGGATTGCCATGCTTTACAGCTCCTTCAAAAGCGCTGTCACATCCTGAATCGATGTGAGTTCGCTGCGTTTTAAGATTAAATTTTCCCCGATGCGGAGAGCCTGTTTTTTGGATTCGATACGCTGTTCTGCATCCTCAATACCGTCCAGGTCTTTGACATGCGCCAAGCCAATGGTGCGGCGGATCAATTCACAGCCGGCAAAACCGAGCGTGTCTTTGAAAATCTTGTCGAGAACGGATTCGCGGTAACCCGGAACGCTTTTGAAATCTTCAATGCCTTCATTTTCCCAAAGCTCCGTGAAGCGTGTTTCAAATACCTGCCACGCGTTTTCGATATGGCCGACGATTGAGCCGCGGCCATCGCCGTTCCGCGTGATGCCCTGTACAATCAGATTGGCAATAAACAAGCCGACGTCAAAGCCGATCGGTCCATAAAAAGCGAATTCCGGGTCGATGACCTTGGTTTCATCGTCATCAGCGAAAATGCTGCCGGTGTGGAGGTCGCCGTGAAGCAATGCCTCCGCTTCCGTCAAAAAGCTGCGCTTCAATTTCGCCGCTTCGAGTTTCAAACGGTCATTGTGCCAGATGCCTTCGACCGTCTGCCGAAGTTCCGGTTCGAAATCATTTGTCTCGTAATCGAAAAATGGATCCGTGAAAATCAAGTCTTCCGTGATTTTGCAAAGTTCCGGGTTGGAAAATTCAGCGGCCAGCCGCTTCTTCTCAAACGGATGCAACGCGAAGTCCGATGTATGGAATAAAGTCTGTGCCAGATATTCCCCGATATCGCTTGAAAGCTTAGGATACTCTTTTCCTTGGATCAAGCCTTCACGGGCGATCGTCAAATGGGACAGGTCTTCCATGATCGTATACGCCAATTCTTCATCGGTGCCATACACTTCCGGCACCAGGCCAACCGCATATTCACCGTGCTTACGCAACGCCGCAGCTTCGATCGCCGCACGCTTCAAGGTCAGCGGCCAGCTCTCGCCCACCACTTTGGCATAAGGCAACGCCTGCTTGATGATGACGCCTTTGCCGCTTGCCCGGTCACTTACCCGGTATACGTAATTCAAATTGCCATCGCCGATCTCCCGGCATTCCAGACCTGCTCCTGCCGGAAAAAGTCCCGCCGCCAAACCGATGGCCTCTGCTTCTGTCAATGCGTGGTATGTGGATACTGCTGTAGTTGTCATGTTTTTTCCTCCTGAATTACAATATAAAAACGCCTCTTTCCGTTAAGAAAGAGGCGCAGAATTAAGAGGTTCCATGCCTCTTATCTTCCAGAAAGTAAATTTCTGGTGGAATTAGCACCGTGCCTTGCGGGATGTTCATCCCGGCGCATAAAGCGCCCCTTCTCACGAAGGTATTACGGTCGGTTGCTGGGCGTCATAGGGCCAATTTCCCTCTGCCTGCTCTTGATAAGAGTACTAAGTTTTATATGCGGTTTTTGTTATGAGATGAATCCTACCACGGTTCAGAATAGACTGTCAACAAGAAGTTTTGAATTATTTTTCAATTTGCAAAATGGCTGCTCGCCACGTTTTGTATGCTCTTATGAAAGAACTGCTGTTTAGACAGGCTGCTTTTGCACCTCCCCCTTTACTTCAAATAAAAACTAAGTCCCTTTTAGCGGAAGTTTTCCGCTCGGCGGAAACTTCCTGGGTTTGTGGGTTTGAAATGAGCCTTCGCTGGCGGCGAAGGCTTTTCGATTCTTTTATGGTGGTTTTGGGTTGTTTTTGGTGTGTCTTGTTGAAGTGACAGCAGATTTCGGTCGTGATTTCACCTGTTTTTTGGTGAAAATGGCCGCCGGTTGAGGGACTCGGGGTTTTCTGAGGACAAATTCAGGTGAAATTCTCGATTTTGGATAGAATTTGCCTCGCCGGGCTACTGATTTTTCATTTCCAAGCAAGCTTAATTTCCAAATTAAGGATTTACTTTCCAGAATAGCTAAAATACTTTCCAATTCACTTTAAATACTTTCCAATTTGACCAAAATACTTTCCAAAACAGCCACTTTACTTTCCAAATTCATTTCTCAATCTTTATTTCCAAATTAAGGATTTACTGTCCGGATACACTGAAATACTGTCCGCATTCTCAAAATACTGTCCGCAAAACGAAAATACTGTCCGGATCAGCCTGTTTACTGTCCGGAGCCCTTTCGCCGCCCAAACCAAATCTAAAACCCCTGATTGCCTACAGTTTGCTGTGCAAACTGCTGGGTCCGTGAGCGGTAAGCCGCTCACTCCCCACTATGCAGTTTTACCATTGGCATCTCTCTCAAAAAACTTTCTCACAATTCCCTGTTGACAGAATTCTTCGCACGTGGAATAATCAGAATTACTTTATTGCAACAACCAACCGAATATCAATTCTTATTTAGAGCAGGTGGAGGGACAAGCCCTACGAAGCCCGGCAACCGGTCCAGCGATGGACACGGTGCTAATTCTTGCAGCCAGAACGTGTGGCTGAGAAATAAGAAGTCGTTAACGCCCTTAACCTCTTCTTATTTGAAGAGGTTTTTTATTTTTCATGAAAAGAACTTAAGGAGTGTCACATATGAGCAGACTGACAGCGAGCTATCAGGTATACGGCAAAGCGGGGTCTTTTGAGAAGAAGGCGGAAGGCATCGCGCTTGGGCTCACGATCGGGTCGTGGACCGACTTGCCGCTTCTCGAGCAGGAGCAATTGAAAAAACATAAAGGCCATGTGGTGTCGGTGGAGGAATTTCCACAAAGCCCTCACCCCCTCACGCCCGATGCAATTAAAGCACATATCAAAGTTTCCTATCCAAGCGCGAATTTCTCAGCGGACCTGCCGGCAATTCTGACCACCGTTTTCGGCAAACTGTCGCTCGACGGTGAAGTGAGATTATTGGATCTCGATTTTGAAGAAGGTCTGCTCCAAGAATTTCCGGGACCGCGTTTCGGCATCGACGGCATCCGTGGATTGCTCGATGTCCATGGCCGCCCGCTCGTTATGAGCATCTTCAAAGGCGTGATTGGCCGGGACATCGATTATCTAACGGCACAGCTCAGACAGCAGGCGCTTGGGGGCGTTGATCTAGTCAAAGACGACGAAATCCTGTTCGACAATCCGCTGACGCCTTTTGAACAGCGCATCACAGCTGCAAAACAAGTTCTGCACGAAGTCTATGCCGAAACCGGCCACCGCACGCTTTACGCGGTGAACCTGTCGGGCCGCACATCACAATTACGCGACAAGGCACGAAAAGCCCGTGAACTCGGTGCTGACGCATTGCTGTTCAATGTTCATGCCTACGGACTCGATGTGCTGCAGGAACTCGCAGAAGACGATGACATCGCTCTGCCGCTCATGGCACATCCGGCGTTCAGCGGTGCGTTCACTTCTTCTCCGTTCTACGGCGTCGCGGCACCGCTCGCGCTCGGCAAATTGACGCGCTACGCCGGCGCTGACTTCTCGCTGTTTCCCTCCCCTTACGGCAGTGTTGCCATGGAGAAGGAAGCGGCACTAGAACTCGGCGAACAGTTAACGAATGAAAGCCTGTTGAAACCAACGTTTCCGGTGCCATCCGCCGGCATCCATCCGGGACTTGTGCCGTTACTCATCAACGATTTCGGCATCGACAGCATCATTAACGCAGGCGGCGGCGTCCACGGACATCCCGACGGCGCGGCGGGCGGCGGCAAAGCATTCCGCCAGGCGGTCGATGCCGTCCTGCAACAGCAAAGCCTGGAAGACGCCAGTGAACAGCAGCCAGAATTAAAAACAGCTTTGGAATTATGGGGGTAATCATGAAACAGCCAATCATCTTTTGTGATTTTGATGGCACAATCACAACCAACGATAATTTAATCGCCATCATGAAGCATTTCAATCCGCCGGGCTGGGAACCGATCAAAGACGAGATTCTCGCTCAGACCATCTCCATACGTGAAGGTGTCAAAAAGATGTTTTCTTTATTGCCATCATCCAAAAAGGATGAAGTCATCGAATACGTGCTCGAGCAGGGGGAGATCCGGGAAGGCTTTGCGGATTTCGTCAACTATACGAGACAGCACAACATCCCGCTTTATATCGTCAGCGGCGGCATCGACTTTTTCGTCTACCCGCTGCTTGAACCGTTCGGACCGTTCGCAGGCATTTATTGCAATGAAGCGGATTTCTCGGGCGATACCATCCGGATCGATTTCCCGCACGGTTGCGACGACAAGTGCGCGAGCCAAGGCTGCGGCTGCTGCAAGCCGTCGATTATCCGGAAGCTTCTCGCGGACGGCGGCACGAGCATTGTCATCGGTGATTCGATCACCGATCTGCAGGCGGCAAAATATGCCGACCTTGTCATTGCCCGCGATTTCCTCATTGAAAAATGCGAGGAACTGAACATCCCTTACGAGCCTTTCGAGAATTTCGGAGACGTTACAGAAATCATCGATGCGAAATTGGGTGTGCGGTCATGACGACAGAACAGACATTGACGAAGCTGCAGGAAAAATGGAATGAACTGGCGGACGTTAAAGACGTTCTTGCCGGGCGCGACTGGTTCATGGGCACAAGCGGCAATCTCGCCATCAAAGTGAATGATGCGCCGCTCCAGTTCCTGGTTACAGCAAGCGGCAAGGATAAGTACAAACGGACCGATGAGGATTTCCTCCTCGTCGATGCGGCAGGCGAGCCGGTCGAAGCCACCCACCTCAAGCCTTCCGCCGAAACGTTGTTGCACAGCGCCATCTACAATAAAACCGGTGCCGGCTGCAGCCTACATGTCCATACCGTTGCCAATAACGTCCTGTCCGAACATTATGGACGCGACGGCAAAATCGATTTCAAAGGACAGGAACTCATCAAAGCATTCGGCTTATGGGATGAAGATGCTGTCTTGTCCATTCCGATCATCGCCAACCACGCCCATATCCCGCGGCTGGCGGAAGATTTCGAAGAACACCTGACAGCCGACAAAGGCGCTGTACTGATCCGCCACCACGGCATCACCGTATGGGGCAAAGACGCTTTTGAAGCGAAGAAATTGCTGGAGGCCAGCGAGTTTTTATTTCAATATCAATTGGCATTACTTCAAATAAAATAAACCCAATCAGAGAGGAAGATTATTAATGGCAATCATCAAAATTCAAGGTACAGACGAAACGATCGAAGCGCAAAACGAAGTCGCAGCATTTTTGGAGCAGCAGGAAGTTGTCTATGAACACTGGGACATCAATAAATTGCCGGAACCGCTCCGTGAAAAATTCGATTTGAGCGATGACGAGAAAGAACAGATCCTGCAAGCGTTCAAAGCGGAAATCGACGATATCTCTGAGCGTCGCGGCTATAAAGCGGCTGACGTCATTTCCCTTTCAGATTCGAACCCGAAACTGGATGAACTGTTGAAGAACTTCCAGCGCAAACATATCCATACAGACGACGAAGTCCGCTATATCGTCAGCGGCCACGGCGTTTTCATCATCCAGGGCAAAGACGAGCGCTTTTTCGAAGTCCACCTGACACCGGGCGATTTGATTTCGGTACCGGAAAACATCACGCATTATTTCACGCTTGCCGATGACCGCAAAGTGGTCGCTGTTCGCATCTTCGTGACGACTGAAGGATGGGTGCCGGTTTATCAGGAAGAAAGCGTTCAGAGCTGAAAGCATTCAATTAAATGAAAAGAATCCCGGTGAAGAAGCGCATCGCTTCGGCTTCCGGGATTTTTTGTGTATAAAAAGCTTTTCATCACCGGCGTTTTGAGGGATAGTGTAACAAATGAACACACCGTTTCCGCTTACGGACGCGGCGGATGTTCTGCTGATCCAAGGGGAGATTCTGATGGCATTATTAATGACCGATAACGAAATTACACTTGCAATTGTGCAGTCACTCAAAGAAGGGCGCATCCATGAATTCCAGGAGGTCATGGATGAACTGCAGCCCTATGATATGGCACAGCATTATCTCCGCATCCCCGGCAAGCACCGCACCAAGTTCCTTCTTTACTTAACGACCGAACAATTGACGGAATTGATGGATGAGCTCGACAGCGACGAGCAGCTGGAGATCTTGCATAAACTGGGCATCGAGAAATCCAAAAAAGTTCTCGACCGGATGGATAATGACGACCTCGCTTCGCTGCTTGCCGACATCGAGCCTCATCGCGCCGACGAATTGCTGGCGAATATGAACAGCGATGAATCGACGATTGTCCAGAACCTGATGAATTACCCGCCTGAAACGGCCGGTCGGATCATGAATGACCGCTACGTCTGGATTCCGGGTCATTACACGATCCGGGAAGCCATCGACAAGATCAAGCATTTCATTGAATATGCCGAATTTCTGAACTACCTGTACGTGGTTGATGAGGATCGGCGCCTCGAAGGCGTGGTTTCCTATAAAGACCTGCTGCTCGGCGAACTGGATGAGGAAATCAGCAATGTCATGTACAGCCGTGTCGTAAAAGCCGATGTGCTGACGGATCAGGAAGAAGTCGCCAACCTGATCAGCCGCTATGATTTCGTCTCCTTGCCGATTGTGGAGGACGATAACCGGCTGGTCGGCGTGGTGACCGTCGATGACGTGATCGATGTCGTGATGCAGGAAGCCAATGAGGATATCGAAAAACTGTCCGCTTCCGGTAAATCGATCGATTTCAAAACCAAGCCGATTGTCGCCGCTTACCGCCGCCTGCCCTGGCTTGTCCTCCTGCTGTTCATCGGTTTGCTGTCGGGCGGCATCATCAGCCGTTTTGAAGCGACGCTTGAAACGGTTGTCGCACTGACTTTCTTCATGCCGATGATTGCGGGCATGACCGGTAACACCGGCACCCAGTCGCTGGCAGTGGTCGTCCGCGGCCTCGTATCGCAAAAACCGAATTTCCGCCAAAGCATCAAACTGATCGTCCGGGAGTTATGGGTCGGCATCATCATCGGCGTGATTTGCGCCGTGCTGATCACAGGCATCGCTTATTTCTGGCAAGGCAGCCTCGTGCTCGGCTTTGTCGTCGGCAGTTCGCTGCTCCTGACGCTGATCATCGGGACCATGGCCGGCACCATCATCCCTTTACTTCTATTCAAATTAAACATCGACCCCGCCATCGCATCGGGACCGCTGATCACCACAATAAACGATATTCTGTCGCTGCTGATTTATTTCGGCATCGCTACAGTTTTTATCACGCAATTGATGTAAAAGGGTTGCGCCAGTTCTATTCCCTTTATTCCTATTAAGTTACTTGGTATAATGAACAAAAGAGTAAAGGGGCTGCATTATGACGATTCCAAAACCGCTTGTCCAATTAAATCAGAGTTTTATCGTATTGTCGGTTATCGCCGGACTGATCCTGTCACCAGCTATTCTCCTGCTGCCATTCGCAGTGGGTGTCTATACATTGATCACAAAGAAAAATCCGGTCATCATGGCCGCCAGACCGCTTTTGAAGAAGCCGGCCAATGAATATATCCAGGAAGACCGCGACCAGCAATTGTTCAATCAATGGATTGCGACTGTCTGCCTCGGGTTATCATTGGTATTCTTCGCTGCCGGAATTACGGCAGCCGCATATTTCTTCGCTATCATGGTCATGGCAGCAGCCGGCATAGCGCTGATGGGCTATTGCATCGGCTGCACCGTCCGCTACCGATTGATGATGATGAAGCACAACCGCACACGGACGAATTAAAACTGGACGCCACATTGAAAGTGTTTCACTTTCGATGTGGCGTTTTTATATGCCTTTATTTATTTCTTATTCCACAATTCCGAAATTTCGCTATACTGGAAATAATAGGGGGAATTGCTGATGAAATTAGTAAAAGAATCTGCTGAAGGATATAAAGGTTACGGAGTCCCTTATCTGATGATTAAGCAGGAAGAAGCTTCGGACCGCCTTGCTGTAATGCTGCCGGGCGCCGGGTATACAAACCAGGCCCCGCTGTTCCATTACGCGACGGATATCTATCTGCAAAAAGGCTATGATGTTTTAAATGTGAATTACCGGTACAACGATGACTTTTATGATGATTTCAGTATGGAAGAATTGAGCGAAGCCGTGCGCTTTGACGTGGCGAAGGTCATCGGCCAGGTGCTTACCGAATTTTCCTATAAGGATTTCTGCCTCATCGGCAAATCGCTCGGCACCATCGCATTGGCTTCCGAATTGCAGCGTCCGCTGTTCCGGGATGCAGCCGCCATCTGGCTGACGCCGCTCATCAAACGGCCGGATGTTTTTGACGCGATGCTGACTCTCCCGAACCGGGCACTCGGTTTTATTGGCGATGAAGATCGGGTTTATGATGCAGAGCGCTGGAATGAAATAAAAACGAATCCGCAGATGACGCTGCGATTGGTGCCGGGCACCGAACACAGCCTGGAGATTCCCGGAAAGACCCTCGCTTCCATCGACATCATGAAAGACATCATGGCCGAAATCGAGAAATTCTAAAAGGAGGACAATATTAATGATTACAACCGCTGTGCAGAAAATCAGTCAAATCGGCATGCCTGTGAAAGATATTGCACGGGCAATCGACTTTTACAAAGAACAACTGGGCCTGTCCCTCCTGTTCAACACGGATACGATGGCGTTCTTCGACTGCGGCGGCTTGCGCCTGATGCTGAGCCTGCCGGAAAGGGAGCAATTCACCCATGCCAGTTCGGTGCTCTATTTTGATGTGACAGATATTGACCTCAGCTACGCCGACTTTCAAGCGCGCGGTGTCGAGTTCAGCGGCCCTCCCCATTGTGTCGTCAAAAACGGTCCCGCTGAAACGTGGATGGCGTTTTTTGAAGACACCGAAGGAAATACGCATGCTTTGACGAGTGATAAGATATCTTCATAGGAATGAACGGAAGTCCGGACGGTAAATTCGTCTGGGCTTTTTTTGTTAAAATCCATTTCTTCCAAAAATAGTCTGAATATTTATGTTACAGTTAGTTTATATGCATATAGATGAGTTAAGGAAACGGTTGGGTTTAAAGGGGAGATAAAATGGAAGAAACGCAATGGGATTTACGGGAAGTTAAGCGCCTTAAAATGAAGCAGTTACTGCAATACAATCTTGCGATGCTCCTGCTGTTTGTATTGCTAAATTACTTTATGGAATATGGACAGTTCTATCTCTTCATAGGAATTTTTTATGTCCTTGTTGTAATTTTGGCAGCAAGTATAGTGTACAATTTAAAAACAGGAAAATTTATCGGTACAAAGACAAGCAAACGTGTTCAGGAGTTTGATAAAGCTCGCTTAGGAGAGAAACGTTGGAAACGGCGAAAAACATTGGAAGCAGCCTTCGGTGTTGTTCTAACAGTTTTTATTACGATATTCATATTTACAACAGATTTCAATAATTCAGGAGTGAATTATTCTTCAGCTGCCTTTCCATTTATCGGTGCTTGGATCGGCTATAATGTAGGAGAGTTTGTGAGAATGAACACGTTAACAGACCCAGCAAAAAATTGAGCTAAAACCATTGATCAAAATGACAAAGATAAAAGCAAGAAACTTCAGTTCATCCAACTGAAATTTCTTGCTTTATTTTTGTTATACGATGTTTTCTGATAAAAGCTTGAGAGAAATGATATTTCCACTTTCATGGATATACTGTCTGTTATGAGTCGAATACTGTCCATTACATATTGAGAGCGGGATTTACCGTATCAAAGAATGAAAAATCAGCAATTCATTTTCCAGTATTTGGACTTACTTTCCAAATCACCTAAAATACTTTCCAGTTTGACTCAAATACTTTCCAAAATGACTGGAATACTTTCCAATTTGCCATGAATACTTTCCAGTTCCTCATTTCAATTTAACACCGATTTTATTGTATAATATTACCACCAAAAACTTAACCCTCTCCATAAAAATACCCCACAGAAGCACTCGCTCCAGTGAGGTGTCCTCCTATATCTCCACTTCCGCTTCGGAACTTCCTTTCGCATCATCCGGTTTCCAACCCTCCGGAAACGTCTTGCGCCACGCGACGACAACCGCCACAATCAGCAGCACCAGGTAGACGTAGATGCCATAGTCGATTGATCTCGCGATGAAATGGACACCGAGGAATGCACCGAGGATGAATGTCAGCAAGATCATCCGGGCAGAGCCGGGATCCTGTGCAAATTCGAATGACCGGGTAAACGGAAAGTCTTCGTCTTTCATTATTCGATAGGTGATCAGTGAATGCAGAATCGCGCTCAGCAGCACCACGCCAAGGTCCGGCAGGATGCGTGCTGAGAAGATGAATACATAAGCAACGCCGACCACCAAAAATATTGGAAGATACAGTTTGGCGAGAAACGCTTTGATGGCCGCGCTGAACACCGCTGACTCCCGGTTGATCGGCGCTGCCCTGAAAATCCAGCCGCCTTTGTAGCTGCCTGAGAATTTCAGCATGAAAACCGTTCCCGGAATCATGATATTGCAGAAATAGATGAACAAAAACATATTGCCTTCCGAAATATCGGCGAGGCTGCGGATCCGCAATTCATTGAATATGAATAAAAACGGGAAAATCATAGACAGCGCCAGATTCGGAAAAGCTTTCAGCTTGAACTCTCTTTCCTTTTTCATCATCATTGCTGAAAAGCGGAAGAAAACACGTTCTTCCTTACTGCGGCACAACAGCTTTGCCCAAAATCCGTCAAGCAGGTGCCGGCCCGGCTTGCGGCTTTTTGTATCGCTCAGCATTTTTTCGAGATTGCGCTCAAAGGATGGCATCAACCGGCTGTAGACAAAAATTGCGACAATCGGCACCAGGACAGCAAGGACAGTAAACGCAATCATGTGCCAGGCTGCATTGCCGTTCAGGACCATCTCAAACGGCGCTCCGTACCAGATCGGCGGAATCAGGAAATGCCACCAGCTGAACGAGTAATTTATGTTGAGATCGGAGAATTCGAATGCACGGATGAGCACTTGATAACCGACTACAAGTCCCACGGAAAGCAGGATTTGAACGTAATTGATGATGTCTTTCAAACGCTCGCCATCGAAATAGCGGAGCACAAACAGGTAAAGCAGCGAGGTCAGCACGACAACCAACAGCATCGCAAATATGATTTCCACCAGGAAGACCAAAGAGAATAACGGTCCGTGCCGGTATAAGCTCACCACAAGCGGCAACGCTACAAATGCACCGGTTACAAAGCTCATGTAAATCATGATATGGATCGTCTTGGCAACCGTTATCGTTTTTTTATCGACCGGTTTCGTCTGCAGCACATTCTTATCCCGGACATCCAGCAGGACCGATGTGAAATCGGCGATCATGGAAGTCATCAGGATAAACAAGATCATGCCGAACATGATGCTCATCTGGAAAATGTAATTTTCACCGATGAACAGGAAAGGCAGCAACAGCAAACTGTAGATGCCATAGATCCACAGTGATTTCAAGAATTGGTTGCCTTCCTTCTTCTTGCCCATTTCATTGAAAACCGTTGGCACGCGGCGTTCGTCCATCGTCAGTTTGATCCGCAAGATCAGCATCATGACTTCGAAATCGACGCCGAACCGACGGAACAGCCCCTTGAACAAGGCGATGAATTTGAGTGATTTAAACTCCCGCATCGTCATGGTCTCCTCGTACGACGGAAACAAAATGCGCCGCCTTTTCGCGATGCTCAGTAAAGCCGGTCAATTGGTTGAAGATTCCCGACAACGAACCTTCCTCGCTCTGTTCCTGCAATTCCTCGAAACTGCCGTCCGCCATGACTTTGCCGTTCACCAGCAGGACGATGCGATTGCTGATCTTTTCGACCAGATCCATGATATGCGACGAATAAAAGATGGTCTTTCCTTCTGCCGCCAGCTGCGACAGGATTTCCTGGATGAACATCATGCTGTTGGCATCAAGACCGCTCAGCGGCTCGTCCCAAAAAAGCAGGTCCGGATTGTGCAGGAGACTCGAAATGATCAGCACCTTCTGCTTCATTCCTTTTGAAAAAGAAGACAGGCGCGCATGGCGGACATCGATCAGATCAAATTGCTGCAGCAGGCTTTCCGCTTTTCCTTGTGCAAACGCCTGCTCCAAACCATAAAGTTCGCCGATGAAGACGAGATACTCCATCGCGGTCAGGTTGTCGTAGGCTTCCGCATTTTCCGGCACGTAGCCGATGCGGCGTTTGTAGGACGGGTCGCCTTTTGAAATGTCCTGGCCGAAAATCACGACTTTCCCTTTATAATCCTCGATCAGGCCAAGCATGATTTTTACCGTCGTGCTTTTGCCGGCGCCGTTCGGACCGATATAGCCGATAATCTGCCCTTTTTGCACTTCCAGATTAATGCCGTTCAGCACCTGTTTTCCTCCGTAGCTCATTGTCAGATCCTGAATGGATAGAATCGATCCGTTTGCTGAATCCATCTGAACACCCCATTAATTATGTATTACTTTTATCTTAACATCCGATTGGTTGAAATTGGGAGTTCGTTTTAGATTAATAAAAAACAGCTGCCGAATAGATTCGACAGCTGCAAGGGTATATTTTCCATTTTTATTTAATTCGCATTCACTTTATGATCCAGGCGTTTTACAAGGAACAGATAGGCAAGAAGCGCCAGCAGACACATGGTGAAGATGATCAAACCCAATGGCACGGCGGTATCTTCTCCACCCGCGCCAACTAAAGGCGCTGCGATTGCGCCAAGTACGAACGGCAGAAGCCCGAGCAACGCAGAGGCGCTGCCCGCCACACGGCTTTGTTCTTCCATCGCCAAAGTGAAGGAAGCGGTGCCGACAACTCCGATTGCTGTGACAAAGAAGAAAATCGGAATGACGACAGCCCAAAGCGGCCCATCGACCAGCACGACAGCAAGCAGGAAAGCACCTGCGGCAGTTGCCGTATACAACGCGACTTCAAGGAATTTCTTCTCCGGCCAGACGTAGCTGAAGCGGCCGACGGCATAACTGCCGAAAATCAGGCCGATGCCGTTCATTCCAAACAGGATACTGAAGACCTGCGGCGAAACGCCGTAGATGTTCTGGTAGATGAACGGAGTTCCGGCCACATAGGCAAATACGCCGCCGATCAACAGCCCCTGCGCCAATGCATAACCGGTGAATTTCCGATTTTTGATGATGATGCTGAAATTGCTGATGGTTTCCGTCAGATTGCCCGGCACCCTTCTTTCCGGCGGCAAGGTTTCTTCCAATCGCCAAGCACTCACGAATAAAAGAATGAGCCCCAGCAAACTGAGAATCAGGAAGATCCCTTTCCAATCGGCAAACAAGAGAACCGTACTCCCCACTGATGGAGCGAGCAGCGGCACGAGGTTATTGACGACCATCAATAAGGCAAACAGGCGGGTCAATTCCGATCCGCTGCTGACATCCCGCACTATTGCCCGGGAAATAACGAGCCCGGCAGAAGCTGCAAAGCCTTGCACAAAGCGCAATCCGATGAATATGTATATGTTTGGGGCAAAGATACAGGCGACTGAAGCAATGGCATAAGCTATCAAAAAAATGATCAATGGCTTTTTACGGCCCAGTGAATCACTGAGCGGCCCCGTCACCAATTGACCGAATGCTAGTCCAAGGAGACAGGCGGTCAAACTGAGCTGCACTGCCGACGCATTGGTATGGTACACCTCTGCCAAAGTCGGAAACGCCGGAAGATACATATCGATGGTAAAAGGAATCATGGCTGTCAACGCGCCCAAAAGTATAACGAAACGTGATCGTTTCATCCCGGCTAAATTTTTCATTCTTATGGTACCTTCTTTCTTTTTTATTTCTTCTTAATAAATTCCTGAAAAGAAAACAGCTGTTTTTTAGCCTACCACAGAACAAGTCAGACTTCCCTTTTTTTGGCTTCTCGGGGCTGGGAATTTTCTTTGCTGAGAAATTAAAAGAAGATATTTCCATTTCACGGCGAAATTTTTGCTGAACGCCGATATAATTTTTTTATCGCCCGCAAATCTATTTAATCGCCCGCAAGTTATTTTTATCGCCCGCAAACTGATTTAATCGCCCGCAAATTCCGAAACGCAGGATAATTGAGCATCGAATAAAAAATCAAGCATTTATTCCCAGCAGTTTCGCCTCCTACAACCCCTGTAACCCAACAAAAAAAGCCCCTGCATCCGCAAAGGCCTCCTTGATTGGACTGAAGTTTCCCTCAAAATACCCGCGTAAAAAGAATTTGCGCAATCAACAGAACGGTGACCGCACGCAGCAGCGGCTTCACAAATTTCGGATTGAGCTTTTCGGCAATTCGGACGCCTGCCTGTGCCCCGGTAACCGATCCGGCCATAAGCGCGAGCGTCAACGGCCAGATGATGTGGCCCGCCAGCGTATACGTGACCGCAGCGCCCAGACAGCTGGAAAATGTAGCGAGCCGCACAAATCCGACCGCTCGGATATAGGCGATATCGAGATAGCTGAACAGGAACAGCATCAGTGTTCCCTGCCCCGGACCGAAAAGGCCGTCGTACATGCCGATACCGAATAACCCGCCCGCACTTTTCGGCTCAACTTTCAGCCGGCTTTCGCCTGTGAATCCTTTCTTGCCAATAAACGATGTGAAAAATGCAGCCAGCAACAAGAAACTCACCAAAATGTACATTTGCTCTTCCGGTATCGATGAAGCGATAAAGCCACCGGCAACTCCGCCCATTAGGCTCACCGGCACAATCCAATAGGATTCTTTCAGCGACACCTTCTTTTTCCGGATCAAGTAATAAAAACTGGAAAACGAACTGACTGTATTCGAGACTTTATTGGCACCGATCGCAGAATGGACCGGCAACCCGAGCAGCAGCATCGCCGGCAAACTTATCAGTCCACCCCCTCCGGCCAGTGTTCCCAGCGTCGTGGCAATCACTCCGAGAAAGAACATGAAAACGTAATCCATCCCCGTCACCTCTTTTCACACTAACTATAATCCTTCTGTTCACATAAATAAATTCAATAGTTATTATGAAAAACGATAAGTTTTACTTATATAGAAAAAGCCACCCAAAAAGCCGCTCACACGACTTCCAGGATAGACTTTCCCTTTTCATTATTTCGTTTGTCCGTTGCCTCTGATGATATACTTCGTTGACGTCAACGCCGGCAAGCCCATCGGCCCGCGGGCATGCAGCTTTTGGGTGCTGATGCCGATTTCAGCGCCGAAGCCGAATTCGAAGCCATCCGTAAAGCGGGTCGAAGCATTATGATAAACCGCAGCTGCATCGATTTCATTGAAGAATTGTTCAACATTCGCCGCATCCGTTGAAATGATGGCTTCCGAATGCTTGGTGCCGTATTGATTGATGTGCTGAACAGCCTCGTCGACCGTGTCAACGACTTTCACTGCCACTTCAAAGCCCAGATATTCCGTCGCCCAGTCTTCGTCAGTTGCAGGTGCAACTGCAGAAGAAACTCTTTGCACGGCGCTATCGCCATGAATCTTCACGTTCTCCGCCTGTAAAGCATCCACAAGTTCAGCCAGATGAGCGTCAGCCCAATCTTTCTGCACAAGAATCGTTTCGCACGAATTGCAGACAGAAGGACGCTGCGTTTTCGCATTGACCGCAATATCAACCGCCATCTTCACGTCCGCTGTCTGGTCGATGAAGATGTGGCAATTCCCCGCCCCTGTTTCCAAAACAGGTACTGTGGCATTTTGCACGACCGTTTGGATCAGCTTCGCTCCGCCGCGCGGAATCAAAACATCCAGATAGTCGTTCAATTTGAACATTTGCGACGCGGTTTCGCGGCGCGTATCTTCCAGCAATTGAACCGATTCAACCGGCAGTTTGGTATTTTCCAGCGCACGGCGAATCACCTGGACAATCGCTTTATTGGAGTTGATGGCAGTTGAACTGCCGCGCAGTACAATTGCATTTCCTGTTTTCAGGCACAGGCTTGAGGCATCGACTGTTACGTTAGGTCGCGCTTCATAGATCATGCCGACGACACCGATCGGTACACGGATTTTTGTCATCGCCAGTCCATTGGGCTGCTCCCATTTTTCGAGGGTTTCTCCGATGGGGTCGTTTAATCGGGTTAATTGGATCAGGGCGTCAGCCATATCCTTTAAGCGGGCTGCATCCAGTTTCAGGCGATCCACCAGTGAATCGTTCATCCCTGCCTGTTGCCCGGCCGTTATGTCTTTTGCGTTTTCACTTAAAATGAAGTCCTGTTCCTCCAGCAATTGTGCTGAAATGGTCTGCAAAGCCTCATTTTTATCTTCCGTCGCCGCTTTCGCCAACTGGAAAGCCGCCTCTTTTGCTTTTTGCGCTTTTGTTACCAATTCCGTTTCTGTAACTTTTTCTTCTTGCAGAAGTTGAGTCATTCTTTGTCTCCTTTCAAATTATGCATTCACAAGTACTTTCGGTTCCACCAAATTACCGATATAAGTTCCGTCGCCTTTTCCTTCAAAAATATCGACCAGTTTGTCGCTGCCTTCGCCAGAACCGATAAAGACCTGTACATCGGAAGCCAACGCTGTTTTCGCAGCCGTCACTTTCGATTTCATTCCTCCGGTACCGACGTTCGAAGAACCTTCCGCAGAAGCGGCATTTTCCATTTCTTCGTGGACTTCTGTAAGGAAGGTGTATTTTTGGGCTGTTGGATCGGTATTCGGGTTGCCGCTGTAGATGCCATTGATATCCGTCAAAATCATCAGGAAGTCCGCGTGCACCAGCTTGCTGACTAAAGCCGACAGCATATCATTGTCTCCAAAGGTCAATTCCTTCACTGCGACCGAATCATTTTCATTGATGATCGGCAGTACGTCCCGCTCCAATAAATTCGAGATTGTGTCATTTGCGTTCTTATACATATCTTTCGTCAACAGCAATTGTGCCGCGACGATGCCATGTTTCTTGCATTCATCCGCATATGCCTGCAACAGCAGTCCCTGCCCGACAGCTGCAGCCGATTGCTTATCAACAACGGCATCCGGACGCGATAAATAGCCGATGCTCTTGAACCCTGCAGCTACTGCTCCTGACGAGATTAAAATCACTTCATGGCCATCTTCTTTCAAACGGGCCAATGCTTCGACGTGTTCACGCAGTTTGCCGATCGACAATTTCCCATTCGGATCTGTCAGTGAACTGCTGCCTATTTTTACTACAATTCTTTTCTTCTCCACTTACTATCACTCCTATTTTAAATAAAAAATTTTCCCTTCTTCATGAAGACGGAAAAACCTCGGCTCCTTGGCATGTTTTCCAATTGAAGATTGTGCTCAATCCTGCGATGGGACTATACGCTGTTACGATGTTTTTATTTAACTTAAATAGACCGAATTAACACTGTGAAAAAGAATTTTATATTAATAAAACAAAATGATGAGCGTATAATCCTGCATGGATCCTAAAACCGTCAAAAAGGTTTTCTATCTGAATCCAGCAACTTCCCACCAGCGCTCCGCCTCGTTCGGTATTGTCTAAATTTCCGCTTGTGAAATTTTAAACAAAAGAATCAAGTAGCAATGTTAACATACATTATTTCCATTTCCAAATTACCCCCAGTTTTTCAGCGTCCTCGAACACTTCCCAAAGCCTATTGGATGTAAGGGTCAGCACTTTTTTAAATTTTTTTTTAAAAAAGCTCTATCCGGCTCCTGCCAGACGCCAAAACCACTGCTTCGTCATCCCCCATAAAAGCATAAAAAAAAGACCATTCAGCGAATGATCTCCATGAAATGCGTCAGTATTTTGGCCGTTAATCCCCATATCACCTTGTCTTCGTAGATATAGAAATATTCATCGACCTGGCGGGTGCGCCAATTGTAATTTTCCCCTCCGGCAATGAGGTCATAGGGGAAACTTTCTTCCGGCTGAATATCGAAATTCACGCGGTAGACCTTCGGATCTTTTTCGAGGAAAAACGATAACGGTACAGTGAACAGACTGTCCACTTCCGGCGGATTCGGCCGGAATTCAACATCCGGATCGATGATTCCCGCGAAGCTGTAAACGATCATGCCGAACGGCGAAACGATATAGTCCAGTGGGAAAATATCGGAAATCTGCTTGCGGCCGATGCCCAGCTCTTCCATCGTTTCACGGACTGCCGCGTCCCTTTCGGACTCATCCTGTTTATCGATTCTTCCACCCGGAAAGCAGATGTCGCCGGGCTGGTTTCTGAGCAGATGGGAACGGACTTCGAAGAGGATATGGATTTCGCCGTCTTTTTCGATCAACGGCAGTAAAATCGCAAATTTCGCAAACTCCTTATTGCCCAAAACTTCCGGAATGCGGTCTTTCACTCGAGCCACTAAACTTTTCGGATCCATATCTTCACCTCCGTTTCCTTTCCTTCTATTTTAGCAAACCCTCCGGCTAAATGCTTTCCTGGCAATAAAATAGAAGCCCAAGTTACATAAGTTCGTTTTTTACCGCTTCGGCGCTTAGAAAGCGGCTTTTTTTGAGAGAGTTTTAAGATATGGAGCAAAAGAGCGCAGACGCCCAGGTGACCAAGCGAAGTGCTGAGATCCACTCGGGCGAAGGGTACTGAGCACGAGTTAGCTCAGCGCAAGCCACCAGGCAAGCGCAGCTGTTTTGCGGAATATCGATTATTAAAAAGATATTAGTTCAACTTACAAAACAACTCCCCATCAAATCATCAATAATTCCCTTATATCATCTTCCGTCATCGCCGCAAGCGGTTCCTGGCCGGACTGGATGACTTCGTCGATGAGGTTCTTCTTCTTCTCCTGCAATTCGGTGATTTTTTCTTCTATTGTACCTTTAGCCACCATACGGATTACCTGCACGGTGTGCTGCTGTCCCATACGGTGCGCCCGGCTCGCCGCCTGCTGTTCGACTGCCGGATTCCACCATAGGTCATAGAGGATGACCGTGTCGGCTCCAGTCAGGTTCAGTCCGGTGCCTCCCGCTTTCAATGAAATCAGGAACAGATCGCCTTCACCCTCATTAAAGCGGCTGCACATTTCGACGCGGTCCTGCGGCCGGGTCTGACCATCCAGATAGAAATACGGCCGCCCTTCCCGCGTCAGCCGGTTGCCGATCAATTGCAGCATTTGCGTAAACTGGGAAAACACCAGTACACGGCGTCCCGCCATCCGGCTGCTTTCAACGATTTCCATCAATTGATCGAATTTCGCCGAGCCGCCTTCATAGCCTTCAACGAACAGCGACGGGTGGCAGCATAACTGGCGAAGCCGGGTCAGGCCGGCCAGTATTTTGATACGATTTTTCTGCAGACTGTCTTTATTAAGATGCTTGAGCGCTTCCTGCTTCAGTTCAGCGAGATAGGCCGCATAATATTTTTTCTGCGCCGGATACAGCTCGGAAAATTGCAGCGTTTCGACTTTGTCCGGCAATTCCTTCAGCACATCCTGTTTGACGCGCCGCAGGATGAACGGACGGACGCGTTTGGCGATGCTCGTGCGCCGCATTTCAGCGAAACGCATCCGGTTTGGCAGCAGTTCCGGGAATACAACATGGAAAATCGACCATAATTCATCCAGTGAATTTTCAATCGGCGTGCCGGTCAACGCAAAGCGGTAATCCGCTTCAATCGCTTTGACCGCTTTCGCTGTTTGGGTCACCGGATTTTTGAAAGCCTGCGCTTCGTCCAGGAACAGCGTATGGAACGTCTTGCCCTTGTATAGAGCACCGTCCATGCGCAGCGACGGATAGGATGTGATCAAAACATCCGCTTCTGCATTATCGGCAAACCGTTTCGTTCTCCGGGTTTTATTGCCATCAATGATGACGGCTTTGATATCCGGTGTAAATTTCGTGAATTCTTCGAGCCAATTATAGGTCAGCGACGAAGGCGCGACGATCAGCACCGGGGCTTGTCGCCGGCGGATTTCCGGCAGTTCCGACTGGATGAACGCGATGCTCTGCAAAGTTTTGCCAAGCCCCATATCGTCCGCGAGAATGCCGCCAAACCGGTATTTTGCCAATGCTTTCAGCCAGTTGAAACCGGCTTTCTGGTAATCACGCAATATCCCTGTCAGCGGTTCGGGGATGTCAAAACCGACTTCTTCGGGATTGCTGAGATTCTGCAGCAGCTTCGCAAAATCCGCACCGGGATCGAGCAATTCGCCTTCCTCGAGCGACGCCACCAGCTGCAGCCCTTGAATCAGCGGCAGCCGGATTTCGTCGCCGAACCACTCTTCTTGATTGCCAAGTTCAAGCATTAAATCGTTCAGCGCAATAAATTCAGGCGTTTCCAAAGACAATAACGTACCGTTAGGGATTCGGTAATACTTGCGCTTTTCCTTTAAAGCAGCGAGCACCAGCCGGATTTCCGCCTCCGGAATCTCGCCCGGCTCCAGCTTGAAAGCCAGCCAATCCGTGCGTTCCTTCACTTCCACCTTCACTTTCGGTCCCAGGTAATTTTTCTGCACGCGCATTTTCACAGCTGTCGTGGCATACACCTGCATCAATTCTTCCAGCTGCGGAATGGTGTGGAACAGAAAATCATATTCCGCTTCTTCGTCCTGCATATAAAAGCCTCCGTCTGTCTGGGTGAAGAGGCTGTTCTTCATGAGCTCCATGATCCGCTCTTCTTTGCCCCGCTGGCGGCGGACGCCCGGCAGGTGGCGGATTTCATCTTCCGCTTCTTCACATGGATTGATGACCAGTTGGCCATAATGGAATTCCACTCCGGCAAGCAGCCGGTTGCGGATGCGGTCAAGGAATAGTTTGGCCGATAACGGTGTTTCTTCCAGCCGCCCAGTGACAGCGGCAGCCATATGTACTTCTCCGAGACGTTCCAGTCCCGGAATGACGCTTTCCATGAAATAATCAGCCTGAGCCGGTGTAATATCCAGTTCTGCTGAACCTTCCATCAACTCTTTCAACTCTTCCAATCGCCTGCAGTCGTCCGGCGGCAATTTCACAAATACTCCGCCGCTGATCGCCAGTCCGTATGACTTCATGACCGTAATCCCATCGAGCCCTTCCGCTGTCAGCACATAGCCCGCGTCGCCGGACGTTTCAAAACGGAAGATCAACGGTAAATCGCCATCAAAACGCAAGCCTCTGTAAATCCGACCTTTATGCCCGATATTGACTGACGGAATTTCCGCGAGCAATTGCACAAGCGAATCCCATGCAGAAGCAGGAATAATGATGCGGCCACGACCAGTCACCGTACCATTGATCTTCATCAATTCTTGCAGCAGCGCATCCGTTTCCGCTGTAAAACTGAATGCTTCCCGAGAATAGGTTAAATCCGCAGAAATTGGATAGCTGGAACCCTGGTCGACCGCTTGCAGAAACGCTCCTGCGTTCTGAATCGGCACTGCGCCGTCCATCCCGGCGCTCAGTTTAGCCGAGAAGAAACGCTCGCCGTCTTCCGCTTCGACCGAATGCAACAGGAAGCTGATTTCCAATACCGGCCGGTCATCGAAATGCAGCTGTTTTTTGCTTGGACGCATCCTTTTGTCGCCGAACAGCTCCATTAAGCGCTCCGTTTTTTGCCGTTCCTGCTGCTGCACTTCATTGATTGCCAAAAGTGTGGCGGCAATATGCTGGCAATAGGTGCTGACAAAGCCGACAGGCGGGCAGCTGCATGAAGCGAGGATGGTGCCATCCAGTTCTTCTTTGACAGAGACTTCAAAAATACCGTTTGCCCGGACCTCCGCTTTGACCACAGTGATATTTTCACTCAGCGGCTCCAATGCCACTTTGCCCGAATCGAAATAAGCCTTGCCTTTCCGGTAGGCCGCCATGCCGCATAATTTTTTTATCCGATAATCGTTCAATGATGAATTCATGGAATGACCCTTTCCCGTACATGCTTGCATTTACTTTCCATTATCGCCAATAAACCCGGTGCAGACAATCAAGCGGAGGACCCATTATAGAAAAGCGACGGCACCCGTTCAGCTCTAATCAACAAAAACACCGCTCCCGCCGATTGGCGTAGCGGTAATCCTTCTTTAACCGATATAGTGGTAACTGCGATTATGCTGAATCTGATTTTTGCCATTCCGCTTGGCGTCATACAAATAAGAGTCCGCCTTTTTAAAAAAATCGCTTTTGGACAAACCCGGATAATAGTTCTGCAATCCCGCGCTGATGGTGACGCTTCTACCGGCAATTTCCGCATGCCGCACCTCCGCGATGCCCTTGCGCATGTCCTCCAGAATTGCCAGCGTTTCTTCGAACGGCTTTTCTGTGAAAAGGACAGCAAACTCTTCTCCGCCGTAACGCGCCACTACATCGTGGGGACCCGCTTTTTCTGCTATAATTTCCGCTACATGTTTCAACACCAAATCACCGCTGCTGTGGCCGAAATTGTCATTGATGCTTTTGAAGTTATCGATATCCAGGACCGCCAGCTGAAGCTGCATCCCCGAATTTTCCGCCTGCTGGACAAGCGAATCCAGATAGTTTTGGAAAGTCTTATGGTTAAAAAGCCCGGTCAGCGCATCCGTCTTCGATAATCGTTCCATGATGCGGTTCTGAATCAGCAGCTCCTCTTCTTTTTCCGCTGCATGCCGCAGCGTCGTAAGCATTTCCGTCCCTCTTTCAATTACTGCCAAATAAACGATATACCCGGCCACCAGAATGAACAGATAAGCAAAATATTCATATGGCGTCATTGCCGCCCGGCTGTCTGCACTTATGACATAAATGACGAGAAGAGCAGTGAAATTGGTCAAAAAACTGATGGTCAGCTTAAACTTCTTCAGGTAAATCAACGAGATCGCCATTGGCAGCAATAAAGTCATCTGAAGGCCCGGTAAACCCGGATTTGCCAGAATCATCACAACCGCAAGGAGGGTGCCTGCGAAAAAGAGGATGTACGGGTTATAGATTTTTAATATTTGTACCATGAACCAGGAAAGCAGCATGATGGCCAGGATAAAACTTGTCGGCCAGATCATGCGCAGTGATATATAGTCTTCTATATAATAGGAATAGTAAAAGAACGTGACGATCAAGCCGACTAATTGGCCCCCGATTGCCACAATGGCCAGCAAGCCATAAAAATAGAGGATTTTTTTTGCCCAAAATTCATAATTTAAACCCAATTGATTTGTCTTTTCCACGAGGTCCCCCTCCCTTCATCTTCAAATTCTTCCCTTTATTCTCATTCTATCAGGAACTAAGAGGAATAATATACTACTATTAAGATATTATTTTTAATGAAATTCCGCTGAATGTCTCTCTACTGCTCCTGATATTTACTATCTATCAAAAAAATAAAGACTCCTCGCAATTCCCCACCCAAACCTCTATAATTATGGGAACAAGCAATTATAAAATATCGGATAAATATGCTTTCGACGGAAGGAGGAATCTTCATGGCTTCAGAAAAGACGGTGCAATCTGAAATAAGCGGCTATATTTCAACGCTGCTCCGTGATCATTTTGGAAAAGGTCCAACATCCGTTTATGTAACTATCCGAAAGCCATTTATCGTTATCCACTTCCGTGGGTTCATCGCCCCTATGGAAGCCGTGCTGCTGAAACAGAAGGAATGGAAACGAGTTTTGGAAACCCGGGATTTACTGATCAATGAATTGGAAGAAGACATAAAGAAGAATCTATGGCGAATCGGGCAATTGGATATCAGTGAATTTCATGCGGACTGGAATCTTGAACTGGAAACAGGATTGCTGATTGGTGTCATTGATGAAAATGTGCAGGAAAATGATTTTGAATGGCCCGCAGAGATTGACAGGGATACTTTCGAGGAAAAGATTGAAACAGCCAGTGAACGTGCTGAAAAAACACCGAGCTCTATTGAAAGTTATTGGCTGAATGACCGGACAATACTGGTCAAAAGATATGGCATCTTAGTAGGGATCGAGAAAGCATTGATATCGGAAGGCTACTCCGAAATTCTCAAGCTCGCCAAACGACCGCTGGAGCGACACTTGATATTGGAATCACATCCCGAAAAAATACTGAAACGCAATATTAAAGAAGTTTTTCTTGATTGGAATTTCCAGGATGATATCGGTTATATCGTGTTTCTTCTGGAACCACCCAAAAAGCAGTAACTGACTTTCCCGCCCATTAAACAGGGCGGTTTTTTATTGGCGTAAAATAAAAAACCTTGATAGAAGGTGGGAAATATTATAAGTGTTTTACAAAACGGTTAATGGTGTTTGAGCGCATGTTAACCGGGAAAATCACATACTGTAACACCCAATACACTTTAAGGAGGAGTTAGAAATGGCAGACAAAAACAACGGCAACAAAATGAGTCGTGAAGAAGCAGGTCGTCTTGGAGGAGAAGCAACATCCAACAGCCATGGACAGGAATTCTATGAAGAAATTGGGGAAAAAGGTGGAGAAAACAGCCACAGCGGCAACAACTCGGGAGGCAATAATTCCGGAGGCAACAAAATGAGCCGCGAAGAAGCCGGCCGTAAAGGCGGCAGAAACAGCCACAGCAGCGGCAACAATTCGTAAGCGCTTAGTGTGGAACAGTGAAAGGAGGGCAAATGCCCTCCTTTTTTCTATACAATAAAATCCAGCTCTTATATAGTAGAGACAGGTGATGATATGAAAACGAAACTATACGTCCATTCGGCAAATTTCACAGCCGGGCTCACGCTGAAAGATGCGGTAGAATTCGAACTCAATAACATGGCGCTACATGCTTGTGAAGACCCGATGCTGATAGTGGAAAACCGGCGGAAACTGGCAGATTTCCTCGGCCTTACCCTCGTCGATTTTGTATGCGCCAACCAGACGCACAGCGCCAATTTCCACCGTGTCGAGGCAGCAGACAGAGGGCGCGGATCCACTGAGACCGGGCATGCAGTGGAAAACACCGATGCGCTGTATACTTATGAAACCGGTCTTGTGCTCTGTACGTTCGCCGCTGACTGCGTTCCGCTCCTTTTATACAATGAAAACAAAGGACTCATCGGCGCCGTGCATTCAGGCTGGCAAGGCACCATCAAAGAAGTGACATTAAAGCTTTTCGAACATCTGAAGAATGAGGAAGGCTGCAAACCGGAGGATTTCCATATCCAGATCGGCGCTGCATTAAGCCAGGAAAAATTCGAAGTGGATGAAGATGTCTACTTGAAATTCAAAGCGCTCGGCTATGCGGATGAATTCATATATCACAACGCTGAAACCGGCAAATACCATATCGATAACCAGCTGACCGTCAAGAAGCAATGTGAATTGGCTGGCATCCCGACAGGCCACATTTCAATCGATCGCACCTGCACATTCATGAATCCTGAAGGTTTTTCTTACCGCGAAGACAGGAAGAGCGGACGGCATATGGGCTTTATCGTTAAAAGAGCGTGAGCAGGCAATCTGCTCACGCTTTTTTGTATTATTTTTAAGATCTTACTGCATTAAATGGACTCTATCTAACTCCCTTTAATACAACAAACTTCTCACTTTGGTTTTCTCCAATCGATACACCAGCACTACACCCAATATCGCACCACTGATACTTGATACAAGGAACGGCGGCATGAAGAACAGCGCTGCGGTTTCAGTGCCCCTCAGCAGTTTGGCATACGGCACAGCTATCAATGATGCGATGATGCCGGTGCCGATGATTTCGCCCACTGCCGCAAAGCCGATGCGGCCCGACATCTTATACAATAAACCCGCAAGCAATGCGCCGATCATTCCTCCCGGAAATGCCAATAGCGATCCGGTGCCGGTCAGCACCCGCACTACTCCCGTCACAAAGGCTATCGTAACGGCAGGGATTGGTCCGAAAAGCACAGCTGCTATGACATTGATGGCGTGCTGAATGGGATAAGCGCGGGCAATTCCAGCCGGGAACGATACAAATGCTGAACCGGCAACTGCAAGCGCTACGAACATTGACATTACGACAAGTTTTTTTGTGTTCATATCAATACCCCTTTATATGAATTTTTGAAATGCGCGATTTGCAAAGCAATATCGTCAGCCTCCGACAACGCCGAAATGACGGCAACACCGCATGCACCTGCCTGCCAGACTGCTGGCGCATTTTGAGGCGTGATTCCACCGATGCCGAAAACAGGCGTCAACGGAAAGTGGCTGGTGACTTCCGAGATGCCCGCCGTGCCTGCCGGCCGTTTCGCATCCGCTTTCGATCGCGTGCCGTACACGGGACCCATGCCGAGATAATCCGCACCGGCATCGATGGCAATCTTCGCTTCCTCGAGTGAATGCACAGAAACACCCAGCACCTTTTCCTTGCCAATCAGTGTCCGTGCCTGCCCGCAATCCATGTCTTCCTGTCCGATATGGATGCCGTCAGCATCGACAGCGATAGCCAATTCGACATCATCATTGATTAAAAAAGGAACTTCGTAATCTGCGCATAAATTGCGGCACTTTTCCGCAAACTTCAGCAAATCCTGCCCCTGTAAAGCTCCCGCTCCTTTTTCGCGAAGCTGGAAATGGCTGATGCCGCCTTTTAAAGCTTCTTCCAATACCGACAGCGGGTTTTTGCCTGAAGCATTCTGCGTGCCCATGATGAAATAGACAGAAGGTTTATTGAACAAATTGCACATCCCCTTCCGCTGCAAAATAGCGGTAAGCGGCGTGGTTTGTCGGACCATGTCCAGCACCGATATGCAATTGATGCGAAAGCGCTGCCTGGATGAACCGTTTTGCCGTCACCAAAGCTTCCGGCAATGCTTCCCCTTTAGCCAATTCGGCTGTCAAAGCAGCCGAAAAGGTACAGCCGGTGCCGTGCGTCTGCTGGGTATGGATGCGCGCCGAACGCAGGACAAATGATTCACCGTTCCGATCGAGACAATAATCTTCCGCGATCAATGGATTATCGGCATGTCCCCCTTTGATGACGACGGCCTTCGCGCCAAAAGCGAGAATCTGTTCAGCCACTCTTTTCCGGTCTGCTGCTTCATGGATTTTCATGCCGCTCAGCATTTCCGCTTCCGGGATATTCGGGGTGATGACCTCCGCCAATGGCAATAACAAGGTCCGCATTGCCTCGAGTGCTTCGTCCTGCAGCAACGTTGCGCCGCCTTTTGCGATCATCACCGGATCCACAACAAGATTGCGCCAGCCATGCTTTCTGATTCCCGCCGCCGTTTCAGCGATGATTTCGGCGTCGAAAAGCATTCCCGTTTTCACGGCGGCAATGGCAAAATCCGCTCCGATGGCATCGATCTGCGCTTTCACCGCACCTGCAGGCATGGGATAGACCCCGTGGACGCCGCATGTATTCTGCGCCGTTACCGCTGTAATGGCCGATGTACCGAAAACGCCGAGCTCCTGGAAAGTTTTGATATCCGCCTGTATGCCCGCTCCGCCGCCGGAATCCGAACCCGCAATCGTCAATACCTGCTTGATCGCTGCCACAGTACATCCACCCCTTCCCCTTTTTCAAAGTCGAAGCCGGTTTCCTCGATCTCCATGCCGAATAAAACATCCAGGAATGTGTCGCGGAAACTGCCGGGTCCTTCTGAAACTGCCGCTGCCTTTTCACCGGCCGTCCCGTAAAATTTGAGAGCTTCGATTGCCGCAGCTGTTGGATTGTCCGGACTTACTGCCATGAAAGCGGCTGTCACAGCGCTGAGCAGACAGCCCATGCCGGTCACTGAACTCATCATCCGGTCGCCGCCCGTAATCTTTTCCACCCGCGAACCGTCGGCCACGATATCGGTCTCGCCTGTCACTGCCACCACCAAGCTGTATTCTATTGCTACTCGAGTTGCCAGTTCCTCCAAGTCGACATTGCCTTCACCGGCATCGACGCCTTTAGAGGCCCATCTCACTCCGCCGATTGCCGCCAGTTCACCCGCGTTGCAGCGCAGCACACTGACATCGATATCCGTTAAAATCTTCTGTATGGCATCTTTCCGAAAAGCGGTCGCGCCTGCTCCCACTGGATCCAGGATCACCGGAATTTTTTCCTTATTCGCCCGTTTACCGGCGAGCAGCATGCTATGAAGCGTTTCTTTATTCAACGTTCCGATATTCAATGACAAGGCGCGCGAAATGGCGACCAGTTCTTCCACTTCTTCTTGTGCTTCGCCCATGATGGGCGAAGCACCGATTGCCAGCAGCCCGTTCGCTTGAAAATTCGACACGACGTGATTGGTGATGCAATGGATGATTGGATTTTCACTGCGGATTTTACTGATCATCTCAAACACCCGCCTTTACTTGAGCCGGCAATTCCCATGTCTCCAACGTCCAGGCCTGCTGCCAGAAATTCCATTCGTAATAGCTGCTGCGGCGGAAACGGTCCTTCAATTCCTGGCGACGTTCCGCAGACAGCCCTTCCGCCAATCGATCCATCCGCCCGATTTGCTCCTGCACCAATTCGCCAAACCATTCCGAACCATACGTCTCAATCCACCGGTCGTAAATCGGATGCCCCGGTTCGGCGTCTTTCAAGCGCTCCCCAATTTCATAATAAAGCCAGTAACAAGGTAGGATAGTCGCGACCACATCCGCCAGATCACCTTCCATCGCGCGGTACATATGCGACACATAAGCATAGGCACTCGGCGACGGTTCAAATTTTTCCCAATCTTCCTCTGTTACCCCGAGCATGCCCATGAATGATTCATGAAGCGCCATTTCCGCCGCACATGTCTGCTCCGAATGATGCGCAAAGCTTTTCGTCGTCGCAAGGTCCGGCGCTTTGAGCGCACCGACCGCTTGCATCTTTGCAAAATTCGTCAGGTAATAAGCGTCCTGCATAACATAATAGCGGAATATCTCCACCGGCAAACTGCCGTCCGCAATCCCTTTCACAAACGGATGATCGAAACTCGCCTGCCATAAACTCTCGCAGTCCTGCCGCACTTCCTGTGTAAATTCCATCTTCTCCAGCCCCTTTCAGGCAAAATAAAATACCGCTTCCCAGTAAAGGAAAGCGGCAATAATATGCAAAAAGATAGAGAAATCCGGCATACGCTCGCCCACTTCCCTCCGCTGGTATGATCCAGATCAGGTTCAAAGGGTCCGAGCGTTGCTCGTCTCAGCCGATATCCGGCTCCCCCAGTGGTGCATGTATTCAGTTGTTCCCCCAAAGATTATCACATAGTCTGAAAAATCACAAATATATTTTTGAATGTTGCAAAAATCTCATTCACACCTATTACCGATTCGCCAAAGCAAATATGGGAATTTCCGATAAGGTCTCATATGCAAACTCTTGTTACTAGTTTTGTAAAATTAAATAACTCGCTAGGTTAAATTAAGTAAATCGGCAATCACTTCTGCACTTCCTGGTGAAAACATGAAAAGCGCGAATAATATGCAGATTAATCCTGTTACTACTAAAGTAAGTTTTCTTACAGACGAGTAATGCTTTTTCTTAAATATTCCTATAAATATTAAAAACAATCCTATGAACAAAATCAAAAAATACCAAAAACCCATTTCCTTACCTCCTCTACATCATATTAAAAGAAGACGTTTTTCGGAATTAAAGGTTCTTCCACATTGTTTCCACCCCAAAAACAAAAAACACCCCGCCAAAAGGCAGGGTGCATCGATATTTGCGGCGTCCAAGCCACGCTCCACAACGTGTTCCTCCAGGGAATGCTTGTCCGTCTTACGCAAATGAGCTCATCGCGTCTCTAACAATAAGCCCTAAGCGGCAATAAGTCAATGCATTTCGCTCACTGCGACGCGTGCTCGGCCGCCGTGATCTTATACAACACATGTCTTTTCAGCGGACTGCCTTCTTCCAGTTTCGGATGGTCGAATTCACCCGCTTTTTTCATGCCGATCCGCTTCATAACGGTTTCGGATGGTTGGTTGAGTGTCGCTGTAAATGAAAGAATTTCGTCCAAGCCCAAAACTCCGAATGCATAATCCAGACAGGCTCTCGCACCTTCAGTGGCATAGCCCTGTTTCCAGAATTTATTGTCCAGCCGCCAGCCGATTTCAACGGCACCTTGGAAACCGGCGTCAAAGCCTACTTCCAACAATCCGATAAAGCCGATGAACACGCCGTCTTCCTTGCGTTCGACTGCCCAGATTCCAAAGCCTTTTTCCTCGGTATGCCTCTCGAAGCGCTCGATCAGCCGATCCGACTCGGCTGGCGTCAGCATGTCTGGAAAATACTCCATCACCTGCGGGTCCGCATTCATGCGGGCAAACACTCCCCTATCGTCAGCCTTCCATCTTCGAAAACCGAGCCGTTCTGATTCGAAAATAAAACCATTTTCCGTCATTTTCATCCTCTTTTCCCCTTGGTTCGCCTCATTTTACTGATATTTGTCCTTCAATGAATCACTGCCGATTCCACCGATAACCATCAGAACTAACGGCCCGAAATTGGCAGCCAATCTCGCAAAACCTTCCAACATCAAAAATTCTGTTCCTGCAAAGTAATTTATACCCAAAATAATCAGCTTTGCCACAAGTAGAAACACGCCGATCATAAATACACTGTCAAAGAACACTTTCCACCTGGGATGAGCCAATTGTTTACTGTCTTGAATCACTTTTTCTTTCAATTCCCTGTCACTCCTTAGCATTTCGTCTATTGTTATCCCAAATAAATCGCTAAGATCGATAAGCACTTCGATGCTCGGCAGACTTTTTCCGGTCTCCCATTTTGAAACCGATTGCCGGCTCACGTGAATCTTTTCGGCAAGTTCTGTCTGGGACCATCCCATTTTTTCTCTTTCCGTTTTTAATCGTTCACTAAAAATCATACGATTCCCCGCCTTTCTCTACAGTTTCAATTTAGAACATATTTGTATTTGGAGTAAAGCTACTTCCGGTTGCTAAACCACGCAACTAACAGTTGCAACCAGTGTCCCCTCTGGTATAGGAGCATTTATCAAATAAAAAAAGCGACTGGACCCAGCCGCTTTTTCACCTGTTTATTTTACCGCCTTCTGAAAAAAATAATCACGACCCCGCCGAAGCCGCCGCCGCTTCATCCGCCTTCACACAGTCGATTGCGACGACCAGCGCAATCAGGAGATGCTCCATCTTTTCGTCCAAAACCTGCACCTCATAAGTGTCGCCCCAAGTCAGCCATTGCTTGCTGACGGAACCGACCACTTTGCCGTGCTGCAAAACTTCGAAATTCATATCCCACCAATTGCCTTGCACTTCGACCCCTTCAGCGTCAATCGTGTATTTTGCTTTGAAAAAAGTGAATTCCTTTTTGATCATCAATACTTCACGTCCATCCACTTCCACGAAAAACTTCGGCAGCAGGCTGAATGTTTTTTTGGTGATCAATGCTATTTCCTTGCGGGTGGGATCCATGATCGTAAATGTCTTCGGAATTTGCAAGAAGCTGCCTTCGACATAATAAACATCCTGCTGTTCCTTGTCCTTCACCGTAAATTTGCCGCTTAGACTAAAGACTTTCTGTTTCATGTAAAGCTGTCTCATCGCCATTCCCCCTTTGCTTCAGCATAGCCTTTTTCAGTCCGTCTTATCAATAGGAAATCTCGTAAAGAAAATCGTGCCTTCAGGTCCGGTTTCGATTTCAATCTTAGCGTTATGCCTCGCTGCTACAGCGTAGCAGATGCCAAGGCCGAGACCCGTCCCTTCATCTTTGGTCGTGTAGAAAGGCGTGCCGATTTTCTCGATGATTTCGGAATCGATTCCGCAGCCCTGATCCTGCACCGCCAGCACGACACAATTATCATTCTCCACATAAGTTCCGATTGTCAGCGTCCGTCCCGGTTCCATCGCTTCCAGGCCGTTGCGGTATAAATTGATGATCAATTGACGGATTTCGTTATGATTCAGCAATAAATCTGGAATTTCCTGCGTATAGATCTCAAGGTGTTTATTCTGATTGAACGTATCGACTTTGATCAATGGCGAGATGTCATTGATGATGGTATTCAGATTCATCTTTCTCATATCCGAAGTCCGGGTGTTGCCGACCGACAGGAACTCTGTGATGATGGCATTGGCACGATCGAGTTCATCAATCATCAGATTGAAATGCCCTTCGTGCGGCGCCAATAATTCATCTGTTTTCAGCAATTGCAGGAAGCCTCTCACCGTCGTCATGGGGTTGCGGATTTCATGGCTGATTCCTGCTGCCATCTGCCCGATCAAGTCCAGATTCGCTAGTCTCTTCAGCTCTTTTTCATACTTCTTTTTTTCCTTGACGTTTTTGAGCATACAGCAAATGCCATCGTCGAAAGGATACGCCGTTACTTCATACCAATAATCTTCCTCGTCGGATTGCGTCTCAAAACGCACGGTCATCCGCTCATCCATCGCCCGGTGGAATTCAGTATAGATGACGGTATCCACTGTATCCGGGTAGACTTCCCAGATGTTTCTTCCCATCACATCTTCCGCTTTTTTTCCTCCAGGCAGAAAATGATGCTGATTCATGAAGACATATTCCCAATTTTTATTCAGCGCGAAAAATCCGTCTGTAATACTTTCGACGACACTGTTGACCCGCTTGTTTGCAGCGTACAGCGCACTCGTCCGCTCTTCGACCATCACTTCCAATTGATCCATATACAATAAATTCGAGAATACCGGCGCAGTAGCGTCCACAATCGATTGAGCCAGGAGAATCTGCGGATCTTCAATATAATTCTCCCGTTCCAACGAGCTTATCGCTGAAATGACGCCCTGCACTTTCCCCATTGCAATCAACGGAAACAACAGTAAATCTTTATCGCCGTTCAGGACCAGCCGCATCCGCTTCCTTAAAGAAACCGCGTCATCCAGTAATTCTTTATAGCTGGCCAGCGAACCGAGCTGTATCAGGTGTTCATTCCATTCCGCTTCCGTCTTTTCGCCTGCCTTATAGAATTCCAGCCGCTTGCCGCCTTGTTCCAAGGAAGGCTTTACAATATGCGCTGCAAGTTCACAGCCGGCAGCCGTTTTATCCAGGTAAGTGAAACAGGTTTTCAAGCTTTCCCGTATCGTCGAACACAGCGACAGCTCTTGGGCAAGATCCAGCAGCAATTGCTTTTCTTCAAGCAATTTTTCTTTCTGGGAAATGGATTTCGCGTTTTGAATGGCGACGGCCGCCATATTCACGTAAGCTTCAACACTTTCGATCTCGGACTGGGTCAAATCCATCGGTGTGCCGGAATCAAACAGAAACACCAGGCCGAATAATTCCCCGTTATAGGAAATCGGCAACGCCAGCAGCGACTTGATCTGGAAAGCTTCAACCGAACGCGGATCCGGACGATGGTCGGTCGCGGTGTCCCGTATATAGATGGTTTTTCGGGTTGCAATGACATCCGCTGCGAGAGGATCGTTTGCAGGATCGATTACCTGCGATTGCAAAGTCATACCACCCATCAGCTCCGGTTTCCCCACGAAGCCCCGGTAAGTGCCATCTTTTTGCGGCAGGTAGATGCCAACTGAATTGCATCGCACAATCTCCTCTGAAATTGCCGTTGTCACCTGCTCCAGCACTTCCCGCAATTCCAGTTTCGTATTAATGATTTGGGTGATATTGGCAAGCCTCGAATATCGCGACTGTTCGTTCTCCATACAAGTATTCTCCAATCTATGCCTGGCAAATTAAAAATCATGTATCTCTCGAATCAATTTCATGCTGACATTGATTCGATTGCTCCCTACATTTTACCAAAAAGAACCCACAGATACGCGGGTCAACCTATTTTATTAAACTGACCCCTAAGAATTTATCGGAATTGGCACTTTTAAGTGGGTCAACCCTTTGCTATTCTTATCAGGAAAGTAAGATGACTAATAGAACCGAAGAAAGAAGGTAAATGCATGCAAAAAACAACTGCCCCAACAACTGTTTCCAGCAAAAGCACGTTCGACCTGATCCTGACGTCGATGGCGATTGCGCTGGTATTCGTAGCTACATTATTATTGAACATCCGATTGCCGATCGCCGCAAACGGCGGACTCGTCCATCTCGGAACAGCGATGCTGTTCATCATCGCCATGCTTTTCGGCCCGAAAAAAGCCGCGCTTGCCGGCGCTTTCGGTATGGGATTATTCGACCTGGTATCCGGCTGGACAGCCTGGGCGCCGATTTCATTTATCGCACGCGGCCTGCAGGGCTATATCGTCGGCCAGATCGCCTGGTCCGCTAGCCGCATGGGCAACAGCAAAACTTTCAACATCGTTGGAGCCATCGCCTCTGTGCCGGTCATGCTGGCCGTCTATTACATCGGTGAAGCCATCATCTTCAGCAACCTGATCATCCCGGCCGCTTCGATCCCGGGCAACCTTGTCCAAAACGCTGTCGGTCTCATCGTCGCCATTCCGGTGGTCATCGCGTTGAAGAAAGTGCCGTTCTTCAAAAGAGATTTCCAAAAATAAAACCAATAAAGGAGAGAGCTTCCCTGACGGAAGCCTTCTCCTTTTTATGTGCAGAAAAATTCTTTCTCATTCTATCCTATGTAATGGCGAATAATTTGATAGCACGCAATGGCCAAACCTAAGAAGCAGGCTTTCATTTTAGCTGTATGATACCTTTCACTCCGGAATAAGTAAAAGAAAACGACGACAAACCCGATAGGGAACATGAGCTGAAATTCACCGTCTCGGTCTGAATAGCTGGAGTAGATCGGCGTGATATAAGCACTGATCAAGAAATAAAAATAAACCGTAAACTGGCGAGTCTCTAATTGCTTGCTCCACTTGACCAATAAGTAAATAATAATTACTGCCATAACCATGACATGCAAAGCAGGAAGCATAAGCGTCCCGTTTCCAAGTTTGAACTCCATTCAGTCTCGCTCCCTTATATGATCTGCTCTTTAATGGCTGTTAATTGCTGTTACCGAAATAACGAATATCAACCTAAAGCCTCGCTTGCATAGTAAGTTTTAACTCCTTTTTCCTGTTAATAAATGAAATATAAAGGCACTAACAACAAATAGAATGGTCCCACCTAATACCTTTATGAAAGAGACACCTATTTGAACGGAATCTGCAGTTGTCTGTTTTATTTCATTGACTGACCACCAATGCTCTATCGAAGATTCATATATTGCTAAGTACAGCCAAATCACGTAAAAGACAAAAACAATCAAAGCAATGCCCATTTTTCTATTCATAACATTCTCCTTTAACAAAATACTGATCTGAGATATTTATACTTATTATGTTCAGTTGTTTCACTAGTTAAATAATGAAATAGCCAACTACTTAGATTACCATTTTATAGTATTTCCACATATTTTATGTAAAACCCTTTATTGGGGGTTAAAAGCTTTAGGATGAAAAGCTTTCGCGGACGCGAAAGCTCCTTTTAAGACATTGGAGTTTTTTGCATAGCGAAAAACATCCGCTTTAGGCTTTTGAATTTTGGTGGGAGAATATGGAAGCTGGTTCAAGCTTTACAGATTACGTAAATTTACTAAATTTCGCACATACTTGGTACTGCGCACATAAATTCTATTCACCGCACATAAATCCCGCTCACCGCTCATAAATCCCATTTTCCGCACATAAATCCCGCCCACCGCACACAAACCTAAAAAAGAAGAAAGCCCCACCCGGGACTTTCTCCTCCACTCATCTATTTACGCTTTTTCTTTAACAGACTTCGCTCCTGCTCCGACTGTTTCATTTGTATCGACTTCAATATTATTCAAACCAAGTGCTTTGTCGGTCATTTCATGGATTTCCTTGAACAAATCAGGGTTATCCACTAATGAGACGCCGTACGATGGCACCATTTCACGGATTTTCGGCTCCCATGCTTCTTTTTGTTCCGGGAAGCATTTATTGAAAATCTCGAGCATTGCATGCACTGCTGTAGAAGCACCCGGAGATGCGCCAAGAAGCGCGGCAATCGAACCGTCTTCAGCGGTTACGATTTCCGTACCGAACTGAAGTGTTCCTTTGCCTTTGTCGTCTGTGTCTTTGATGACCTGGACGCGCTGGCCGGCTACGACTACGTCCCAGTCTTCAAGTTTTGCGTTCGGGATGAATTCGCGCAATTCTTCGACGCGTTTTTCATCTGACAGCATAACTTGCTGGACGAGGTATTTCGTCAAGCCCATTTCTTTGGCTCCAGCTGCAAGCATCGTCAAGACGTTGTTCGGTTTAACCGATCCGATCAAATCCAAGTTCGATCCTGTTTTCAGGAACTTCGGTGAGAAGCCTGCAAATGGTCCGAACAGCAATGATTTTTTATTGTCGATATAGCGCGTGTCCAAATGCGGCACGGACATCGGCGGTGCGCCGACTTTCGCTTTACCATAGACTTTACCGTGGTGCTGATTGACAAGCTCCGGTTTGTTGCAGACAAGGAACAAGCCGCTTACCGGGAATCCGCCGATTTGCTTGGATTCCGGGATGCCTGTTTTCTGCAATAAAGGCAAGCTTCCGCCGCCGCCGCCGATAAAGACGAATTTTGATGTATGGTATTCGATTTTGTCATTTTTCATGTCGTGGACTTTTACTTCCCACGTGCCGTCGCTCAACCGTTTGATGTTTTTGACGGTATGCTCGTAGTTCACTTCGACATTTTCCTGCTCCAGATATTCGAACAGCATTTCAGTCAATGCGCCGAAGTTTACATCCGTCCCAGTGTCGATTTTCGTTGCCGCGATCGGCTCCGCAGAAGTACGGCCTTCCATGATCAACGGGAACCATTCTTTCAATTTTTCAGGAGAATCCGTGAATTCCATGCCGTTGAACAATGGAACCTGCGTCAACGCTTCAAAACGGTTTTTCAGGAATCGCACATTGTTTTCACCTTGCACCATACTCATATGTGGAATCGGCATGATGAAGTCCTGTGGATTCGTGATGCGTTTTTTATTTACAAGGAACGACCAGAACTGTCTGGAAAGGTGGAACTGTTCATTGATCTTGATCGCTTTGTCGATTTCGACCGTGCCGTCCGCTTTCTCCGGCGTGTAGTTCAATTCGCATAACGCCGCATGTCCTGTACCCGCATTATTCCACTCGTTGGAGCTTTCCGCTCCCGCTTTCTCGAGTTTCTCAAATACTTTGATTTCCCAGTCCGGTGACAGCTCTTTCAACATTGAGCCCAATGTCGCGCTCATCACGCCGGCTCCGATTAAGATAACGTCTGTTTTCTTTGGTACACTGCTCATTATACCCTTCCTTATCCTATAAATTTGCAAAAAAATGCCGGCGATCCTGCCTCATTCGTTCTCAAGCCAGTCTTTCCGGAAGTCATCTCTTTGCCTCAGTTTTTCGTAAAATCTATCGCAACTTGCCATAAAGTAAATAGTTCTACTTCTAAATGATAATTATATACCATTTCCGGGCGGCAATAAAGAAAAGCTACCTATTTTATAGGGTTTGGAGGTGAAATTTCCAAGCTACGCCAATAAAACCCGCAATTCCAATTTCATCCCGCGGGAATTTACGGGTGTACGAATTCATTCGATTCCATGCTGTTTTCTGCAGTGATGCGGTTGCGTCCTGAACGCTTTGATTTAAATAGCAGGTTGTCCGCGTAAATATATCCTTTTTCTATCGACGGATGGTCATTGAATTTTTTATAATATAATCCAAACGAAGCCGTGTAGGAGATCTTTACTTCTTCTTCATTGAAATCTGTCACGACATAGCTGTCATTCAAATCGATTCTTAGGCGTTCCAGCCGTTCACAAATTTCTTCGAAAGTGCTTTGCCGTAAAAATAATGTGAATTCTTCTCCGCCGCTTCGGAACAATAAATCGTCCTCCCGCAAATGGCTCTTCAGAAATGCCGTAAAGTGTCTCAGCACTTCATCACCCACCGCATGGTTGTAAGTATCATTCACTGTTTTGAAGCGATCGATATCAGCAACAACAATCCCGAAGGTTTCCCCTTTATTGCTGAGTTCCTCCATTTTCAAATCCATGAACGCGCGATTATTTGCGCCCGTCAAAGCGTCCCGATATGCCAATTCCATATATTTATCCCTGTCGCCCTTGTCCTTTAAATTCTGTATTATAGGGAAAATGGATTGGCTCACAAAATAATTCAAGGCAAAAATTCCAATCAGCAATTCCCACTGGCCTTCCACCAGAAATATAAACAAAAAGCCGTTGATCAAGCCTGTCTTCCCCAAGTCGAGGACATTCCAATTATCATAGAAATGAATAGCTTCTTTCAAATTGCTGATTTTTTGGGTGAAAATAAAATGAGTGAGAATAAAGGTATCTGTCAGGAAGTTCGTGATAAATACCAGGACGGCAAATAGCAGCCAAAAGCCGAAAGGGATATTTGAAAAATAAGGCTCAAATAATCCATATAAATAATAACAAGTGATATTCGCGAAGCTGTAGATGGAGATATTATAAAAAATATACAGGAAGGGTTTCCTGTAATCCGGATATCTCCATTTTTTAATGGAATGGACCAGTACCTGGTATGAAACTTCGTAAATGACGACTCCCAACGGCCCAGCAAACAAGGCGATCGCCATTCCGTAGTTGATTGCATAATCCAGTTCTGTTCCGCTATATTGTATTTTGATTCTTTGCTGGGAATAAACAACCGAAAAGAATACGAATATGCCAACCGCCAATAAAAAATGGGATGTGGACACATCCAGCTTCTGTGAAAAGACAGCAATGTATATGCTGATAAAAAAAAGAAAGAATATATGTAAATTCTGTTTGTTCATCGCGCAACTTCTTTCTGCATTTGGAATCGCTTTTTGTAGACCTGAAATTATTTTGCTGCTCTTGATTTTATTCCTTTACTGTTTTATCGGCAGAAGAAGAATATATTAAAGCCCGCAACCTGAAAATTTCAAGTTGCGGGCTTAGCTAAGCTTTCAGGAAACTCAGTCATTATTCATGAAGTTCTGCTTCTCCAAATAGCTCAGCACTTTCTGCGAAAAGGCCGTATGCGATTCTTTCGTGTACTTCGCCATCGTATACACCTGGGCCAGGTTTTTCACACCCAGTTCTTCCACCATTTCTTTCAGGCGCGGAATGGCCATATACCGGTTCCATCCGTTTTCATTCCGTTCCTCGTAGATCTTCAAAATGTCGGCATCTGAATAATCCTGGTATTGCTCATAATGGACGATTCCCTCCAGCGGCAAGCGGTCACGCGGCGCCGGATTTTCAGCTGGATAGCCAAGCGAAAAGCCGACAATCGGCACGACGTTTTCCGGCAGATTCAATAATTCGCCGATCTGGTCACAGTTCGCCAGCGTCGATCCCATATAGCAGATTCCGAGCCCCCGGTTTTCCGCCGCCAGCGCGCAATTCTGCGACGCCAAAGTGGCATCGATGGCGCCGATCATGAGGCTCATGAAATTATCGAAATGGACCGGCGCGTCATTGAGTACCAGCCATTTCCGCATCCTATTAAAATCCGCGCAAAACGTCACCAATACCGGTGCATCCACTACCATCGACTGCTCCATATGCGCTTCGTACAATTTCTCACGCAACGCTTTATCTTTCGTCACCACAATCGAATAGGTCTGCATATTGCCGCTCGAAGAAGCCCGTATTCCCGCTTCCAGTATCTCATCCAGCAATTCCTGGCTGATTTCACAGTCCTCGTATTCGCGTATCGATTTATGGTTATGTATAACATCCTTCAATTCCAAATTCACCACTCCCTATGATAAATAATAGCATTAATAGGAATGTTCTGAAATTGGTTTTGGCGAATAAAAAACCTTACCGCCTGGGTAAGGTTTGTAAAAAGAATTAAAGTTCACTTCCTACGAATCTTTTTAGAGGTGAATCTTGAAATCAGTCCTTCTGGACCTGCAGAGCCATTCGTAAAAATTCCATAAACAGTGCCGACTGTTTGCCTAATTGGACAGCCTGTGAGGGCAGAATTGCGTCGCCAAGCGCAAGTCCGTCAATGAATGTGATAATTGAGCGGGCAATCAAATCGTGGTCAAAGCGATCGCTGAATTCACCGGCTTCCTGGCCTGCTTTGATGACATCCGCATATAGGCGATGGCCTGTTTCATATCTTTTTCTGCCGTATTCCCGTCTTTGTTCATCATTTCGTCCAGTGATGAAATATTCCAATTTGCTGGGTGCCAGCGGATCCATTTCGGTTTCGGGATTTCCGCCTTCTCCAAATAACAGCTGCATCAACAGCTCCCAATAGGAATCCGTATCTTTCAGCATGTTCTTCGTGCCATTGGCTTCATCAGTTAATGCTTCATCAAGAATCGCCTTGAACAAATCTTCCTTATTGGAGAAATATTGATAGAGCCCGCCCCGGCTGACACCGGCTGCTTCCATCACGTGCTTCATCGACGTGTTTTCATAACCCTGTTCGATAAAAACAGTGGTTGCAGCCTGCAGAATTTCAGCCCGCCGCTGCTTCAGATGGTCTTCGCTCACTCGTGGAGCCATGTAATTTCCCCCGTTCCGCTTTCCTTCTTGCAATATATCCTGCCAGCGCCAGGAGCACCAGCAATCCCGACGTTATTATGAATGTCGGAATAATGCCAATCACCGTCGCTAACAAACCGCCCACCAACGGCCCAATGATCGTGGCCGTAGTCATGACACTGTTGATGACTCCAAAAATCCTGCCTGTCATATGGACAGGCGTATCGATTTGGACAGTTGCATGAAATGGCACAAAAATCAGGCTGGCAGAAAATCCGGCGGTAAAGCCGAGAATCGGCAGCCATATTGCCGAATAACTCAAATCGGCGTCAGTTAATATCCCCATCATACCAAAACTCAATCCAATTCCAAAAACACCTGCCAGCATAACCGGATACGGGCGGTAGCCCGTTTTTTTGGCAAGCAATAAACCCGCCAGAAACATGCCAAAACCAGAACCTGTAATCAGATATCCAAATAAATCAGGCGATGCCTCTGTCAATTCCCGGATCAAAACAATGAGCTGGGAGTCCGCCAATTGCAGAACCAGAAGGCTCATCCCCACCAGCGTTAAACCGACCACCATAAAGCGGCTTGATTTTAAGAGAGCAAATCCTTCGGCCAGTTCTTTTTTGAAAGAAGCCTGTGCCTTTTCTTCTTCTGTGGACTCTTGTTTTATTGTATTAGGCAATAATAACAGCAACCCGGCCGACACAATGAACGTGGCGGAGTCGACCAGAAATACCTGTTGTGTCCCCATTGCCACCACGAGCAGTCCGCTGAGGAGCGGTCCAAGGATTTTGGTTGATGAATCAATCATCGAAGTGATAGCCATGGCTGCCTTCATGTCCCCTTCACCGACGATTTCTTTCAGCTTCCCATTTTTCGCTGGAATGAATACTGCTGAAAAAACGCCGATTGTAAACAGGATCGCATACACCATCAGAATTGAACTTGCGGCTGCCAGCAGCAAAATCAAGGCAGCCCTGGCAATATCGGAAACGATCATAATCGTTTTTCGATTAAAGCGATCCGCGACAATTCCTGCGACTGGCCCGAGTAAAGCCATCGGCACTGCCAGGCAGAGAATAAGCAGCCCGATTTCCATTGGTGAGGCATTCCATTTAAATCCCACTACCGTAAAAATCGCGACTATGCTCAGCCAGTCACCGATGCTTGAAATTGCCTGTGCGGCCATCAACGCCATATAGCTTTTATTTCAAAGTAAATTTTTCAATTAGCAACCCTTCTTTCAAAACGACACTAGTGTCGTTATTAATAATTTAATTATATCGACAACCGTGTCGTTTTACAAGCTTCTTTTTATAGATAGCTGTAGATTGGCTAAATCTGAAACGATAACATGGGCGTTTGCACAAGCAGGAAGAAAAATATCCATAAAAAAACCGCAAGCACTCAGTATGCTTGCGGCAAAATCAAGAGGTTCGATTTATTTTTTCAGATCAAAACGGTCAGCGTTCATCACTTTGTTCCAAGCTTTGATGAAGTCGCGAACGAATCTTTCCTTGTTGTCATCTTGTGCGTATACTTCAGCAATGGCACGAAGAATCGAGTTAGAGCCGAATACGAGGTCAAAACGTGTCGCAGTCAGGCCTGTTTCACCTGTCTTGCGGTTTTTGCCTTCGTATTTGTTGAACTCGGACGGCGTCCAATCGATGTTCATATCCAATAAGTTGACGAAGAAATCATTTGTCAACACACCGACTTTGTCAGTGAAGACGCCTTCTGAAGCGCCTGCATAGTTTGCGCCAAGGGCGCGCATACCGCCGACAAGCACAGTCATTTCCGGTGCAGTCAAGCCGAGTAATTGCGCTTTATCAAGCAGCATCTCTTCAGGGCTTGTCGAATATTCTTTCTTCTGGTAGTTTCTGAAACCATCCGAAACCGGCTCCAGCACGTCGAAGCTTTCAGCATCCGTATGTTCTTCAAGCGCATCTCCGCGGCCTTGGGCAAATGGTACGTCAATATCGAAACCTGCCGCTTTTACAGCCTGTTCGATTGCAGCATTTCCTCCAAGGACGATCAAGTCAGCGATGCTGATTTTATTGTCCATGCTTGCTTGTAATTTTTCATAGAAAGAAAGCACTTTTTCCAATTCTTCCGGCTCGTTCGCTGCCCAGCTGCGTTGTGGAGCGAAGCGGATATGAGCTCCGTTTGCACCGCCGCGTTTGTCTGAATCGCGGTATGTGCTGGCAGATGCCCAAGCAGTTTTGATCAATTGCTGCGGGTTTAATCCGCTTTCCATGATCTTCCCTTTCAGCTCTTCCAATTCAGCTGCAGTCAGAACGCCTGGTGCTGCTGGAACTGGATCTTGCCAGATCAATACTTCTGTCGGTACTTCCGGTCCCCAATAACGCTCAATTGGTCCCATGTCGCGGTGAAGAAGTTTGAACCATGCACGAGCGAACGCATCCTGGAACTCTTCCATATTTTCATAGTAACGGCGTGAAATCTTTTCATAAGTCGGATCCATGCGAAGCGCCATGTCCGCTGTTGTCATCATTGTCTTCACTTTGACGGAAGAATCTTCAGCATCAGGTGCCATGTGATCTTCCGGTAAATCTTTAGCCGTCCATTGGTATGCGCCGGCAGGAGATTTCGTCAATTCCCATTCGTAGCCGAATAATTGCTCGAAAAAGCCGTTGTCCCATTGCGTCGGGTTGGCAGTCCAAGCACCTTCGATACCGCTTGAAATCGTATCGCGGCCTTTTCCTGAACCGTAAGTGCTCTTCCAGCCGATTCCCTGGTTTTCCATTACGGCTGCTTCCGGGTCGTCACTGACATTGGAAGGATCTCCAGCACCGTGGGCTTTACCGAATGTATGGCCGCCTGCGATCAACGCAACAGTCTCTTCATCGTTCATACCCATACGTCCGAAAGTTTCACGGATATCGACAGCACTTGCAAGCGGATCCGGTTTGCCGTTAGGGCCTTCCGGATTCACATAGATCAAGCCCATCTGAACAGCTGCAAGCGGATTTTCCAACTCGCGGTCGCCGGAATAACGGTTGTCTTCCAGCCATTCTTTTTCATTGCCCCAATATACGTCTTCTTCCGGTGACCAGATATCTTCACGGCCTGCGCCGAATCCGAAAGTTTTGAAGCCCATCGACTCAAGTGCGACGTTACCCGTCAACACCAACAAGTCAGCCCATGAAATTTTGTTTCCGTATTTCTGCTTGATTGGCCAAAGCAAACGGCGCGCTTTGTCCAAGTTTACGTTATCCGGCCAGCTGTTAAGCGGTGCAAAACGCTGGTTTCCGGTAGAACCGCCTCCGCGGCCATCTGCTGTACGATATGTACCTGCAGCATGCCAAGACATACGGATGAACAGACCGCCGTAATGTCCGTAATCAGCCGGCCACCAGTCCTGGCTGTCAGTCATCAAGTCACGAAGATCCTGTTTCAACGCATCATAATCCAATTTCTCGAATTCCGCTTTATAATCAAACTCATCCCCTAGAGGATTTGTTTTTGTATCGTGCTGATGCAGAATATTCACATTCAGCATATTCGGCCACCAGTCTTTGTTTTGCGTTTTGCCTGGTTTGTTGGATGTTGTTATTGCACTGTCAGCGTGTCCGCCTGTTTGGCTGCTTGGCTGTCCGCCGCCTGCACCCGTAAACGGACATTGTGCATCCGAAGCTGCAGTGTGGTTTTTTTGCTCGTTAGTTCCTTGTTCATTGTTTCCCATTCTCTAAACCCTCCTAATTGATAATGAAAAAACTGCATCTCTCTTTAAATCTGCGATTTTTATGCATTACTGCCGGCAGATAATAATTCTTACATTAGAATTATACTAAACTAGAGACAGACTGAACAGCAGAATGACTGCGAAAGACGATTTTTTTCATATACAACCTAATTAATGTAAAAAAGCGGATGAGGTTTGCTCATCCGCTTTTTTCTGTATTTATCCTGCAGTTGAATAGACGATCCTGTTTCTGCCGCTGTCCTTTGCCGCATAAAGCAATTTATCCGCTTTCTTCACCAATTGATCCGGTTTTTCTCCATTTTGCTTACAACTTCCGAAACTCATGGTCACAGAAAAAGTTTCTCCGTTGCTGTTGAATATGTGGTCCGCAACGGATTTCTTGGTTTCGACCAGCAGCTTATCCACTTCATCCTGCTTATTCGTATAGAGGATAATGGCAAACTCTTCCCCTCCATACCTGAATACCCTTCCCTGTTTGACTGGAATGATGGAAGTAATGATCGCGCCAACCTCACGCAAAACGGCATCCCCCATCACATGTCCATACTTATCATTTACCGCTTTGAACTTATCGATATCGGTGAGAGCAAGATGAAAATCTTTGCCGCTCTCCAAATCTTTCCGCAGGCATTCCTGAAATGACCGATGATTTAGTAAGTCGGTGAGGTAATCCCGGTTTGCCGCTTCTGCCAATATATTTTTATCTGAATGATGCTTTCTTTCTCTCGAAACGATAATGCCGCCCAAGCCGCCGATCATTAATAAAAAGACCGTCTGACTGATATATTCGGTAAAACTATTTAACGTAAACACGTCCGGGACCTGTGTGAAGAAAATAATCGAATAGACAAAAATGAACAGGAATGCAGCGATTATTCCGCCTGTGAACCTCCAATAAACCGTGATATGCAAAATAATTAAATAGGCCAAAGGAAAAAGCGGACTGTCCACTCCCCCAGTTAAAGGTATAAGGGCAGAAAAAGAAATAAAGTCAAAAAGCGGCCCGCATTTTGTCATGATCGTGTATCTTTTAGATCCTTCAGGTGATTTATGTAAATAATAATCGGAGACAGCCATGTATAAGATGCCAAACGCAACTAAAGATGAGAATGGAATCATTGTTGTCCGGTCTGGCTGTCCAATGTATTGAATATAAAAAACAGCTATTGCCATAACCAGAAAAAACCAGCGCAGCGAGGAAAAGATAATCTCCAGCGCATGATCCGAATGATGCGTATTCTTCGATAAAATCTTCATCCTTTTCACATCCCATACAAATTCTTACTTTTCTTAATTATAAGGTAAAAATTATTATTTGCGCTAATTTCAAAAAAATTATCACGCTTCAGGCTTATCCATGGGCAATTTCCCTTCATAATAAAAGCTGCCCCAAAAGTTAAACTTCCGGGACAGCTCCTCTTATTTCCGCGCTTCTATTCCAATTCCTCTTCCGCAATCAGCTTGAACCCTTCAATAATCGTGTCTTCTTCCACCTCGATCAACAAACAGCGCTTGCCGTTGTAATTCACTTCTTTGACGTAACGTAAGTCTTGCGGGCTGATCTTGATATCCGCGACTTTCGTGCTGATCTTAATCGATTTGGATGCGTAGCTTGGCACAATGTGGCTGGCTTTCATCTCGTAATTGCGGTCTTCCACAACTTGCTGGAATGCCCGCTCCACTTTTTCCGTGCTCAAATCCTTCACGCCGCTCGCCTTCAGCACCCGCTCCATTTCTTTTGCATCCAGTACAGGCGTCTCTTCATCTTCGTCGTCGTACTCTTCATCGACCACCAGCATGGCGTTGATTTCGTCGTAGACGTTGGCCAGCGTTTTCGAATTCACTTCATCCCCGATGACCGCTTTGACGATTTCCTCGAATACCGCTTTGTCTTCTTCTGCCGTGACGATTTCATCGCCGTTCAGCACATTCTCGATAAACTGGAAATCCGGTTTATTCGCCTTGCTCGCCGCGTAAAGCACGTGATGAATGTCTGCCGCATTATCCGTAAAGCTTGGGAATAGGAATCCGCCGATCGGCGATGTCAGTTTGATGACCGGATCCGTTACCAGGTTCGACTTGAATTCCTTTTCGACGAAATCAAACACCAGCGAACTTTTCGGCAGCTCGGTCGTGTTCATGCTGCACAGGATAAACGGCGTCGTGAACACTTCATCGCGCATATCGATCTCTGTTTCATCCGCCTCGCGCTTCGTCGTCTTGAAATAAGTCCCGCGGATGAACGTGACGACCATGTCCTTTTCGTACTGCTTGTCCAGCACCATCTTGAGCGCAAGCTGCTGCATATTCTCCTGCCACTCGGCCGAATCGTCCGCTTCCAGCCCTTCATAGAGAAGATGCTGCGTGTGGTCCGTCTGCCCTTCTTCCTGCGGCTGGAACTTCACTTCGAACAGCTTCTGATCCAGCTTCCCGCCCAATACCTTCTTGAAGTTGGCAAGAAACAGCTCCTGCTGCTCCCGGTCCAATAATGAAAAGGAACGGCTTTCTTCGTGAAAAATTTCACTGCTTTCCTTTTGGATATATACATTATAAATTTCATTGATTTTCAGTAAATCCGTATCCAGCTTAAACCGTTTGCGGATATCGGCTATGTCTTTCTTATTCATCTTTAATTCCAACTCCCTGGCTAATAAAATCCGTGCTGCGTACAAAAAAGAGCATCCAAAGCTGAGTCAGCTTTTGGTGCTCTATCATTATAACAACTATTGGGGTGGATGACGGTAGGTAAACCGTCCCTTAAAATAAAGAAAGCGATTATTTACCCTTTCGCCTCATGCAGCCGCCGATGGAGCTGGTGAACCATTTCCGCGAGTTCCGGAACAGGGCCGTCGACTGCCGGATCTTTAATGACATCTTCAATGGCCAGATTCCGGACAGGTGACGGCGGAGCACCCAGTTCACTCAACCAGCCGCCCAATTGCTCCGATGAACTGGCGAAGACGATCCTGCCGAGGCCAACCCAGCCGTGAGCCGCCGCACACATCGGACAATGTTCGCCGGACGTGTAAACCGTCGCCTTGCTGCGTTCTTCAGGAGACAGGTTATTGGCCGCCCACCTGGCAATCGCAAATTCAGGATGCTGCGTATGGTCGCCTCCCGCCACATGGTTATGGTCTTCAAAAAGCACTTCGCCATCAGCTGAAACCAGTATGGATCCGAACGGCTCGTCGCCTTTCTCCAAAGCCGTTTCGGCCAATACCACACAGCGGTGCAAATGTTTTAAATCGGTTTCGTTGATCATTTTGGGTCCTCCTTTTTAATGCCCTTTATCTTTAATATTTATGGTTGGCGTATAGAATCTCATGATTTGGATGAGTTGATCCGCCATATACGCCGAGGAGTTTTTGAAATCTGATTCGATCCATTCCTGGATTATGCCGATAATGCCGTATATCCGATAAGTGATAAAAAGCTCAATATCAATATTGGGCGCATTTTCAGTAATCGGAAATTCAAATTCTTTCCGGAATAAGCGATTCAGTTCTTTTATCATTTTCGTGTGAAACGGATATGTGGTTGAAGGTTTCATCATAAGTCTGTAAAATCTTTTATTTTCCAGGAAATGGTCAAAGAGAATAATGGAACTCGCGGGTATTTCGTTGAAATCAACAACTGATAAACCAGCATAAGGTTTCCGGATCGCTTCCGTCAATTGCTCAAACATCCCCTCCACAATCTCTTCCAATAAATCTTCCTTTTTCTCATAATGGGCATAAAAAGTTCCGCGATTGAAATCTGCCCGCTTAACGATTTCTGTAATCGTGATCTCATCGATGCTTTTTTCTTCCATCAGGTCCAACAGAACTTCGCTGAGTTTCTCTTTTGTCCTCATCACACGCTTATCGGGATATTGTATAGGCATATTCAGGCTCCTTCTAAATACTTTTAACATACAAATTCCAATGCTTTGTCCATTAACATACATTTTTCTAATTATTGCATATTGAAACTCTTTTACAACTATCTTATGCTTGAAGCGTCAATATATCTCGATTTCAAGATAATTAAGCAAAAGAAGTGGAAGCTTTTCACTTCGGCATCATCAGCCAGACCAAAATTTTTATTAAAAGGAGAGATTTCAAATGAATTTCGAAGACAAAGCAGTCATCATTACAGGTGCAGCCGGCGGTATCGGAAAAGAAGTGGTACGCAAATTGGCCAACGCACAAGCGAAAGTCGTATTGGTGGATGTAAACGAAGATGCAATCAAAGCTGTCCAAAAAGAACTGGGGTTAACAGAAGAAAATAGCCTAGTCGTCAAAGCGGATGTTTCAAACGAAGCAGAAGTCAAAAATTATGTGGATCAGACCATCTCCAAATTTGGACGTATCGATGGCTTTGTAAATAATGCAGGCGTCGAAGGGCCCGCTAAGTCGATTGAAGAAATCACCGAAAAAGATTTCGATTTTGTCTATGGCATCAATGTCAAAGGCGTACTTTACGGCCTTAAATATGTGCTGCCGGTAATGAAAGAGCAAAAGTCCGGTTCAATCGTGAACACATCATCGGTAGCCGGTTTAATCGGTTCACCGAACATGGCTTTGTATAATTCGTCCAAACATGCGGTCATGGGGCTTAATAAAGTTGCTGCTGCAGAAGCCGCAGCATTCAATGTCCGTGTGAACACAGTGAATCCAGGCGTCATCAATACCCAAATGATGCGCAACATCGAATCTAACGTTGCGTCAGGCTCAGCCGAAGGAGCGAAAGCTGCACAAACGGCATACAATGACGCTGTCCCGATGAAACGTTACGGGGAGCCTCAGGAAGTAGCGAATGTCATTGCATTCCTATTGTCTGATGAAGCTTCTTACGTAAGCTCATCTTCTTATACCATCGATGGCGGTTTGTACAACGTATAAACACGTATACAAAAAGGGATGTCCCAGCAAGTCAGTAAAATGACTCGGAGACATCCCTTTTTTTGTTGAAATCGGTTCCTTCAGAAAGTGAAATTCTGATTGCAAGAACATCAAACCGTCTTCTGCTGCTCAATATACTCTTTCAATTTTTTCAAATGATCTTTGTCTTCTTTTTTCAGGATCCGTTCGAACACGGGGCGGATCAATGCGTTTTTCAAGCCTTTGGACTGGATGGAACCAGTAAAATCGATGGTCGTGCCGCCTTCTTTTGCAGCGAACTCGTACCGGTAGACAACGGTCATGCCGGTACTGTCACTCTTCACCGAATACGTTTGATGCGGAACGTATTCAGAGACCGTCAGCACCGTTTCGATTTCCCGCCCTCTGACATTTCGGACTTCCTTAACTTCGGTCCCCGCCTGCATCGGCCCTTCCGTTAACTTTTCCGTCCTGATGACCGTCTCCATTATCGATGGCGCGTGTTCAAAATCCGTGGTGATGTCAAACACCGTTTCCACAGGTGCATCGATATAAACGCTTTCCTTAAAAGCCATGTCCACTCACTCCTTCGTCTCTGTGGTGCCTGATGAACGGTGATGCAATAAAAAAATGGATTCCCCGTTCTCTTCATCAACCTGTGCAAACCCCAATTTCTCCAGCAACTGTATAGAAGCAATATTCTTCGGCGCCGCTCCGGCCATAATTTTAAATTCGCCTTGCCGCTGGATCCACTGGATCATTGCCTGGACTATTTCATAGGCATACCCCTGCCGTTTAAAGGCCGGGCTGACGGTATAGCCGATCCAGAAAGTATCATCTTCCTTTTTAATGTAGACATCGCCAAGGAGAACTTGGTCGTCTGTCCGGACAATTGCAAATTGCGCCCCGCTTTCCACAGACTGTTCCTTCAATAAAGCCTCTTCATATTCTTGCCGCGACAGCCCTTTAAAATATTGATATTTCATCCATTCCTCGTTGTTGCGGTATTCGACAAAAGCATCCAGATCGCTTTCGGCAAAACGTCTTGTGTAGCATCTTTGGGATTGGAAGATTGGTTGTGAGTTATTCATGTTGGACACCTTCACTCTCGTTCATCATTCACTGATGATCATTTGAGCCACTTTAATAGTCTGCAGTTCCTTCTGAATATTATTTATGGATGTAACAGTGTCTAAGGATTGTAAAGCTAATTCATCAGGTAAATTTTCAACCTTTTCCTGTGAAGCTTCCAGATCCTTTTTAAAATCCTTTTTTATATCTGTTTCAATTTCAGCAATCTCTTTATTATCTTTCCAAAACTGAACTGCATCCAGGGTGTTTTTCCCTTTTTCCTGTATGGAATCATATAAGGATTTTGCGTTATTTACTGTTACCAAAACACTTGAAGATAGCTCAAAAACTTCACTAGCTTCCATCGTAATATTTTTTAAATCTTCAATCTGATAAATTAAATTTGAATTTAGTTCTTCTTCAATTAGAAGCAATTGTTCTATGTCGTTTTCCTTTTTGTACTCTTCGTATAATAAATACAACTCTCGGTGAGAGTCATTTATCTCTTTTTGGATCACTGTTATGTTGTCCATATGAAGTAATATATCATCAATTTTTTCGATTCTTTCCTCAGCAAAAGCTAATTGATCTTCAATCTTATTTACATATGGAAGATCAACGAAATTATTGACACCTGTAAGGATGGAAAGTGGTGTATTAAATTTATCTGTCGCAGCTCTTACAGGAGCTAAATTTTCTTTTAGCCAATCAACATTTTCTACTAAAAGATTTATATCCTGGTTATATTTTTCGAGATCGCTAATAATTTTCGGTATTTCTGTTTCTATTACTTTTATAGATTCATTCATTGCCTGAGTGGCTTCTTTTTCCATTGCATTTATCTCTGCTGAGTCATTAGAATTGTTATTGATCGCCATTTGACTGGCTGCATATCCGATTGAACCAGATATTAATATTGACGAAATTATAGTGATTGGAAATAAAAATTTTTGAAATGCTTTTTTCGGACCAAACTTAGCCCGCTTATTTTCCATATCCATCTGCAGCTCTCTCTTCTTATAGGATTAAAATACCTTAAAACTTTAATCAATTTTGGTATTAACTTAAATATATATATTTAAAATTAGCGGATACATTTTATCTTTGATAACCTTTTCATCCCCTCCAATTTTATATTATCACTTACTTTTCGGAAGTATATCCTAATAATTAAAAAATACTAAATGTTTCCAAAAAATATCTGCATATTATATACACGAAAAAACCAACAGCTTTTTTCAACTGTTGGTAAGGGAATTTACGGGAATAATTTAAATGGTCTTTCTTCCCTCTTCAGTTTTCAGTAAGGGAATAAATAAAATGCTGAAGCTGCGATCGCGATTGCGACCGCATAGTAGTGATACCATTTCTTGTGCATTTTATAGAGCCAGACTAAAGCTGCCGCTATAACCAGAATTATTACTCCCGTCATGATCATTGGCATTTCATATAATTGAACTCCAAATGCTGCAAAAAAACTGGTAAGCGCACCAGCCAGAATACTGGCTTTAAACCATTCCGGCAATCCGCTGCGGTAAACCGCCAGGCCCCCAAGCAGCCAGGCTATTCCATATCCCATCCTTAACCACGACACAAAATTAAGTGAATCGGGTTGATGGCCCACAACCATACCTTCCTGTTCACCCATAATCATCCCCTCGAATAAACGAAAGAGCAAGAAATAAAGTGCAAAGGAAAGGATTAATACCACAATACTTCCGATGGTAACAAAGATACCATCTTTGATTGACCGGGATTTTGCATTCATTTAAATCATACCCTTTCAAATGGATTATGATGTTTGGATTTTACGGCCATTAATAAGTATTTATATAGTCTAGTATAGATTATATATACCTTGAAGTAGAAAAATATGAATATCAGTCCATTAAAAGTCAGGATTGAGTTTGAGTCTGCGTCCAGTATCACCCTAAAAAATGAGTTTAATTCACTTGTGGTAAGGTTCTCCGTAATGAGTATAAGTGCCGTCTTCTCTTTAAAAGAAGAATGAACCTTTCTAGTAAACTCTATAAATGAAAAACACCTGCCTCAGACTTCTATGTAAGAAGAAAAAGGCAGGTGTTTTCTAAAATCTAATTGTAATACAGGTTCTCAGTTGGATATACCGGATCATTGGTGATGTCGATTCCAAGCTTCTTAAAAGTCTGTTCGTTTTCTCTATTCAATATAACCGTAGAATGCGCTTGGGTGTCTCTTAAATTTGGCAATTGCTTATAAGCCAATTCAGAAGTAGGATTGGTGACCGCACTGATTGCCAGTGCAATCAGCACTTCATTGGCGCTTAATGTGGGGACGCGGCTATTCAAGTCATCGGTTTTCAAACGTTGAATCGTTTGTAAAATCATTGGCGACAACAAATTAATTTCATCGGAAATATTGGTCAATTTCTTCAATCCATTCAGAATTGCGGCTGCTGAAGCATCCATCAAAGTGGTCGTTCGACCGGTGATCATCTCGCCATTCGGCAGTTCTAACGCAATTACGGCTTGTAAATTCGTGCTGTCAATTTGCGCTTGGATTGCTTTCGCATAATTACGGGCCGGCAATACAGGTGCCCGGTCCTCTTTCTTTAAACCGGTCTCTTCCAGAATCACTTGCATGTGGCGTACACTGTCTTCATCCGCAAGCCCTTTTTTATAGTCGTTCTCTACGATGAAACTGCGCCGGATGATTTCCTGCCTGGCAGCTTCCTGGACAATCATATCTTCGGTGATGCCCGATTTCAGGCGATTAACCCCCATATCAGTCGGTGAGCTGTAAACAGACTCTTTGCCGGTAATCCTTTCAATAATCCGTTTGATGACAGGAAACGTCTCAATATCACGATTGTAATTGATCGCAACTTTGCCGTATGCTTCATAATGATAATTATCAATCATATTTACGTCTTTCAAATCGACGGTAGCCGCTTCATAAGCGATGTTTACCGGATGCTTTAACGGCAAGTTCCAAACCGGGAAAGTCTCAAACTTGGCATAGCCGACTTCATTCCCCAGTTTGTTCTCATGGTACATTTGGTTAAGGCAGGTGGCTAGCTTTCCGCTGCCCGGACCAGGGCCCGTTACTACCACGATCGGCTTTGTCGTTTTGATATAAGGATTTGTCGCAAATCCTTCTTCCCCAAGGACCGCGTCCACGTTTGTCGGATAGCCTTCGATTTCGCGGTGAATACAGACGCTGATTCCGCTTCTCTCCAGCTTTGTCATAAATACTTTGACTGTTGGCTGCCCTTGATAACGAGTGATTAGGACACTGTTGACAGAAATGCCATATGCCCGATATTCGTCAATTAAGCGTAAGACATCCTGGTCATAAGTGATGCCGTAATCTTCACGGACTTTGTTTCGTTCGATGTCTCCAGCGTAGACACAGATGATGATTTCCGCCTTTTCTTTCAGTGTATGCAATAGTTTGATTTTGGCATCTTCATCAAATCCAGGCAAGACACGCTTGGCATGTTTGTCGCCTATCAATTTTCCGCCAAATTCCAAGTAAAGTTTATCGTACTGCTCCACTCGTTCCAGGATGTAGGCTGATTGTTCCTGCAAATATTTCTCCGAATCAAATCCAATTTTTTTCATTAATTTCCGTCCCGCCTTCTATGCTTCAAGCTTTCTCTTAACGCAGTATCTAAAAACGCCTTAAGAGAAAATCCCAGCTAAAATTCATCTTTTATCATTACATAACTTTTTAGAAAACCGTCCCAGCCAGTTCGATTATTGAGTGATTCTAATAAGCTTAATAATAATCTTATCATCAATGCATATAAAAAAATAACTAAAATTAGACCTGTGTTCAGCAAATCCAAACGGCCAAAACTTTAATTCTTTTGATATTTTTCAATAACTGCATCACTTTTAGCGTTTGAATAAAACATTGATAAGTTAGCGTTTGTTCAATAATAAAAACCGTACTCACTTATGATAAGGCTCACCCTTCATAATCCTAAAAGCCCGATACACCTGCTCCACCAATATCAGCTTCATCAATTGATGCGGGAACGTCATCTTGGAGAACGACAGTTTCTCATCCGCCCGCTTCAAAACCTCGTCATGCAGACCCAAAGATCCGCCGATGACGAAGACGATTTTGCTGCGGCCGTAAGTCATCAGGGATTCCAGGTCTTTCGCCAGCCCTTCCGACGTTTTCATCTTGCCGTCGATTGCCAGGGCGATGACATAAGCGTCGGCCGGGATTTTTGCGAGGATGCGGTCGCCTTCCTTCTTTTTGACGATTTCCATGTCCGCGTCGCTCAATTGCTCCGGCGCTTTTTCGTCGGCCACTTCGATTTCGCTTATTTTGCTGTAGCTTCCCAGCCGCTTCGTATATTCTTCAATTCCTGATTTCAAGTATTTCTCTTTTAATTTCCCTACAGTGATAATTGAGATATTCACAAGATATCCCCCTTTACAGTAAATTTACAAACAAGTTATCCACCATTGTTATACACATATCCACAGGCATTTCTATATGTTGTGGCGAATTAAGAACTGGCCACAAGATACAAAGCTTGCTCTTCGCAGTACTCGCACTTTGTGGATAACTTTTCGTCTTCTGATAATTCTGTTAGGATAGGATAACTTTCTGTCTTAGCGACAAATACATCCAAGCCATGTTCCACGTGGGTTTTGCAGCATATAATCTCCATAAATTCCATTCCTTTCGATTTCCGAATATTCCACACAGTTATGCACAATTCATTCACTTTTATCCACAAGTCATTGTAACAGAAGAAAGCGTTTACGTATAATCATGTTTTCTTTCTTCTGTGGATAGTTGCTGTTTCTCATTTCGCATGAAAGTTATCCACATGTCATTTTTCTGCTTTTCCGAACGATACAACTGTATTCTATGATTTTTCTTAACAAATTTTACAATAATGTTACAAAATAAAAAGAGGGCACGTTAAAACGAAAGTAAAAAACCGCAAAGCTCGACAGCTCTGCGGTTCCATTTATACAATCGGAGGCTCTGCCCCCATAGCAGCCCATTCTTCTTTTGCCGGTCCATACAATCCCGGCACTTTCAATCCAGCCTGGCGCATCAATACGGTCATTTGTGCCCGGTGATGCACTTGATGGAGCAGCAGCACTTTCAAAAGAGTGGCCACAGTCCACGTTTCTCCGTACAGGTCGTGTTCTTCATCCAGCGTTTCATCTGTCCAGTTTTCTTTCATTGCCGTGATCATCGACTGGTTAGTGAATCGATAAGCTTCAGCAATTTCTTCTGCCGTATCGGGTACCGGCTTGCTGAAATCCGCTCCTGAAAATTGAAGGCCCGTAAGCGAGACCATTTCTTCCAATGTTGTTGCCAAATGCCATCCGAGACGTCCAAGACTGCGGTAGCCGGCTGTAAATTCCTGATGCAGCGATTCATCCGTCAGCGACTCGAGCACCTGCTGCGTGCCTTTGGCTTCATCTTTCCAGACTTCATAAAAATCATCCATCGATCTGAACATTTCCATCCTCCGTTCTTCTATTTCTGCTCTCTATTCATTTCGCCTGAAACTCCTTTTTTCCTGCATAGAAAAAGCCGGAGATTTTTCTCCGGCTACCTTACAGATTTTATTGCAATGAAGAATTATCCACCAGCTCAAATTCGAACTCCAATAATTCCCCGTCACGATACGCTTTCACCTGCAGCGTTTCACCAATTTCCTTTTCTTCATATAGATGCTTGCGAAGCGCGATGCTGCCGTTTATCGGTTCACCATCCATTTCAACGATGACGTCAAACTCCTGCAGCCCCGCTTCAGCAGCCCCGGAATCCGGAATCACCGAGTTGACCACGACGCCTGCAGTGACGTCAGCCGGTAAGTTCAGCGTATCTTCCCGGTACATCTGCGGCACTTCGTTCAGGTCCATCAACGTGATGCCCATCGCCGGACGGATCATCTGCCCTTCGGACTCCAGCGTTTCAATGATCGGGATGGCTGTGTTGATTGGAATAGCAAAACCGATGCCTTCCGCCGTCGCCGCATTGATCTTCATCGAATTGATACCAATCAGCTGGCCGCTGATATTGATCAACGCGCCACCGCTGTTTCCTGGGTTGATCGCCGCATCTGTTTGCAGCACATCAACCTGCCAGTCGATCACATTGTCCCCATCGATGTCGACGGGGACTGCCCGGTCCTTACCTGACACAACGCCGGTCGTTACCGATCCATAAAAATCAAGTCCCAGCGGATTCCCGATGGCAATGACTGTCTCTCCTTGTTTCAGAACATCCGAATCACCGAATTCGGCAATATCTTCAATCCCATCGCCGTCCATGCTGAGGACAGCCAAATCCGTCCACACATCACTGCCGACAAGTGTCGCCGATTTTTTCGCACCATCCGGCATTGTCACTTCAATATCGGTGGCTCCTGTCACAACATGATGATTGGTCACCACGAACGCGGTGCCATTTTCATTTTTATAAATAACTCCAGAGCCTGTGCCCACTTCCTGGCTTGGCGATTCGGAGAAGAAATCCGATCCCGCCTGCAGGTTCGTAATGCCGACAACCGTATCATCGGCAATTTCCACAGCCTCGGTGACATCATTCGTTACTTCGACTGAACGCTGCTCCGTCTGCCCCTCTTCACTGGTCTCCACCGTTTCAACCTGGTTCTGTGACGTTTGCGCGCCGTTGCCCGGCAGTAAATCCGGACGCGAATAAAACAGCAGCCAGATCAGCAACGCGCCAATCAGCACACCGCCCAATCCCGCCAAAAATGTGCGCCCCCGGTTCGAGCGCCGTCTTCCATTAGGTGTCTGATCGTAATACCCCATCTGCTCCATCCTCTCAGAAAACTTCTTTCTCTAATTTTATGAATAGAATTCTGACAATGCAAGCTTGAGCACTCTGTTAGAGCTTCTATATATCTAGACTTACGAGTAAGAAAATTTGAAATCGATATTACGCAAAACAGCTTCGAAGACTTGAACGAAGCTGGCGAGGTCAAGTCTTTGCGACGAAGCAGCGAAGCGATGCAGGAGCACAATGGTTTTTCTAGGGGGTTGCACTGAGCTCGAAACGGAATTGGAAAGCCAACTCCGTTTCTGTCTCTGCATCGCTGCGCTAGCTTCGAGACATGGAAGGGCGCTGTTCCCTTGGGAGTCTTCTCTGTTTTGCTCCATATCTCTGATTGCATCTATAAAGGATTATCCGCTTATGTCTGTTAAGAATGGTAAGTCGACATTTCAATACTTTAGCTAAACTGAATGAAGCAATAGACGGCGACTCCTGCGGGATTTAGAGCGAGTCCTGAGACCCCGCAAGGAGCGAAGCGGATGAGGAGGCTTAGGCCGCTCCCCGCGGAAAGCGTCCGGCTAAAGCGAAATGATTTAAGAATTTATTGTTTTTCCGATAACTAAAAAAGGCTCCGCAAGTGCGAAGCCATTTTCTTTATACCAATACTAGTTTAGTCGGCACATTCGCGTCAGTATCGAGCAGATCGACATACTCGCCGACAATGATGCCTTTCGTCTGCAAGGTCTGCTCCACGCTCATGCGCGCCAAATCCTTCATATTATTGTCTTTGCTCAAATGTGACAGATAAATCTTCGTCGGCTTTTCAGCCATCACTTCGCTCATCGCGACTGCCGCGTCTTCATTGGAAACGTGCCCGACGTCACTCAAGATGCGGCGTTTGACCGACCATGGATAACGGCCCATCTGCAGCATGCCCACATCATGATTGCTTTCAAACACGTAGGCGTCGGATGCCTGGATGATGCCTTTCATCTTGTCACTGACATAACCGGTGTCTGTGATCAGCGCCAGCTTGCGGCCGTTTTCATGGAACACATAGAACATCGGGTCAGCGGCGTCATGGGATACCGCAAACGACTGGATATCCAATGAACCGAAAGTCTTCACACTATCCATATCAAAATGGAATCGCTGTTCAACCGGAATGGCACCGACCAGATTCTCCATCGCCAGCCAGGTTTTGGCGTTGGCGTAAATCGGTACTTTATGTTTGCGGGCTACTATTCCAAGCCCTTTAATATGATCGCTATGTTCATGAGTGACCAGGATGCCATCCAGGTCACTCATTTTTTTGCCGATGGAAGCGAATAATTCTTCCATTTTCCGGCCGCTTAAGCCCGCATCCACCAGAAATGAATGCTGGTCATTTTCTATATAGATGGCATTGCCGCTCGAGCCGCTTGCCAATACACTAAAACGCATAGTAAAAACTCCTTATTGAGAACCTTCTTCTTCCGGCTTGTTGAATTCAATGACTCCGTCTTTGATGGCATTCACAAAGTGATCCGTCGTTGAACCGTCTTCAAGTTCCACCATGATCCGCCAAGTCGGCAGGAACATCCGTGTATCTTCAGAAACGGAAACGTATACCGAATAACCAAGAACCACTGAAGTGATTTCAGAATTCTGCTGCAATGTACCTTTTCCATAGAGTGTTTCAATCGCTCGTTTTGGAGGAATGACATCTTTGCTCTGGGCATTTTCAACAAGGTCCGTAAAGATGGTTTGTTCGTAGCGCACAGCTTCTCCTTCTTCATTCCAGAGAAGCGTCACTTTTCCGCTATCACTATGATACAACGTTTTGCCGTTGATTTCCTGATAGAAGATTGCTTTGTTCTCTTCTTCCATGACATCCCATAATACATAGTCTTCGCCTTTATAGATGTTCGCAGCAAGAAAAGCTTCGAGGCTTTCCTTGTTTTGCTCGTCCCCGATGCGAATGGGTTCATTGAATGCGACATTCAACATATATTTATCGACGACCGCGACCCGGGTGTCTTTAACCGGTACGTCTTCTTTAGTGAACACTTTCCGGGTGCCGCTGATATACGGCTCCTCGCCCGGCTCCGTTTCCAGATCATCCGGGTATGTGATCTGGTCACCGGCCAGCCTGTCGTCCACCGCTGATTCCGTCAGGACTGAAAAGTTTTCGGCTTCTGTGTAACTTTCCAAATATAGGGTGTATAAAAAGATATTCAAAATGGAAAAGACGATGATAAAAATCGACTTTGTTCTACTCCAGTCCAAATGGTCCCCCCCCTAACACTTCATTCGTCAACTTCAGCCATGTGTCGTTGATTTTGAAATACCAATTCGGTTCGACCATCATCAGACGATCGGAATCGTTCGCATTCCGGGTCAACTCATAGCCCGGCATGATTTCTTCGACTTGCGCTCTTTCTTCCTCACTCAAGCGTGACAAGGCCGCAAGAACCGCCGTACCTGATGCCTGTTCTTTCGTCACTGTTCTGCCGGTAGGTTCCACTATATAAATTGGCCGGTTATAGCGGAAAACCTGCTCTTCGCCGTCGGCCGTCCCCCATTGCAATTCAATGACAGGCGATACGGTTGAACCGAATACCGGAAGATTGTTGATGAACAAGCGATAGTCGATCAACTGGTTGATCGGCTCCATGCCGAAATAATAATAGTCGTTGGTCCAGCCGCCATGGTCGTTGATGAACTTTGTCGTATTGAAAACTAGTTCAGAAGGAATGGCAGGATCGGTTGTTTCTGCCTTGGATTGAACAAATTCCAACCCTTTAGTGGTTTCATTTCTTTCCAGGAACGCCCCGGTATTATCTGTAAAGCTTCCGTCAGTAAGATTGTTTGCCGGTCCGTCGAAGAGCCGGCTCGCATATGCGTCCAACGGCGTTTCTTCATATAGATAAACGTAACTCGAAGTATCGACAGGCTCTTCCGGTATATAGATCGGCAGCGTTCCTATCGAGTTATCGGTTATATAAAGTGGATATTGTTCAGCAGGAACGATAATGCTCTGTTCAAAGCTTGCAATATCACCCAATTGCACAGCACCTTCGTAGATGCGTCCCGAATCCGAGTTCACGAAATAAATTTCAAGCGCTCCGTTCGAAGAGCTTTCCCAGTTGATGACCATCCGGTTGAAGGTTGCTTCCGGCACATTGGTGTCTGTAATATTCATCATCGCGTCGAACACCGGAAATGGCACGGCACCCGGGTAATAGAGAACCGCGCGGGCCGGGTCATGCATGATGTCTGTCATTTCACTCACTGTCGCTTCATCCGACAGCAAGGTCAAATCGCTGATTTCCCATTGGTTCATCGACTTCAATAATAAGTCTATTTCATCTTTATTCACTGTTCCGTTGACGTCTTCTTCCCCGTGGTAAAGAATTTTCACCGGTCTGACTACTTGCTCGATTTTTTTCGTTTCCACAATCGCGGATTCGAGCGAAGGTGCCGGGTCATCGATCGGAGCCAGCGTCTTCGGCGTGAAATTCCAGATTGTAAACGTCAGACCGAGACTGAGAAACACAAGCAGGAACAGGACGATCGATTTTATCTGTTCGATATATTTCATTCCCACTCACCTCCGTCATCTGTTTCAAATGGAAGCGTGAAGAATATCGTTGTCCCTTTGCCGTAATCGCTTTCCGCCCAAATAGCGCCGCCATGGACATTGATCACTTCCTTGGAAATCGCGAGCCCCAGTCCGGTGCCGCCCATTTCCCTTGAACGCGCCCTGTCGACACGGTAGAAACGATCGAAAATCTTATCCAGATTCTCTTTCGGTATACCCATCCCCTGGTCACTGATTTTCGTTTGCAGCAGGCCATCCACTTCACTTACCTGGAATGAAACCTTGCCGCCGTCAGGTGAATACTTCAGCGCATTGGAAATGATATTATCGAAAACCTGTGTCATCTTATCGGTATCTATTTCCACAAAATACGGGGATTTAGGCATATCACGCTCAAAAATGACATTCTGGGACTTCGACATTTCAAAACGGTCGATGATCCGGTTGAAGAATACTTTGAAATCGACCATTTCCTTATTGAGTTCGGTGTCGCCTGAATCCATTTTCGATAATTTCAGTAAGTCATTCACTAAACGGATCATTCGCTCTGTTTCCGTTTGCGTGACATTCAGGAAATTTGGAGCCAGCTCTTCATCCCGCCATGCGCCTTCTGCAAGCGCTTCTAGATAGCTGCGCATGGTCGTCAGCGGCGTACGCAGTTCATGCGATACGTTCGCAACGAATTCCCGGCGTTCCATATCAATTTTTTCCTGTTCCGTATTATCATGCAATACAGCAATCAAGCCATTCACAAATCCGGTCTCTTTCTGGATAACCGAGAAATTTGTCCGCAGCAAAGCACTCTGATCGTAAGTACCGAAATCGAGTGTGATCGCATCTTTCATGTGGATCAGATCCTCAAATGTATATTCACTTTCAAGTCCAAGAACGGTTGTAATCGGACGGTTCATCACCGTTTCACGTGAAACATTCAACAGGCGCAGCGCCGGATCGTTGATCAGGATAATTCTTCCCCTGCGGTCCGTCGATAGGACGCCATCCGTCATATTCGCCAGAATGGAAGCCAGTTTTCGGCGTTCACTTTCTGTTGATTGCTGGGATTCCTGCAAACGGTTCGTCAAATGGTTGAATGCTTTCGCCAATTGCCCAATTTCATCATCGCCGTAAACACGGACCTTGCGGGAGAAATTCCCTTTTGCCATGGCCTGGGCGTGTTTCCGCATATCTGAAATCGGTTTGGAGATGGTTTGGGCAACCAGAATACCCAGAATTGCCGTTATCACCAGGGACAATGCCGTCCCTCCGGCCAAAATCGAATTGATTTCGTCCATCTGGTCATAGACATTTTCCACTTTCGCTTCTATATAGAGGGTTCCGAGCAACTCGCCTCCAACTGTCATGATTGGCTGCGTGGCGACCCATACCCGGCGTTCGGTTTCTTTGTTTATTTTAATCTGCTGTTTGGCTTCCCCACTGAGGATGGTTTCCCTTACCAATCCATCCGCAGAACGCTGACCGATCAACGGCTGTTTTTCGATGGCCGAAGAGCCGATGATGCGGTACTGGGAATTGACCACACGGATTTCAGAAATATCATCGGATCTGAAGCCGTTCAATACTGAACGCAGGCTTTGTTCAACGGTCAAGTCGTCATCCGTCCGGTTCCTGATCATCTCTTCCCGCACACTGAATTCGATGATTTCCATCCGGTCGTTCAGGGATTCTTCAAAGCTCTGAATTAACGATTCTTCCAATTGCTGTACAAAATAAAGGCCGATGATCTGCATCGCCAAGAGGATCAGCAGGATATAAATCAGCACAATTTTCACATGAATTGATTTAAAAAAGGTTACTTTCTGCATTCAGTCTACTCCTGTTCAGGATTTCGCAAATAATACCCTACTCCGCGGCGTGTAACGATCCATGCCGGATGGCTCGGGTTATCTTCAATTTTTTCACGCAGGCGCCGGATGGTTACGTCCACTGTGCGAACATCCCCGAAGTAATCATAGCCCCATACTGTCTGGAGTAAATGTTCGCGTGTCATGACCTGACCGATATGCTTGCCCAGATAATGCAGCAGCTCAAATTCACGATGCGTCAATTCGATCGTTTCCTCACGTTTAAGTACCAGGTAGGCATCCGGCTGGATGGTTAAAGCACCCACTTGGATGTCATTCGAATTCGGTCCTGTTTCTTCAGAAGGAACGATATTCTGACGGCGAAGATTGGCTTTCACGCGCGCCACCAATTCTCTCGTCGAGAACGGTTTCGTCACATAGTCGTCCGCACCCAATTCCAGACCCAAAACTTTGTCGATTTCCGAGTCTTTCGCAGTCAGCATGATAATCGGGAAATCGTATTTTTTGCGTACTTCCCGGCATACTTCCATGCCATCGCGGTTCGGCAGCATGATATCCAAAAGCATCAAATCGGGCTTCACTTCTTCCGCCAGTTTGATCGCTTCATCTCCGTCGTAGGCACAAACGACATTGAATCCTTCTTTTTTAAGATTAAACTGCAGAATGTCTGCAATCGGCTTTTCATCATCCACTACCAAAATTGTCTTATTCATCAATGATCTCCCCTTTTTTGAATAGAAATTCCCATCCTGATCGTAAACTTTTCTACCTTAACTTTATCACTGTTCAGGCGGTTTAGCATCTCTCATTCATTGCGTGATATTTCCCGGGAAATATTCAAAGGTTTTTTGGTGGAATTGCCTGTTTATTTGCCGTAACATCCAGGGTCTTTACGCCGACAGAAAAATGAATGCCAGCGAATCGGAAATCATATTTCCCGCTCGCTGGCATTCCGATCATTTTATTGTTTTACATAATCCAATGGATTTTGAGTTGCGCCATTTTTCGAAATCTCGAAATGCAGATGGATTCCGGTTGAGCGTCCTGTCGTTCCCATCACACCGATTTTCGTCCCCTGCGGCACTTTAGCACCGACTTTGACGTCGATTGTTTTGAGGTGCGCATAGATCGTTTCATAGCCATTGCCGTGATCAATGATGACGCGATTGCCGAAAGTGCCGTCTGCACCTGCCGCTTTCACGACGCCGTGATCCGCAGCCAGAATATCAAAGCCGTCCGGCTGGGCAATATCGATGCCTTTATGCTCTCTGCCCCAGCGCGGCCCTTTTTTGCTTGAAATGTAACCGCCTTGAGCCGGCCACACAAATTTGCCGGTTCCGACAGACGGCAATTCTTTCACACCATTCAATACCACTTTTTCAACCGGCTCTGCCGTCACTTCTTCCTCCACGGCTTCACGTCCGGATTGTTCTCCATCAGTTTCCGTAATCGTGTAGACGACCTGCTTTTCACCGTCTTTGCCTTTTTGCTCGACTTTTGACTTGCCGATAAACAGCTCTTCGTCTTCTTTCTCGACTGTCTCAAATTTGAGCCCTTCTTTTACTTTTTCCTCTTTCTCAACAGTTACTGTGATGTCCTTTTCTTCCAATAGCAGCGTCGCTGCTTCTTCAGGCGTACTGATGTCTGCCGGCGCCGCCTGGTCGGACATGCCGGAAAGATTATCCTCTATATCGATCAATGTGACACGGGTTTCGCCTGCTTCCAGTTCAGGTAAAGCTTCTGGAGTACGTTTGCTGGCTTCCCACTGATCCAATTCTTCCGGACTTGCGTATGCTAGCAGCACTTGGCGGAGCGTTTCATCGTAAGCTGAACGGTCTTTCAGTTGGGCGATGACTTTACCGTCCAGTGTCAAAGCGAAAGTGGATGCTTTCACCTCCAGCTCTTCGTCCAATGCCGCCAGGATCTCTTCCTCATTCTTGGCTGCCGGTTCGAAAACCTGCTCCGCGATCATATTGAAGCTTTCGTCAGGCTCCAGATTCAATTCCTTAAATTCCTGTCCGGCTTCAGCGACTTTCGCCTCCACCAAGTCTTCCACTTTTTCGTCTTCATTTACGGCGCCGATATACTTGCCGCCGTTATATATATGATAAATCGTTTTTAAACCATCATGGCCAATATTTTCTGCTGCTGCAGGGTTCGTATTCAAACCCATCACCAGAAAAATCGATGCCGCTATTTTAATAAGGTTTGAGCCGCTAATGCTGAAGCTCTTGTCAGTTAAGTTCCTCATATAGTACTCATAATCCCCCTTCATTGATTCTCTCTGAAAATCTCCTGTTCAATTAAACCTCCATCACTTTATCACAAACTTATACCAAAATAGCATAAAACTGCTCAGTGTAAATAAAACGTATTGTTTAACCCATTTAATTACATTTAATGGTTTTTATTAGGATTACTTCTTAAGTTTATGGTTGTTTTTTCTTTTTCTATCCAATAAAAAAGCCTATTTAAGGTAAAAATCCGTCATATATGTCATATATCTGTAGTATTCAAAGTAATAGAATGTGGATGTTTTATTAACATAGCGAAAATTATGGACAGAATATGTACAACTTTAATAATCACTCTAAAAAAGAAGCCGGACTAAGCGTACGGCTTCTTTTGGATCTATTGAATAGCGGATGATAACCGATATTCCGCAAAACAGCTTCGCTTTCCTAGGGGCTTGCACTGAGCTAACTCGGTCTCGGTCCCCCTCGCCCGAGTGGATCTCAGCACTTCGCTCGAACCTGAGTTGGCAAGCCAACTCAGGTTCTACTCCCTTGGGAGTCTTCGCTGTTTTGCTTCATATCTCAGGTTACTTTCTAAAAAGGTTATCTATTTAAGTCTGTATTAAATAAGTAAGTACATAACGTAATTCTACACAAATCCTAATGGAGCGTCAGCCGGTGAAGGGCAAAGATGTGCTCCTGCATCGCTGCACTGCTTCGTCGCAAGGAGCGCAACGGATGAGGAGGCTTAGGCCGCTCCCCGCGGAAAGCATCCGCCTAAAGCGTAATGATTGTAGAGTAGATAATTTCTCTAAATCAAAAAAAGCCGGACGCAATGTCCGGCTTCTTGCTATATATCAAATCAACGTGTCTAGTCTCCGGCGACCCAGCTCTTCGGGTCATAAGCCACTTTGGCTGTGCGGCTGAAAACACGCCGCTTCGCCAAATCGTCTTATGCCTTTCAGAGCTTAACGGGTGCCGTCGCTTTTCTTTGTCTAGACTCCAACGGCCAACTCCTCGAGTCGTAAGTCTCTCTGGCTAGGCGGCTGAAAAAACACCGCTACGCCAGAGCGCCTTACGCTTGTCGGAGCTGAACGGCCGTTTCCGCTTTTCGGTGTGTCTAGTCTCCGGCGACCCAGCTCTTCGGGTCATAAGCCACTTTGGCTGTGCGGCTGAAAACACGCCGCTTCGCCAAATCGTCTTATGCCTTCCAGAGCTTAACGGGTGCCGTCGCTTTTCGTTGCTATCTCCAAACACTTGTTACAATATTAGTCTGGTTGCGGTCAGGTCCCACAGAGAAGATGGAAATTTGGACGCCTGTCAATTGCGCGATGCGCTCCAGGTAATGGCGCGCGTTATCCGGCAATTCACCAAGCGATTTGCATTTCGTTACATCTTCCGTCCAGCCTGGAAGTTCCTCGTATACCGGCTCACAATCAGCCAGCATGCGAAGGTTCGCTGGATATTCCGTGATCAATTCACCTTTATAACGGTATGCTGTACAGATTTTCACTGTTTCAAGCCCTGTCAAAACGTCGATCGAGTTGACCGTCAAGTCCGTCAATCCGCTGACACGTCTAGCATGGCGTACGACAACACTGTCGAACCAGCCAATGCGGCGCGGACGGCCCGTCGTTGTGCCGTACTCCTTGCCGACTTCGCGGATCTGCTGGCCCGTTTCGTCGAATAGTTCAGTCGGGAATGGTCCGTCGCCCACACGCGATGTATAGGCTTTGCAGACACCGATAACGTGTGAAATCGTCGTCGGTCCAACGCCCGCTCCGATCGTCACACCGCCGGCAACCGGGTTGGATGACGTCACGAATGGGTATGTCCCTTGGTCGATATCAAGCATGACACCTTGTGCACCTTCAAATAGGACACGGCGGCCTTCGTCGAATGCGTCATTCAATACTTTCGATGTATCCGTTACGTATTTGGCGATTTCCTGGCCGTATTGATAATATTCTTCCATGATTTCCTCGACAGTAAAGCCTTCTGTTTCGTAGAATTTCTCGAACAGGCGGTTTTTCTCTTTCAAGTTCATGCGAAGTTTTTCTTCGAATACGACATGATCCAACAGGTCGGCCATACGGATTCCGACACGCGCAGCTTTGTCCATATAAGCCGGCCCGATGCCTTTTCCTGTAGTCCCGATTTTATTGGCGCCGCGGCGCGCTTCTTCGACTTCATCCTGTTTGATGTGGTAAGGCAGAAGCACGTGCGCACGGTTGGAGATGCGCAGGTTTTCAGTGGTCACTCCACGGTCGTGAAGACCTTTCAATTCTTTTACCAAAGCCTTCGGATCCACGACCATGCCGTTGCCGATCACTGAAATCTTGTCTTTATAAAAAATCCCCGATGGAATCAAATGCAGTTTATATGTTTCTCCGCCAAAGATGATTGTGTGCCCAGCGTTATTTCCGCCCTGATAGCGTGCAATCACTTCCGCGTGCTCGGATAGAAAATCTGTGATTTTCCCTTTTCCTTCGTCTCCCCATTGCGTTCCTACTACTACGACTGATGTCATTGTCCGCACCTCCGTCAGGCTTGCGCCCTTGTTTCAAACAGGGTTAATTGTATCAATGAAAAGCGCTTTAGTCAATCAAAAACCAAAGAAAACACGAACGCAAATGTGCTTTCACATTTGAACGTTCGTGTTTAGAAGTCTCCGCCGGATTCGTGCTGACTCCAGTCGATGGTGACGAATTTATTGTATTCCTTCACAAATGCCAGCTTCACCGTACCGGTCGGGCCGTTACGCTGTTTGGCGATAATGATCTCGATCATGTTCTGGTCTTCTGTTTCTTTATCGTAATAATCCTCACGGTACAGGAACGATACAATATCGGCATCCTGCTCAATACTTCCCGATTCACGAAGATCCGACATCATCGGGCGCTTGTCCTGGCGCTGCTCCACTCCACGGGACAGCTGGGACAATGCGATGACGGGAACTTCAAGTTCACGGGCAAGGCCTTTCAGTGAACGGGAAATATCCGATACTTCCTGCTGGCGGTTTTCACCGGATTTGCCTGGTCCCTGGATCAACTGAAGATAATCGATCATGATCATGCCAAGGCCGTATTCCTGTTTCAGGCGGCGGCATTTCGCACGGATATCGTTGACCCGGATGCCTGGCGTATCATCGATGAAAATTCCGGCATTCGACAGACTGCCCATCGCCATCGTGAGCTTGCGCCAGTCTTCATTCTGCAAAGCACCGGTACGCAGCACCTGCGCATCGATATTGCCTTCCGCGCAGAGCATACGCATGACGAGCTGCTCCGCCCCCATCTCCAGTGAGAAGATGGCGACGTTTTCGTCCGTCTTGGTCGCGACGTTCTGCGCCACGTTCAGCGCAAAAGCCGTCTTACCGACAGAAGGCCGTGCAGCCACGATAATCAGGTCGTTCCGCTGAAACCCTGCCGTCACCTTATCGAGGTCCCGGAAGCCTGTAGGGATCCCTGTGACGTCCCCTTTGCGCGTATGCAGCAATTCGATATTGTCATACGTTTTCACCAAAACATCTTTGATGTGAATAAAATCTCCAGCGTTCTTGCGGCTGGATACTTCCATCATTTTCTTTTCCGCTTCAGCAAGCAACGCTTCCACTTCGTCTTCGCGTGTAAAACCGTCTTCCACAATGGAAGTCGCCACACGGATCAGACGGCGAAGCAGCGCTTTTTCTTCGACGATATGGGCGTAATGGCCGACGTTCGCCGCGGTCGGAACCGCGTTGGCGATTTCCGTCAGATACGACAGCCCGCCGACATCCTCCAATTCCTTTTTGGCGGAAAGCTCTTCAGTGACTGTCACTACATCAATCGCTTTTCCGCGATCCGATAAATTGATCATCGTCTGGAAGATTTTCTGGTGCGCAATGCGGTAGAAATCTTCCGGCATGACAATTTCCGCGACCGAAATCAGGGATTGCGGTTCCAAGAAGATGGCGCCAAGAACCGATTGCTCGGCTTCCTGGTTATGCGGGGGGACACGATCCATAATATCGTTCATCGGTCCATCCCCTTACGCTTCTTCTGTTACGTGAACTTTAAGCGTCGCTGTTACATCGTGATGCAATTTCACCGGCACATTCGTGTAACCGAGCGCACGGATGGCGTCATCCAATTCCATTTTGCGTTTATCGATTTTGATGCCATGTGTTTTTTCAAGTTCCTTGGCAATCTGTTTCGTTGTGATCGAACCGAATAGACGGCCGCCTTCACCAGATTTTGTCTGCAGTTCGATTGTCAGGCTTTCAAGCTCTTCTTTCAGTTTCTGTGCTTCTGCCAGTTCATGCGCAGATTCTTTTTCCTCTTTTTTCTTCTGGCCAGCCAATTGGCTGATGGCTGCCTGATCGGCTTCTTTCGCCAGGTTGTTCTTCAACAGGTAGTTGTGTGCGTAGCCATCCGCCACGTTTTTGATGTCGCCTTTTTTGCCTTTGCCTTTTACGTCTTTCAGGAATATAACTTTCATTCGGTTTGCTCCCCCTCATATGTTTCTGAAATGGTTTCTTTTAATGATGCAATCGCTTCTTCGATTGTCGCTTCCGGCATTTGGGTTGCCGCATTCGTCAAGTGGCCGCCGCCTCCGAGATTTTCCATGATCACCTGGACATTCACTTCTCCAAGCGACCGGGCTGAGATGCCGACGCCGCCTTCATTCCGTTCAGCTACAACAAACGATGCGTTGACATCTTTCATCGTGAGCAGAATATCAGCGGTCTGCGCAATCAGCACCGGGCTGTAGACGCGGTCCGGCTGGCCGTGGGCAATGACGATGCCACCCCCGACAAATTCGACGGTTTCCACGATTCTCGCGCGTTCAAGGTACGTGTCCATATCTTCTTTCAATAAACGCTGCACAAGCACCGTATCGGCGCCATTCGCACGGAGATAGGATGCCGCCTCGAAAGTACGGGCGCCTGTCCGCAATGTAAAACTTTTCGTATCCACGATAATGCCGGCAAGCATCGCTGTCGCTTCAAGCATCGACAGCTTTTCATGCTTCGGCTGATATTCAATCAATTCCGTCACCAATTCGGCTGTGGAAGATGCATATGGTTCCATATAAACCAGCATGGTGTTGGTGATGAATTCTTCGCCTCTGCGGTGGTGGTCGATCAGGACGACCCGTTCCATCCGCTGAAGCAGCCGTTCTTCTATCACCATCGACGGTTTATGGGTATCCACTACGACAAGCAAGGAATTATCCGTCATATCGGCAAGCGCCTCTTCCGGCGTGATGAATTGCTCAAACAGATCGGCGTCCCCTTCAATTTCCTCCATCAGCCGGCTGACACTGCGGTCATACTCATCAAAGTCGAGGACGATGCGCCCTTTGACTTTATTCATCGCGGCCATTTTGGCTACGCCTACCGCCGCGCCGATGGAATCCATGTCCGGCATCTTATGCCCCATGATGAAGACCTGGTCGCTGTCCTGGATCAAATCACGCAAAGCGTGTGAGATGACGCGTGCACGAACCCGCGTCCGTTTTTCAACGGGGTTGGTTTTCCCGCCATAGAATTTCACCTTGCCGCTCGGATGCTTGATGGCCACCTGGTCGCCGCCGCGCCCAAGTACAAGGTCAAGCCCAGATTGCGCCATGCTGCCAAGTTCGACGAGCGATGCGGATCCCGCACCCACTCCGATGCTTAACGTAAGCGCCAGATTATCCTTCGATGTCACATCGCGGATATCGTCCAGAATGGCGAATTTCGAAATTTCCAGTTGTTTCAGGATCGATTCATTGAAGACCGCCATGAAACGGTCGGATGAAACCCGTTTGACGAAGATGCCATGCGTCGCTCCCCAATCATTGATCAGCGAAGTGACCAGGCTGTTCAGGTTGCTGCGCGTCTGGTCATCCATGCCCTGCGCCAGTTCATCGTAATTATCGATGAACAGGATGCCGATGACGGTCCGGTCCGCATAATACAAGGATTCGATTTCCACTTGCTCTGTAATGTCGAATAAATAGAACAAACGGTCATCCGCTTTGTAATAGACACGGTATTTACGGTCGCCGAGTGTGACCGTCAAATCGCGGATTTCTTCCGATTTCACCAATGTGTGAAAGTCATCCGACAGGCTGTAGATCGATTCACCGATCAATGTATCATATTCAAGAACTGAACTGATATACGGATTCGCCCATTCGATCTTAAACTCTTCATTCGCCAGTAAAATGCCGATCGGCATCTCAAGCAAAGCCTCTTCCCCGACCTTTTTCATCCGGTAAGAAAGAGTTTCTATATGTTTTTCGGTTGCTTCGTATGTCCTTTTCTCAATCAGCCACGTAAATGCAAAAGCGGCAGCGAAAAGAAAAAAGAATATGCCCGCAATCAATTCCGATATAAAAGCGATCAGAATCGAAGCGGCCAGCCCCAGTATCAGCAATGCCAATAACGGGTACCTCAACTTCCTTTTCCTAAAAAAAGCCGACATTCATTTCAGCTCCTTATTTTCCTTTAAAATCATGTGCCTTTTTGACCCAGCCCCGGATATCGAATCCGAGGTCCACGATTCCAACGATTATTGTAAATGCCTGCAGCGGGAACGCGAAAACAGTGACGATCACTTTAACCCAATTCTGCCAGCCTTCCTGCTGGATATAGAAATGGTAGAAAGCGATCCCTTGCAGGAATAAAAGCATCTGTAATAGAACCATGGCGTTAGCGAAAGCTAAAAAGGCGATCGTGCCCGGTTCAAATTCTGAAAGCAGCGAAATAAGTAATACGATTAAATAATACCATAATACAGATTTCGGCAATTTCATATCAGCAAATGGCGGGAATTTCGGAATCGCTGTGCCAAGCCGTTTCAAAATCGGCAGATTGATCAGGAGATGGAACCAGACAATCACGAAAACCGATAAAATAATCAGAGCCGGCAATGTCGTCTCAAAAGTTGTCAGCATATTGCCGACGGATTCATTGTATTGTTCGATTTGTTCTTCCGTGCCGCCCAGGCGCTCCATCCAATTGCTGCCATTCCTCAAAGTGGCTTTGGAGGCGGTGAGGTACTCTTCAATGACATTAATGCCAAACAGCCAGATCATGGCCACGTATTGCACCATCACCGATATCAGCCAGACAATGGAAGAACCCATAAACAGGAACAATTTGCTCTTGCCATAATGGATCGACAAGCCGATCATCAAGCCGAAGGGAATGTACAGAAGCGCCACCGGCACCGCGAAAACTCCGCCGATAATCAGACTCAGCAAGAACGTTGCCAATGAAAACAGCGCAGACGGTTTCCATGGATATTTTGCGCTGTACCAGGCTACCGGCAAAGCCAGGAAAAACAATGTTGCTAAACTAATAATAGGAACGTATACAGTGATAGCCATCAGTACCGTAAAAACGGCTGCCATCAACGCACCGTTCGTAATTTGCCTTGTTCGTTGATTTTGCATGAAGCTGTTTTTCCCCTTCTTTCGGGTTTATTTCATCCTTATAATTGTAACACGATTGCAGAACCTGAACAAAAAAGGGTGTACCGGGTATGGGAGCGAAATGGGTATGCCTGTTCATATATAAATGAGAATAAAAAATGTTTCGCGGTCTTTTTGTAATACTTTCGAAATACTGACTACTTCTTCAACCATTCCGCTCATCGCTTCGCTCTTGCGGGGTCTCAGGACACGCTCTATTTCCCGCAGGAGTCGCCGCCTGACGCTTCATTCTAGCCCTGTTTAGAATTGAAGTGTAACTTTCTGGAAAGTGAATTGAAAAAGACCATTCTTTTATGGAAGGAAATTTGAGATATGGAGCAAAATAGCGCAGACTCCTGGGGGACCAAGCGAAGTGCTGAGATCCACTCGGGCGAAGTGTAACGAGTCCGAGTTAGCTCAGCGCAAGCCCCCCGGAAAGCAAGCTGTTTTGCGCAATATCGGCTACTAAAGTCTATTTATTCAACATATATAGTTAAAAGAGAACAAAAAAAAGACCGGTTTCCCGGTCTTTTCTGCAGTTATTATCTTTCTTCCGCAACAAACGGAATAAGTGCCATGATACGAGCGCGTTTGATAGCGATTGTCAACTTACGTTGCCATTTAGCGCTTGTGCCTGTAACACGACGTGGCAAGATTTTTCCTCTTTCAGAAATGAATTTCTTCAATAGGTCAGTATCTTTATAGTCGATGTGCGTGATGTTGTTTGACGTAAAGTAACAAACCTTTTTACGCTTTTTGCCTCCGCGACGTGGTGCCATATCGAATTACCTCCTTTTTGTTAAGATTTTAAGCCCTCTGGCCAGTCGTTCTTAGAACGGCAAATCGTCATCCGATACTTCGATCGGGCCGCTGCCGCTTGAGAATGGATCCTGGTCTACACGGGTATGATTGTTTTGCTGACTTGTCGGTTGGTTCTGCTGATAGGATGAAGGCTGCTGCCCTTGTGAACGGTCTGAACCGGCTCCGGCATTCCGCGGTTCAAGGAATTGAACGCTGTCCGCCACCACTTCAGTCGTATATACACGTTTTCCATCCTGTCCCTCGTAGCTGCCTGTCTGGATGCGGCCTTCAACACCTGCCAAACTCCCTTTTTTAAGGAAATTCGCTGTGTTTTCAGCTTGTTTGCGCCAAACAGTACAGTTGATAAAATCCGCTTCCTTTTCACCTTGCGCATTGGAGAAAGTACGGTTTACAGCCAGTGTAAAACGTGCCACCGCCGCACCGCTTGGTGTGTAGCGAAGATCTGGATCTTTTGTAAGCCTTCCGACTAATACAACTCGGTTAATCATCAGAATTCAACCTCCTTTAAGTCAAAGTTATTTACAGTTCCATATACTGCTTACGCGTCTTTGCGTACAGCGATATGGCGAATAATGTCTTCGTTAATGTTCGCAAGACGTGTAAATTCGTTGATAGCTTCAGATCCAGCGTTAGCTTTTACGATCTGGTAGAAACCTTCACGCAAATCGTTGATCTCGTAAGCTAAACGGCGTTTACCCCACTCTTTCGACTCGATGATTTCAGCACCGTTAGAAGTAAGGACTTCGTTAAAACGCTCAACTAGCGCTTTTTTCGCTTCCTCTTCAATTGAAGGCTGAATAATGTACATTAGTTCATACTCTCTCATCGTGTTGTCACCTCCTTATGGACTTGGGCCCTACTGATTCCAGCGGGCAAGGAGCAAGCAATTAAAAATATTACTCACATCACTGTATTGTATCACAAATGGATCTTCCCCGCAACCGCCATTTCCTTACGAAAATCAGCTATACTTTTCCTGGAAGCTGTGTTTAATTAGCATTAAGTCGTTCCACCTGAACAAGACCGTACTCCACGCGAATAAAAACTTTGCAACCGACCCTCACCGTTAAGGAAGTGAACCGATGAAACCGTCATCCGTAATCGAGTTGAAACTTGAAGAAGTCGCGACGAAAATGCTCTGGATCAATATCTTGCTGGTTGCCGTTTTTGCTGCTGCTTATCATCTGCTAGTCGAACCGTTGGCATTCGGATTCTCTCTCCGGGGCATCCTTTACTTCATAATCGGCTATATGGTGCTGATCATTTTGCACGAATTATTCCATTTGATCGGATTCGTCATTTTCGGCAGAGTGCCGCTCTCCTCCCTGACCTACGGCTTGGAGCTGTCGAAAGGCTATGCTTACGCCACAACCAGTTCACCGCTGCAAAATAAAAAAATGCGCCAGGTTTTGCTGCTTCCCTTCTGGACGACCGCAGTGATTCCCACCATCATCGGCTTCTGGATACAGGATCAGGTGCTTGTGCTGCTCGGCGCGATGCTCGCTGCCGGTGCCGCCGGCGACTTTTTCATGTACCGGGAATTGCGCAAAGAAAAAGACGAAGCCTGGATCCTTGATGATCCGTCTGAGCCCCGTCTGCATGTATATGATGAATATCCAAACCCCGAAGAATAGCTGCGTCCGTGACGCGCTGATTCTTTGGGATTATTTTATTTAAGCAAAAACAATCTCCCAATTCCCGCTCGAAATCTTCGTTTTCAACAAGCTCTTATCTTTTGCCAGATAAACTGTCGCTTCCAGCACTTCGCCGTTGACTTCAACTGGAATCACCGATTTTTCGTAAAGATCGGTCGCTTCGTCCCCTGTGCAATCCTCCAGGAAATCGAGTGCCGGCCACAGCACTTCCGGAATTTCGTAAACTTCGCCGTGGATCTGGTCCGTCCCTTCCAGGCTCATCGCCGGATAGCCGAGACCTGTATCGTAAAGTGAACCTGTGGCAACTGCCTGCTCAGCTTTCAAAGACGCTTCTTCCAGATAGAAATGGTATTTTCCACCTGTTTTTAATGTTCCGTATACAAATAACAACATGTTTTTTCCCTCCCAAATTAAAAACCGGATGCAAATAGGCATCCGGTTTGGTTTATTATTCCTGACTCGGTATGTCGCCCTAGTTATTCTTGAATTGTATCCATGGCAACATCCAACGTCTTACACATTAAATCTGAACAACATAACGTCGCCGTCTTTGACAAGATATTCCTTGCCTTCCTGGCGAACCTTCCCTGCTTCTTTTGCGGCAGCCATCGAACCGGCTTCCACTAAATCTTCATACGCCACTGTTTCTGCGCGAATAAAACCGCGTTCGAAATCGGAGTGGATGATACCGGCACATTGCGGTGCTTTCATTCCCTTTTTGAATGTCCAGGCACGAACTTCCTGCACGCCGGCAGTAAAGTATGTAGCCAGTCCAAGCAAACTGTACGATGCTTTGACCAGTTGATCCAAGCCCGATTCTTCAATGCCAAGTTCTTCAAGGAACATTTCTTTTTCCTCGTCTTCCAGCTCAGCCATTTCTTCCTCGATTTTCGCACAGACAACGATGACATCCGAGTTGTCTTCCGCTGCATACTCACGCACTTTTTGTACATAAGGGTTGCTGTCAGCTTCGGCAATTTCATCTTCAGACACGTTGGCAACATAAAGCATAGGCTTTAACGTCAATAAATTCAAGTTTTTTGCAATGCGCATTTCATCATCAGTGAAATCGATGGAGCGGGCAAGTTTTCCAGCTTCGAATGCTTCACGCAATTTAAAAAGAACCGGCTCTTCAGCAACAGCCTCTTTGTCTCTTTGCTTCACAAGTTTCGCTGCGCGCGCAATTCTCTTTTCGATGCTTTCCATATCAGCCAGGATCAATTCGAGATTGATGACTTCAATATCAGAAACCGGGTCTACATTCCCCGATACGTGTGTAATGTTGTCATCTGCAAAACAGCGTACAACCTGACAGATGGCATCAACTTCACGGATATGGGAAAGGAATTTATTTCCAAGCCCTTCTCCTTTGCTGGCGCCTTTGACGATGCCGGCGATATCAGTAAACTCAAATGCAGTCGGTATGGTTTTCTTCGGTACGACTAATTCAGTCAGTTTGTCCAAGCGCTCATCCGGAACTTCTACAATCCCGACGTTTGGATCTATTGTACAGAACGGGTAGTTTGCCGCTTCCGCGCCCGCTTTTGTTATGGCGTTAAATAATGTGGATTTCCCTACGTTTGGTAATCCTACAATCCCTGCAGTTAATGCCAAAGGATTCACGACCTTTCTTCTTTGAAAAACGATTTATTTTTATACAGCCATTCTATTATAGGAACAGAATACTGAAATGTCCATTAATCATTCCGCTTCTGTTTCTGCCTTCACAAGCACCTTTTTCATTTTTTTGTTGAATTCCACTCTTGGAATCATGACACTATGCTGGCATCCTTCGCATTTGATGCGGATATCGGCGCCCATCCGAATAATTTTCCAGGCATTCGCGCCGCAAGGATGCCCTTTCTTCATTTCGACGACATCATTCAAACCGAATTCCTTCATTTCCATCGCCCATTCTCCTTCCAAATCAAGTGACACCAAAAATCCGATCTACCCACGCTTCACTTCTTGGCAATAGCCGCCGAATTCGAAGCTTCCGGCGACCGCTGCATCATCACCATGCGAGGATAAGGAATTTCAACCCCACGCTTATCGAGGAATTCCTTCAAATCACGGCGCATGCTTCTGGCAATTGCAAAATGCTGCATCGGCAGCGTTTCCGCTGTAATCCGCATGACCACTTCAGTAGTCGTCAAGTTCTGCACCCCCAGCAATTCAGCCGGTTTGATGATCTGTTCGTAACGGTCCTGCAAAGTTTCAAGAAACTCTACGATGAGATTCTCCACTCTCGCAATATCCGATTCGTAGGAAATATTGACATCCACTACAGCAATCGAATTATGGATGGAAAAGTTGACGACGTCTGTAACATTGCCATTCGGGAAGATGAATAACTCCCCTGTCCATGCTTTCACTTTCGTCGTCCGCAAACCGATTTCTTCCACCGTTCCCTCGGCTTGGCCAATCCGGACATAATCCCCGACCGAGAACTGGTCTTCAAAAATGATGAAAAATCCGGTGATAATATCGCGCACCAGGTTCTGTGCGCCGAAACCGATGGCGAGACCCAACACACCGGCACCGGCGATCAATCCGGTGATGTCTATTGTAAATGCAGACAAGACCGCTATAATAGCCACAAAATATACAACATAAGCTACGATATTCTCCAGCAATTTCGATAATGTCTGCTGGCGCCGTTCGTTGTACTTCAACGGACCGCGGATCCTCACAGAGAAGGTCTTCCTGATAACAACTCTCGCGACAATAACGACAATGTATGCGGCCAATAAGATGAAAATCACTTTCAGGAATACAACCCCGATACCAATCCACATTTTTTCATCGGTCAGCATATCAACGGCTGTCTGATAAAGGCTTTCTATAGTCAATCCTGCATCACTGTCTAAACCCAAACTCATTTCGTTCACTTCCTTAAGGCATTAAATTGAATTGATAAATCACCGTGACTGCCAATGCAACAACTAAAATACCCGGCAATAAATTCGCCACTCTAATTTTTGTAATGCCCATCAAGTTCAAACCGATGGCAACGATCATTACGCCGCCGGTCGCCGACATTTCAGCGATAAACAGATCCAGCGCCGCTTCCGGAACCATCAAACTGATCTGCGTCGCAAAAAGCGCAATCAATCCCTGGTATACAAACACCGGAGCTGCGGATATCAAGACTCCTATGCCTAGCGTCGACGCTAGAATGATCGATGTGAATCCATCTATGATCCCCTTGGAAATCAGGACTCCATGTTCATTGCTCAGCCCGCTTTCCAGCGCGCCAATTACCCCCATCGCTCCAATGACAAATATCAAAGTAGCGGTTACGAAACCCTGTGCGATGCTCCCTTTACTTTCCTTTGCGCCGAGTTTCCTTTCAATCCAGTGGCCGAATCGATTCAGTTTCTGATCAAGATCCGCCCATTCACCTATTACTGTACCCAGAACCAAACTGATGATGACGATGACAAAATTCGTGCTTCCGAATCCCATTTGCAGACCCAGCACAACGACAGCAAGTCCGATGGCATACATCACTGTCTCTTTCATCTTTTCCGGAATGTTTCGAAGAGCTCTGCCGATAAGGGTTCCCACAATTATTAATGCCGCGTTTATCAATGTTCCCAAGAGAACCATTTATCCAGCCCCTTCCCCCACACTATATGGCTCCAGCACATAAACAGAACCTATTCCCCATTATTGGAGAATAGGCACCGTCTCATTAATTCAAAAGTTCCAAAATCCGTTCCAGATCTTCTTCCGAGAAAAACTCAATTTCAATTTTCCCTTTATTCTTGTTCTTCTTGATTTGCACATTCGTTCCGAAGCGGTCACGAAGTTCGGATTGTTTTTCTTCTATAAAGATATCTTTCTTTTTTTCGATTGTTTCACGTGGAACATCTTCGTTCATCCGCTGGACCAGATTTTCAAGCTGGCGGACGTTCAAATTGTCTTTAACGACTTTTTCTGCTACATCCGGAATGCTCTTCTTCGCACGCAGTCCAAGCAGCGTCCGTCCGTGCCCCATCGATAATTTCTTATCTGAGATCAATTGGCGGACATCTTTCGGCAACGCCAACAAACGCACGTGATTGGCAATATGCGGGCGGCTTTTCCCTAAACGGAATGCAAGTTGTTCCTGGGTCAGATTTAATGCTTCCATTAATTTCTGATAGGCTTCAGCTTCTTCAATTGGGGTTAAGTCTTCCCGTTGAAGGTTTTCTAATATAGCAAGTTCCATCATTTGCTGATCAGTCAACTCTTTGACGATTGCTGGAATTTCATCCAGTTTTGATAATTTAGCTGCCCGGAAACGTCGTTCCCCGACCACCAATTCGAAACTTTTTCCCGCTTTTCTAACGACAACCGGTTGCAGGATGCCGTGTTCTTTGATCGATTCCGCCAATTCATTCAAGGCGGCATCGTCGAAAATTTTACGCGGCTGATAAGGGTTCGCTTTTATATCAGATACACTGATTTGACTGACCGTTTCATTTGTCGTTAAGTTCTCGCCTGGAAACAAGGCGTTGATGCCTTTGCCTAATCCTTTAGCCATTACGAATCACTTCCCTCGCCAATTCTAAGTACATTTCCGCGCCTCTGGATTTTGCATCGTAGATGATGATCGGTTCACCATGGCTCGGAGCTTCGCTCAAGCGCACATTCCGCGGAATGATGGTCCGGTAAACTTTGTCCTGGAAATATTTCTTCACTTCTTCGATGACCTGGATACCCAGATTCGTACGGGCATCAAGCATCGTCAATAACACACCGTCAATCTGCAAATCATGGTTCAAATGCTTTTGGACCAGACGGATCGTGCTTAATAATTGGCTCAAACCTTCAAGTGCGTAATACTCACATTGCACTGGAATGATAATGGCATCGGACGCAGTCAGGGAATTGATCGTCAATAAGCCAAGCGATGGCGGACAGTCGATGATGATGTAATCGTACATCTCCTTGACTTCTTCAAGCGCATTTTTCAAACGGACTTCGCGGGACATTGTGGATACCAATTCTATTTCAGCACCCGCCAGGGAAATCGTGGCCGGCACCACATGAAGATTTTCAACTTTCGTTTCCATGATCGTATCTTTGATATCGACGTCATCGATCATGACTTCATAGATGCATTGGTCGACGTCCCCTTTATTGACGCCTACCCCACTGGTTGCGTTCCCTTGCGGATCTATATCTATTAAAAGAACTTTTTTGCCCAAGTATGCAAGGCAGGCACTCAAGTTCACTGAAGATGTTGTTTTTCCTACGCCGCCTTTCTGATTGGCGATCGCAATTGTTCTACCCACACCTGCACCAACTTTCTTTATGCTCTTCTCATTTTTTTACGGGAAACAGAGCTTGCGCATTTGTTTCCACCCCCGTCCCCCTATTGTATCAAAATATTTCTACAGTAGGATTACAAAGCTATTAAAAAAAGCCTTTCCCTCGCAGGAAAGAGCTTTTATGATTTTTTCTTCGGTATTTTCACGGTTATCTGGTAGTAATCATCATGCTCTTCCTCTTCAGAAGAAACATCAATCCCGCTTTTGGTCACCATCGTCAGCGATTGCTTGATCGTATTCATCGCAATCCGGACATCACGGCTGAACGCTTTGCGTTTCGGCTTCGCTTTCTTCGGCTCTGTCGACAGATGGTTTTTCACTTTCAACTCCAATTGCTTCACATTCAAGTTCTGCTCAACCGCTTCATTGAAGAACTTCAGCTGTACAGCAGGATCCTTCAATTGCAGCAGCACTCTCGCATGGCGTTCCGTGATTACCCGGTCCAATAAAGCCTGCTGCAGTTCTTCAGGCAATTTCAGCAAGCGCAGTTTGTTGGACACAGTGGACTGCCCTTTACCCAAACGCTGGGCTAAGGCTTCCTGTGTAATATCATGGATTTCCAGGAGATTCTGATAGGCATTAGCTTCCTCAATCGCAGTAAGCTCTTCGCGCTGCAAATTCTCTATTAAAGCAATGGACGCCGTTTCTTTGTCGTTCAATTGACGGACGATGGCCGGAACTTCTTCCCAGCCCAAAGATTTCATTGCCCGGTAACGCCGCTCCCCTGCAATGATTTCATAATTATCATCTTCATCTACACGGACGACAATCGGTTGAATGACGCCGTGCATATGAATGGTCCGTGCCAATTCTTCGATCTTTTCTTCATCAAAGATCGTTCTTGGCTGGAACTTATTCGCAATTACTTTATCAATCGGCAGTTTAACAACTTCTTCAGAAGCTTCACTTACCGGTTTTTCAACAACTTCTGTCTCTTCTTTATCTCCGCCCCCGAAGAAACGTGAAAAAGGACTTTTCATCCTCAAGCACCACCTTTTTAAAGCTCACTTGTACACAATTCGCTGTTTTCTGATCCAATACCTGCTTTTGTCAATGTTTCACGTGAAACATTCATTTTCGCCTTTTCAGGAAATAGGCGATTTATTTGGAACACCCGGTTTTCTTGGGTATTTTTTCGGTGTTTCCTTGAATTTGCGGAACACTTGGATATAACGTTCGCTTTCTTCGATCGGCAAGGTGAACGCATGTACGTCTTCCAGTTTCACGCCGAGTTTTTCAAGCGCCGGCTTGGCGTCTTTCAACTCATCCGGCGCAGAAGCTGCTTTCATTGCCGCGAATATTCCGCCATTTTTCACCAGTGGCACACATAATTCCGCTAATACGGACAATCTTGCAACGGCTCTGGCTGTCACCAGGTCGTATTTTGCACGGTGCAGGGACTGGCCGAAATCTTCGGCGCGGGCATGGACAAATTCAACATGGTCCAATTCCAATTTCTCGCTTAGATGATTGAGGAAATTTATGCGTTTATTCAATGAATCCACTATCGTCACCTGAATATGAGGAAAACAGATTTTCAATGGAATGCTTGGAAAACCGGCTCCCGCTCCTACGTCACAGACTTTCAGCGGCTTCGTGAAATCCAAGTAAAACGCGGCTGTTATGGAGTCGTAGAAATGCTTCAGGTAAACAGACGGCTGATCCGTGATGGCTGTCAAATTCATCTTTTCGTTCCATTCCACCAATTCTTGATAATAGGTGCTGAACTGACTAAGCTGCCGGTCGTTCAGTTCAATTCCTTTTTCACTGAGGGCGTCTTTAAATTGCTGTTCATTCAATTCGCTTCTTCCTCCCTCTTTTTGTTCAACTTTCGCGTACTTGCATCATATGTAAAAAGGGCTGGTGTATCCCAGCCCTTTTAATCGGCTTTTTGTTAATGTTTTTTTGTATGTCTACTTCAACATACGCTTCGGCGCTTTGGACAGGGCAAAGATTATGCTCCTGCGCACTGCTCGTCGCAAAGGCGGGCCATCTTCATATGGCACACCTTGACTCCCGCAATAAGCCGAGAAAATCACTCGTCTTATTACTCCGTCCCGTCCTGAGCCGCGCCGGCGCTGGGTAATTAACTTTGGTGAAGATAGTCTCTAAGATATGGAGCAAAACAGCGAAGACGCCTTGGGGATCAAGCGAAGTGCTGAGATCCACTCGGGCGAAGTGGAACGAGACCGAGTTAGCTCAGCGCAAGCCCCTGGCAAGCGAGCTGTTTTGCGGAATATCGGTTGCTATGATTTTTTAACTTATTAATCATGCCTAATATTTAATGTCTAAATCAAACCGAAACTTTAGCAATTCTTCCTTGTTCAATATACACCAAAAGAATCGAAATGTCAGCAGGGTTTACGCCTGAAATTCGGGAAGCTTGTGCGATGGAAAGAGGTCTGACTTCTGATAGTTTACCTCGGGCTTCCGTTGCAATCCCGGAAATCGCATGGTAATCGATATCTTCCGGAATTTTTTTGTTTTCCATTTTTTTGAGTTTATCCACTTGCTGCAAAGATTTTTCGATATAGCCTTCATACTTCACTTGAATTTCGACTTGCTCTTTGATTTCATCGCTGAGTTCAATGTCGGATTCTGTGAGTTTAGAAATCATATCGTACGTCATTTCCGGGCGTTTCAATAAGTCTGCCCCGCGGATGCCGTCTTTCAGCTCGCTGCCGCCTGCATCACGGATAGCTGCCTGCGTTTCTTCATTCGGCTTGATCATGACTTTCCGCAAACGTGCGATTTCATCTTCGATCAATTGTTTTTTCTCGACAAAACGCTCATAGCGCGCATCGTCGATCATGCCGATTTGATGGCCCAGCTCCGTCAAACGCATGTCAGCATTGTCATGGCGGAGCAACAGGCGGTATTCAGCGCGCGATGTCAATAGACGGTAAGGTTCGCTCGTCCCTTTTGTCACCAAATCATCGATGAGGACACCGATATAGGCGTCGGAACGGCTGAGAATCACTTCTTCTTTGCCCAAAACTTTCGCTGCTGCGTTGATGCCAGCCATCAATCCTTGGCCTGCCGCTTCTTCGTAGCCGGAAGTTCCATTGATCTGGCCAGCTGTATAGAGATTTACAATTTGTTTTGATTCGAGTGTCGGCCATAATTGAGTCGGTACGATCGCATCGTATTCGATGGCATAGCCGGCACGCATCATATCCGCTTTTTCAAGTCCTGGAATGGATTCCAGAAGCTTGCGCTGGACGTGTTCAGGAAGGCTTGTAGACAGCCCCTGTACATAGACTTCACTTGTATTGCGGCCTTCCGGCTCAAGGAAAATCTGGTGTCTCGGCTTGTCGGCGAAACGGACGATTTTGTCTTCGATGGATGGGCAATAACGCGGCCCTGTACCTTTTGCCATACCTGAATACATCGGTGACAAGTGAAGATTTTCATCGATGATCTGGTGAGTTTCGGCAGTCGTATACGTCAGCCAGCAAGGCAATTGATCAAGAATGAATTCTTTTGTTTCGAAACTGAAAGCGCGCGGCTCGTCATCGCCGGGCTGGATTTCCGTCTTCGAATAATCGATGCTTTTGCTGTTGACGCGCGGAGGTGTACCCGTTTTGAAACGCACAGTTTCAAAGCCAAGCTCCTCCAGGTGTTCAGCCAATTTGATCGATGGCTGCTGGTTGTTCGGTCCGCTTGAATAGCGTAGGTCACCGATGATGATTTCACCGCGCAGGAAGGTACCAGTCGTGATGACCACTGAATTGGCGCGGTAAATGCCGCCAGCCTGCGTGATCAACCCTTTGACTGTGCCGTCTTCGACAATCAGCTTTTCAACCACTCCCTGGTGAAGAGCGAGATTTTCTTCGTCTTCCATCAGGCGTTTCATTTCCTGCTGGTAAAGCACTTTATCGGCTTGTGCGCGTAATGCGCGTACAGCCGGCCCTTTTGCCGTATTCAACATTCTCATCTGAATGTGTGTTTTATCGATAACGCGTCCCATGGCTCCGCCAAGTGCGTCAATTTCGCGTACAACGATCCCTTTCGCCGGTCCACCGATGGACGGGTTACAAGGCATAAACGCGATCATATCCAAATTCATCGTCAAGGCGAGCGTTTTCGCTCCCATGCGGGCAGAGGCGAGTGCTGCTTCAGCACCTGCATGTCCCGCTCCTACAACGATTACATCGAACGTGCCTGCTTCAAATTGTGGCATGTCCGTTCATTCCCTTCAAAGTTTATTTCCCTAGGCAGAACTGCGAGAATAATTGGTTCAGTAGGCCGTCATCCGCTGTATCGCCGATGATTTCCCCTAGTATTTCCCAAGTGCGTGTAACATCTATTTGGATCATATCGACCGGCACGTCCATTTCCGCGGCTGCTATAGCGTCCGAGATGGTTTGATGCGCCTGGTGCAGCAATGAAATATGGCGTGCGTTCGAAACGTATGTCATATCCCCTGCTTCGATTTCCCCTTCGAAAAACAGGTCGGCAATCGCCTGTTCAAGCTGGTCGATTCCTTCTTCTTCTATTAAAGATGTCGTCACCATCAACTTATCGCCCGCAAGTCCCTGCAATTGCTCCATGTCGATTTTACGGGGCAAATCGGTTTTATTGACGACAACGATGTAATTCATCCCTTTGACCGCTTCAAACAATAAAACATCTTCTTCGGTCAGTTCTTCAGCATAATTCAGCACATAAAGGATCAGATCCGCTTCCTTCAGCACTTTGCGTGAACGTTCCACGCCGATGCGTTCAACAATATCCTCGGTCTCCCGGATTCCGGCCGTATCGACCAGCCGAAGCGGGACGCCGCGCACATTCACATATTCCTCTATTATATCACGGGTCGTCCCCGCAATTTCAGTGACGATGGCTTTATTTTCCTGGACCAGGCTGTTCAGCAAGGAAGATTTCCCGACATTCGGCCGCCCCACGATCACCGTGGAAAGCCCTTCCCGCAAAATTTTCCCCTGTGAAGAAGTCTGGAGCAATTTATCGATCTCCGCTTGTACCCATTTCGCCTTTTCAAGCATCATTGGGCGCGTCATTTCTTCGACATCGTCGTATTCCGGATAGTCGATATTGACTTCCATCTGCGCAATCGATTCAAGCAGCGCCTGGCGCAGTGTGCCGATCAGTTTCGACAGCCGCCCTTCCATTTGCCCGAGCGCCACATCCATAGCCCGATCCGTTTTCGCCCGAATCAAATCCATGACAGCTTCCGCCTGCGACAAATCGATCCGGCCATTCAGGAAAGCGCGTTTCGTGAATTCACCCGGCTCCGCGAGGCGTGCGCCTGCGCGCAGCACAAGCTGCAGCACACGGTTTACCGAAACGATTCCGCCGTGGCAATTTATTTCAATGACATCTTCACGTGTAAAGGTTTTCGGCCCTTTCATGAAAGACACCATGACTTCTTCCACTACTTCCTCTGTCCACGGATTTTCGAGATGGCCGTAATGGATGGTATGTGTGGCTTGTGCAGCCAGATTTTTGCCGCTTGGTGCGCGGAACAGCCGGTCGGCAATCGAAATCGCTTCCGGTCCGCTCAAACGGACAATGGCGATGGCTCCTTCGCCGCTGGGTGTCGATATCGCAGCAATCGTATCGAACTCCATGATAGATCCTCCTCTATGTGCAGAAAAATCAAATGCCGGGCCAGAAAAATTATCCACACCCGCCATTTCATCTTTTCATCTATAAAAATTATTGTTTGCTCTTTAAAAAAGTTGTCCACATGTGGACAACCCGGAAAAGTACATGACTTTCTAACATATTACAATAGCATAAATTGCCTTGAACCGAAAGACAGAGAACTTGGTTTGGCGGATTTATTTCGCCCACTGCCGGCTGAATTTCCCTATGCACTCATCTGTATGTTTACTCATTCGACCGATTCAGCGTAATCATTAGCCTCTTCTCCCTCTTTTTCTTCCTCGCTCCCCTCAGATTTTTGGCAATAAAAAAAGCAGCCCACTTCTGAAAGTGGACTGCTCATCTTCATCGCAATGGTTCAATGACCAGATAGCGGTTCGGATCTTTTCCTTCTGAATAGGTATCGATGTCAAGCCTTCTCGACAAAGCCTGGTGAATCACTTTGCGTTCGTAGGACGGCATCGGTTCAAATTGGACACGGCTGCCGGTGCGGATCGCTTTGTCAGCCATCCGGTCCGCCAGCTGCTCCAATGTTTCCTGGCGGCGTTCCCGGTAATTTTCAGCATCCAATTCGACCATCATGAAATGATTCGCGTATTTATTGGCCACTAATTGCGCCAATTGCTGAAGTGAATTCAAGGTATGGCCTCTTTTTCCGATCAGCATCGCCACTTTTTCACTTTCCAGATAAAAACTGGCTTGTTTGCCTTTGACAGTGTGGCTGATCGACAAATCTTCGATGCCCATTTCTTTCGCAACAGACTGCAAATATTTCTTGGTTTCTTCAATCGCCTGGTCATTTGAAGGGCGGGATTTTTCCTGCACATCGGCAGTCGCTTCCTCTTCTCCCTCTTTTTCAACCGTTTTTTCGCCAGGAATTTCAATTATTGCAGGAATTTCCGGTTCAACTTCGTTTTTCGGCGTTTCCGGTTCCGGTTTGTTCACCGTCACTTCGACTTCCGCCTCTTTCGCGCCAAATCCGAAAAATCCTTTTTTCTCTTCCTGGATTATGTTGATGCTCACTTCTTTGCGTGTAACTTGGAGTTTTTCTAATGCTGCAGATATCGCGTTTTCAACAGTTGTACCCGTCTGCGTAATCTGTTTCACTTTTTAGCCCCTCCTGCTTTCGTTTTAACAGGTTGCTGCACTTCTTTCTTTTCCCATGGACGGTAAATGAACATATTTTGAATGATTGAAATGATGTTTCCGATTACCCAATAAAGCGTTAGAGCCGACGGCAAAACGATACCGAACCCGACAATCATGACCGGCATGAAATACATCATGGCCTTCATTTGCGGATTGTCCATCGCAGGACCCGTACGCAACACGACAAATTGCATCAAGCCGGCGATTACCGCCAGAATAATGCTTGGTTCTGCCAGCGGAAAAATAAAGAACGATCCCAGATTAATCTCCGGAGTGCTGTTCATGCGGCTGATCGCGTGGTAAAAACCGATCAGAACCGGCATCTGCACGACAACTGGCAGACAGCCCGCCATCGGATTGACGCCGCGTTCCTGGAACATTGCCATCATTTCTTTTTGGTATTTCTGCTGTGTTACAGCATCTTTTGATTTATATTTTTCTTTTAAATTCTTAAGTTCCGGCTGGATTTCCTGCATCCGCTTCGAACTTTTCGTCTGTTTGATCATCAACGGCAGCATCACCAAACGGATGATGATCGTTACTGCAATGATCCCGAATGCATAAGTTCCCAAGAGGTCTGCAAAATAGGTGATGGCTGATACTAACGGCCAAACTATAAATTCGTTCCAGAATCCTTCGCTGTCTCCGCTGATCGGCTGGTCAAATTCTGTACAGCCGGACAACAGCAAGGCAACGCCTATCAGCGCGATAATCAATAAATTACGCTTATTCAAGCTTCTTCCCCCAAACTGATTCTATATTACTTCTATAGTAACATTCCCCTATGCGCGCTTTCTACTTCTTTGGCAAAGCGCGGGCAATTTTTAAAACATGCTCCAAACTCTTCTTGCTTTCATGAAAATCCATTTTGGCCGCCTGTTGCCGGGCGATGATAACATAATCCGCATTCGGCGCCAGCTCTTCCTTCATTTCCAGGAAAGCCTGCCTGATATAACGTTTGATGCGATTCCTTGCCACCGCGTTTCCGACCTTCTTGCTGACTGATAAACCGATCCTGAATTCGGGCTGGTCGCTTTTCAGCACATAGACAATGAATTGACGGTTCGCAAATGACTTTCCTTGCTTAAAAACCTTTTGAAATTCTTTGTCCTTCTTGATCCGTTGATGCTTGTTCATTTTTTCACCTGCTTATTGAGCTGTATATAAGGAAGTGCGGTTTTAAGGGCTGAACGGCCGTTTCCGCTTTTCTGGATCCAGACTCCGGCGACCCAGCTCTTCGGGTCATAAGCCGGCCCAGCTGCGCGATCAGGATCGCTTCGCTGTTCCGTCTTATGCCTTTCAGAGCTTAACGGGTGCCGTCGCTTTTCTAGTGTCCAGACTCCAACGGCCAACTCCTCGAGTCGTAAGCCACTCTGGCTATGCGGCTGAAAACACGCCGCTTCGCCAGATCGTCTTACGCTTGTCGGAGCTGAACGGCCGTTTCCGCTTTTCTAAAAAAAAAAGACCACTGATGCGGTCAGTGGACTTAAGCTGATAATACTTTTCTTCCTTTACGACGGCGTGCTGCGATAACGCGACGTCCGTTCTTTGTGCTCATACGTGCTCTGAAGCCGTGTACTTTGCTGTGTTTACGTTTATTTGGTTGATATGTGCGCAATGTCATATTAGGACACCTCCTGAAATGAGAGTTAACTATTCATCTTTATTAATCTTAAAGACAGTCTCGACTATTATAATGGCTGAGCCCATCAAATGTCAATATCTTATTCTGACTCCCGTTATTCTTTGATAATAATGTTATCCACATCCCCGAAATTTTTTTCCGGATTTGCTGTGCAGTATTTTTTTCGGTAAAATAATTATCCACACCCCTTATCTACAAGTTCCGCACATAACAACGGCCTGTGGACAGCCTGGATGTGCATTATTCGGCTTATGTGGATAACTGTAAGAAGTTCTTGTATTGTCTATTCTTTTTTGGTAACATTAACTTGTTTTCACTTGTTGATAATTTTTATACCAAAATACTTATCCACAAACTGTGGGTAAGATGTGGATAGTTATTCACCACCCTGTTCACGAATGTTATCCACAGCCTGTGGCTTTGTGTATGATATACTTAAAAAATATTTTACATATAAAGGAGAAACGCTATTGGAACACTTAGACGAAATTTGGTCGAGTGTCTTAGCTCAAGTCGAAACAAAAATCTCCAAACCCAGTTTTGAAACATGGTTAAAATCAACAAAACTACTATCTTATCAGAGTGACACCGTCACCATATCCGCTCCTAATTCCTTTGCGCGCGACTGGTTGGAAAACCATTACGTCCATTTGATTACAGGAATCCTTTCGGATCTGACGGGGGACGATCTGCTGATAAAATTTGTTGTGCCCAAAGATCAGGACATGGATGATTTTCAGCTTCCAGCGCCCCGCATTAAGCCGGGCCAGAATGATCAGCAGGAGTTTTTGCCGGGAATGCTGAACCCCAAGTATACGTTTGATACTTTCGTAATTGGATCAGGCAACCGTTTTGCGCATGCTGCATCTCTTGCAGTAGCCGAAGCTCCCGCAAAAGCATATAATCCGCTGTTTATCTACGGGGGCGTAGGACTTGGCAAGACCCACCTCATGCATGCAATCGGACATTATGTCCTTGAACACAACCCCAATGCCAAAGTGGTTTATTTGTCATCGGAAAAATTCACCAACGAATTCATCAACTCCATCCGTGATAACCAGACCGTCGATTTCCGCAATAAATACCGGAGTGTCGATATTCTTCTGATTGATGATATTCAGTTTTTGGCTGGAAAAGAGCAGACGCAGGAAGAGTTTTTCCATACTTTCAATACGCTGCACGAAGAATCCAAGCAGATCATCATCTCCAGTGACCGGCCACCGAAAGAGATTCCTACACTTGAAGACCGCTTGCGGTCGCGTTTCGAATGGGGATTGATTACGGATATTACACCGCCTGACCTGGAAACACGGATCGCCATCCTCCGCAAGAAAGCGAAAGCGGATGGTCTCGATATTCCGAATGACGTGATGACGTACATCGCCAATTCGATCGATTCCAATATCCGTGAATTGGAAGGTGCTTTGATTCGCGTTGTGGCTTATTCTTCATTGATCAACCGTGATATGAGCGCTGATCTGGCAGCGGAAGCGCTGAAGGATATCATGCCGAACGCAAAACCGAAAGTCATTACGATCCTGGATATTCAGCATGCTGTCGGTGATCAGTTCAATATCAAAATTGAAGATTTCAAGACGAAACGCCGTACGAAAGACATCGCTTATCCAAGACAGGTGGCCATGTATCTTTCCCGCGAGCTGACTGATTTTTCATTGCCTAAAATCGGTGAGGAATTCGGAGGGCGCGACCATACGACGGTCATCCATGCCCACGAAAAGATTTCAACGATGCTGAAAGACAATCAGCAGCTCCAGCAGGATGTAAAAGACATCAAAAAAGCGCTCACCAACTAAAAAAGAGCTGTGGATAAGCGTTTAAATAGTCCCGTGCTTTGCGCACAGCTTATCTACATGTGGATAACCCGTCAGGATTCAGTAAAAAGGGGTTATCCACATATTCACAGGCCCTACTACTGTTATTACTTTAAAAGCTTTAAACAAAATATATATATAAGCGAGGTTCGAGAATGAAATTCGAGATAATGCGTGAACGATTAGTTGAAGGTTTAAACGATGTAATGAAAGCAGTCAGTTCAAAAACAACGATCCCGATTTTAACGGGAATTAAAATGGACGTTTCTTCAGAAGGAATGAGATTGACGGGCAGTGATTCAGATATCACAATCCAGACTTTCATCCCGGCTGAAGAAGACGGCGAACAGATCATTCGGGTCGCACAGGGAGGAAGCATTGTTCTCCAAGCGAAAGTTTTCGGGGAAATTATCCGTAAATTGCCGACAAGTGACGTTGAAATCGAAATCACAGGCAATTTCCAGACCCACATTCGTTCAGGTAAATCCGAGTTCCATCTAATAGGACTGGATGCAATGGATTATCCACAATTGCCGGAAATTCAGGACGACCGCCTGTTTACAATACCGGCCGATCTATTGAAGACAATCAACCGTGAAACTGTTTTTGCAGTATCGAGTTCTGAAACCCGTCCGGTTCTTACTGGCGTCCATTGGGAAGTCAAAGATGGGGAATTGGTTTGTGTCGCTACTGACAGCCACCGTCTTGCCCGCCGTAAAACGAAATTGGAAACTCTTCCTGAAGGCGAATACAGTGTCGTCATTCCAGGAAAGAGTCTGAATGAGCTGAATAAAATCCTTGATGACAATTCCGAACCGGTTGAAATCGTCATGACGAATCAGCAAGTGCTTTTCAAATCGAAGCACATCCTTTTCTTCTCAAGATTATTGGAAGGGAATTACCCGGATACTTCACGGTTGATCCCGGCAGAGTATAAAACAAACGTCACAGTAAATGGCCGTTCGTTGCTGCAAGCAATTGACCGAGCTTCTTTATTGGCACGCGAAGAACGCAATAATGTCGTTCGATTCTCAGCATCAGAAGGCAGCGATGTCGAAGTTTCTTCCAATTCGCCGGAAGTCGGTAAAGTTGAAGAGCAGCTTCAGGCACAATCTATAGAAGGGGAAGATCTGAAAATCTCCTTCAGCGCGAAATTCATGATGGATGCATTGAAAGCGATTGATGGCCAGGATGTGGTCATTCAATTCACAGGTGCAATGCGCCCATTCGTTTTGAAATCGGCACTGGATGATTCGATTCTTCAGCTTATTCTTCCTGTCCGGACATATTAAACACCCAGTAACACCTCAGGATAGCCCATACAGGCTATCCTTTTTTACTTCTGGGGGTATTTAGGGTAAAATAGAGGGATAGACTACGAATTGAAGGATGAGTGCATTTTGAGAGAAATCGGTATTGAGACAGAATTTATTACATTGGGTCAATTATTGAAAATGACAGATACGATCAGTTCCGGTGGAATGGCGAAATGGTTCCTGAGCGAACATGAAGTTTTCGTCAATGGCGAAGCGGAAAACCGCAGAGGCAAAAAGCTGCGTCCGGAAGACACGGTATCCATTCCAGAAGTGGGGGAATTCCGTATCGTTATCGCCGAAGGCATGAGCTTCGATGCGGATTGACCGTCTCGAACTTCTGAATTACCGCAACTATGAAAAGCTGGAGCTGGAGTTCTCTCCTGAGATCAACGTCTTTATTGGAGAGAACGCACAAGGCAAAACGAATATCATGGAAGCACTCTATGTTCTGTCGATGGCCAAATCCCATCGTTCCTCAAACGATAAGGAATTGATACGCTGGGATGCGGAATATGGTAAAATTAAAGCTGATGTTTACCGCAAATACGGCAAATTGCCGCTTGAAATCACCTTATCCAAAAAAGGCAAAACAGCGAAAGTCAATCATCTGGAGCAGCGGAGGCTGAGCGATTATATCGGACAATTGAATGTGGTAATGTTCGCACCGGAGGATCTGCATCTTGTCAAAGGCAGTCCACAGGTACGCCGCCGCTTCATCGATATGGAAATCGGCCAAATATCTCCTGTTTATTTGCATGATCTTTTGACTTACCAGAAATTATTGAAGCAACGGAATCATATATTGAAGCAGCATTACGGCAAACAATCGATCAATGACGTCATGTTTGATGTCTATACCGATCAATTTATAGAAGCAGCGGTGAAAATCATCCGGAAAAGGTTTCATTTCATGGAGCTGCTCCAGAAATGGGCAGCCCCGATTCATCAGGGAATTTCAAGGGGACTCGAGCAATTGGAGATCCGCTACCAGCCGATCAGTGGTTTGGACCCTGATTGGACGCCGGAAGAAATGGCGTCTTTTTTACAGAAAAAGCTGCTCGAAGTGAGAAAAAGGGAAATCGACCGCGGAGTGACGCTTGTCGGACCGCATCGGGATGAGCTTCAATTTATCGTCAATGGCTATGATGTCCAGACTTACGGCTCGCAGGGCCAACAGCGGACAACCGCCCTGTCGTTGAAATTGGCTGAAATCGAGCTGATCAAACAGGAAGTGGGAGAGCCTCCGGTTTTATTGCTGGACGATGTATTGTCGGAATTGGACGATTACCGCCAATCCCATCTGCTGAATACGATTCGCGGTTCGGTCCAGACGTTCGTGACCACGACGAGTGTGGACGGCATCCAGCATGAAACGATTCAAAGCGCGCGCCTCTTTGAAGTAACAAAAGGCACCGTCAAAGAGTAATACAGCAAGTGGAAGCAGCCGAATAGCTGAAAGTTGGGCCGTCATCAGGCATGTAATGTAAATGGCGGTGCTTTTGTGCGGCCGGCGATGAAAAATATTTTATTTGCATAACAGTGAAGCAGTTCAGAGAATTACAGCTTGCCATGGGAAATAGAAATGTTGTGAGGAAGAGCAGGTGAATGGAATGGCTATGGAAGAAAATGAACTTCAGCAATCATATGGCGCCAATCAAATCCAGGTGTTGGAAGGATTGGAAGCGGTACGTAAAAGACCAGGTATGTATATCGGTTCGACAGGCTCACGAGGCCTTCACCATTTAGTATGGGAAATCGTCGATAACAGTATCGATGAAGCACTTGCCGGTCATTGCGACCAGATCAAAGTGACCATCGAAAAAGACGACTGGATCCGCGTTGAAGACAATGGCCGCGGGATTCCGGTCGATATGCAGGAAAAAATGGGGCGCCCGGCTGTCGAAGTCATCATGACCGTGCTCCATGCCGGCGGTAAATTCGGCGGCGGCGGTTATAAAGTATCAGGAGGCCTGCACGGCGTTGGGGCTTCAGTTGTAAATGCCCTGTCAGAAGTGACGGAAGTTTTTGTAAACCGTGATTCCAAGCGCCATTATATTAAGTTCGAGCGCGGAGCGGTGACGGAAGAATTGAATGTCATCGGTGAATCCGATCATACAGGTACGACTATCCGCTTCAAGGCGGACGGCGATATCTTCAAGGAAACGACTGTTTATGAATTCGATATCCTCGATCACCGCCTGCGTGAGCTTGCGTATTTGAACAGAGGGTTGAAAATCGTCGTTGCCGATGAGCGCGAAGGTGAAGAAAAAGAGAAAGTCTATCATTTCGAGGGTGGGATCAAGTCCTACGTCGAACATTTAAATAAAACAAAAGATCCGATCCACGAAGAAGCGATTTTCGTGGAAGCTGAAAAAGAAGGCATCAATGTAGAAGTCGCTATGCAATACAATGCGGGCTATGCAGCCAATATTTTCTCTTTTGCCAATAATATCAATACACATGAAGGCGGAACGCACGAATCCGGTTTCAAAACTGCGTTGACGCGGGTCATCAATGATTACGGCCGCAAAAACGGCATGCTTAAAGATGCCGATCCGAATTTGACGGGCGATGACGTCCGTGAAGGGTTGACGGCGATCATTTCCGTTAAACACCCGGATCCTCAATTTGAAGGCCAGACTAAAACGAAACTGGGCAATACGGAAGTAAGCACAATCGTCAATAACCTGTTTTCCGGTGGATTTGAACGGTTCATGCTTGAAAATCCTGCCACGGCGCGCAAAATCGTCGAAAAAGGCATCATGGCTTCCCACGCCCGTATGGCTGCTAAAAAAGCGCGTGAATTTACACGCCGCAAATCGGTCCTTGAAGTTTCAAGCCTGCCCGGGAAACTGGCGGATTGCTCTTCACGCGATCCGAAAATCAGTGAAATCTATATTGTTGAGGGTGATTCTGCAGGAGGATCGGCCAAATCCGGCCGTGACCGCCATTTCCAGGCGATTCTGCCATTGCGCGGTAAAATCCTGAACGTTGAAAAAGCCCGTTTGGACAAAATTTTATCAAATGCAGAGATTCGCAACATTATCACTGCGTTAGGGACAGGAATCGGAGAAGAATTCAATCTTCAAAAAGCCCGTTACCATAAAGTGGTCATCATGACTGACGCCGACGTCGATGGCGCGCATATCCGGACTTTATTGCTGACGTTCTTCTTCCGCTATATGCGTCCGTTGATCGAAGCCGGTTACATTTATATCGCACAGCCGCCTTTATTCCAGATTAAACAAGGCAAGCATGTTGAATACGTCTATACGGATGCGCAATTGAAAGAAGCATTGTCGAAGCTTTCAAGTAATCCGAAACCGAATATCCAGCGTTATAAAGGGCTCGGTGAAATGAACGCTACACAATTATGGGATACGACAATGGATCCGGATGTCCGCACGTTGCTGCAGGTGACATTGAATGATGCCATGATGGCGGACGAAACCTTCCATATTCTTATGGGGGACGACGTGGAACCGCGCCGGAACTTCATTGAAGAAAATGCCCGCTATGTTAAGAACTTGGATGTTTAAGGTGATACAGGTGAGAGGAGGCTGCGGAAATGGCGGAACGGCCTAGCAGTGGAGTAGAAGAAATAAATATAAGCACGGAGATGCGCACGTCGTTTTTGGATTACGCGATGAGCGTCATCGTATCACGTGCCTTGCCGGATGTTCGCGACGGATTGAAACCGGTCCATCGCCGTATCCTGTATGCAATGCATGATCTCGGAATCACTTCCGATAAAGCCTATAAAAAATCTGCGCGTATCGTTGGGGATGTAATCGGTAAATACCACCCCCACGGTGACAGTGCAGTTTATGAAACAATGGTCCGTATGGCGCAGGATTTCAGTTACCGCTATATGCTGGTTGACGGACATGGAAACTTCGGTTCAGTCGACGGCGATGCGGCGGCTGCCATGCGTTATACCGAGTCAAGAATGTCCAAAATCGCAATGGAATTATTGCGTGACCTGAACAAGAACACGATTGATTATAAAGAAAACTATGATGGCCAGGAAAAAGAGCCGATCGTCCTGCCGAGCCGTTTCCCGAACCTGTTGGTTAACGGTACGTCAGGGATTGCTGTCGGTATGGCTACAAATATTCCACCGCATAACCTGGGTGAAACGATTGACGCTGTTTTGGCGTTGGCGGAAAATCCTGCAATCACTACAGAAGAACTGCTTGAATATATCCCTGGCCCCGATTTTCCGACTGGCGGCATTATCCTGGGACGGAGCGGAATCCGCCGTGCTTATGAAACAGGAAAAGGCTCTGTTCTCATTCGTTCAGTTGTAGAAATTGAGACGAAACCGAATGGCCGTGAGACAATTCTGATCCACGAATTGCCTTACCAAGTCAATAAAGCGCGGTTGATTGAAAAAATTGCCGAATTGGTGCGCGATAAGAAAATCGACGGCATCACAGACCTTCGTGACGAATCCGACCGTAACGGTATGCGTGTTGTCATTGAAGTCCGTCGTGACGCAAGCGCCAATGTACTGTTGAACAATCTGTATAAGCAGACTGCAATGCAAACGAGCTTCGGCATCAATATGCTGGCTTTGGTAGACGGCCATCCGAAAGTTCTTGGTTTGAGAGATGTATTATTCCATTACTTAGAGCATCAGAAAGTTGTCATCCGCCGACGCACTCAATTTGATCTGCAAAAAGCGGAAGACCGCGCACATATTCTGGAAGGATTGCGCATAGCGCTGGATCACATCGATGCAATCATTGCGTTGATCCGCGGATCGCAGACAACAGAAGAAGCACGTAACGGATTAATGAACGATTTCAACCTTTCTGAGCGCCAATCCCAAGCTATCCTTGATATGCGCCTTCAGCGCCTCACGGGTCTGGAACGCGATAAAATCGAAGATGAGTACCAGGGATTGGTGAAAACCATCGAAGAGCTGCGCGAAATTCTGGCCAATGAGTACCGGATCATTGAAATAATCCGTGAAGAGATGACAGAAATCAAAGAGCGTTTCAACGATGAAAGAAGAACCGAAATCACTACTGGCGGTACTGAAATGTTCGAGGATGAAGATTTGATTCCACGTGAAGATTCAGTGCTGACATTGACTCATAACGGTTATATCAAACGTTTGCCTGCAAATACGTACCGCAGCCAGAAACGCGGCGGACGCGGCGTTCAGGGGATGGGCACAAACGAGGATGATTTTGTAGAACACCTTCTATATACCTCTACCCATGACACGATCCTGTTCTTTACGAGCAAAGGGAAAGTATACCGTAAAAAAGGTTATCAGATTCCTGAGTATGGCCGTACTGCAAAAGGTTTGCCTTTAGTGAATCTGCTTGAAATCGGCAAAGACGAAAAAGTTACAGCTGTTATCCGTGTAGAAGAATTCAAGGAAGACGCCTTCTTCTTCTTTACAACACGTGACGGAATCAGCAAGCGGACTCCAGTAACCAATTACGCGAACATCCGCCAAAATGGTTTGATTGCCATCGGTCTTCGCGAAGAAGACGAACTGATTTCAGTCAAACTTACCGATGGAACCAAAGAAATGGTTATTGGAACACGCAACGGCGCATTGATCCGTTTCCCTGAAACCGATATCCGCAGCATGGGCCGTACGGCAAGCGGAGTCCGGGGCATCCGACTCCGCGAAGGCGATAAAGTCGTTGGTATGGAAATATTGGATCCTGAAGATAATGTCCTTGTCATTACAGAAAATGGCTACGGCAAACAAACGAAGGAATCCGAATACCGCGTTCAGTCCCGTGGCGGAATGGGAATCAAAACGTGCCAGATCACCGATAAGAACGGACCGCTTGTCGCAGTCCGGACTGTCAGCGGCACGGAAGATATCATGCTGATTACGATCAACGGCGTGCTGATCCGAATGGATGTTAATGATATTTCTACAACTGGCAGAAGCACACAAGGTGTTCGCTTGATCCGTTTAAGCGAGGATGAAATTGTGGCCACAGTTGCTAAAGTGAAGAAAGATATCGATTTGCCGGAAACAGACGAAGATGGCAGCGATGAACTTCTTATAGAAGAAAGCGCTGGAGCAGACGTTTACGCGGAAGATGAAATCGTAGCGGACGATGCAGCAGACGGCGTTGAAGAAGTACCAGAAGAAGACGAAGAATAAATTTTAAGGACCTGCAGAGGAATTCTGCGGGTTCTTTTTTTGGCATTTGCTGTTGACGCAATTTTTTTGCAATTCAGCTGAAAATAATCTCCGAAAACAAATCGTCCCAATCAGAAGTTTTTTCTGGTTTTGTGTTGACGCAGCTTACGTGGCGTGGTATATTAATCAAGTCGCCAATGAGCGCGGCGTTATCATTTGAACCTTGAAAACTGAACAGCAAAACGTCAACAAG
>NZ_PJBO01000008.1:0-55184 GCF_002836425.1 Planomicrobium sp. MB-3u-38 | reverse complement strand
TATGGAGAAATTTTTCTAGTGTTTGAACATGATTAAAGATTAAAAAGATTAAGAATGGGAAAATTAATATAGAGGTGGTTAAAATGAAAGCTGGAATATATAAAGTAGAAACTATTGATAAAAGGACAGTACTACTAACGCCAGTAGAAGAAGGAAAAGAACAATATACCTTTCCTCTGAATGAATTTACCCACGATGTTATGCCAGGAGATATTGTGAAAATATGGTTAGAAGGAATGCAATGGAAAACTATGTATCTTGAAGATGAAACGAAATCTATTAAGAGCCACTTAAAAGATTTTAAAAAGAGAATATTTGATGAAGAGTAATTAGTATACCCGGAATATATTATTCCGGGTTTTTTTATAACTTACTCAGTACTTACTATTTGAATTCTATAAAAAACTTACGTTATAATTAAGTCAAATATAGTCAAAGTCAATTATAGATTAATGGCAGTAAAGGGGTGAATGCGGTGCGGAACATTTCTGATGTAATTGAAGGGTATTTAAAGCAAGTTATCGAATTAAGCGAAAGAGAACATATTGAAATTAAAAGAAGCGAAATAGCTGAAAAATTTCAATGTGTCCCTTCCCAAATTAATTATGTAATCAATACAAGATTTACTCCGGAGAGAGGTTATATAGTTGAAAGTAAAAGAGGTGGCGGAGGCTATATTCGTATAAAACGTATACGCCTTCACCAAAAATCCGATTTAATAAACGGAGTAATTCAACATCTAGAGAATGGTGCTACTCAAAGTATGGCGGAAGATATTGTTTTTCGTCTATTAGACGAAGATATTATAACTAAGCGGGAAGCAAAGATGATTTTAAGTGCTATCGACCGCTCAACACTTTTACTTGGGTTGCCTTTGAGAGATGAAGTGAGAGCCCGTATATTAATAGCCATGCTATTTACGATCCAATTTCAGTCGAATTAATGAGGGGTGGTACGATGATTTGCAATCAATGCGGGGAACGTCCTGCTTCTGTATTAGTTAAACAGAAAAGAAATGGCCAACTTACAGAGAGGCATTTGTGTCATGTATGTGCAGCTGAGAACCATAACTTGAACTTAGCTTTTGAACAAGATCCATTAGCTATTCACCAATTACTTTCAAATTGGTTTCCGGTCCAATCTCCAACGGTCAGTCCAGTACAAAAAGAAATTTCCGTATGTCCCTCTTGCGGATTCACATTTAACAATTTTTTGAAACTAGGTAAATTTGGTTGTGCCACTTGTTATGAAACGTTTGAATCGAATTTAGAGGAAATTTTTAAACGTCTGCATAATGGAAACAAGGAGCATACTGGGAAAATTCCAGCCTCCTATGGCAGCACATTAAAAATAAAAAAAGAAATTGAAGAGTTAAGAAAACAATTAAAGAATTCAATTGAAGCAGAAGAATTTGAAGAGGCAGCAAAGTTACGGGATCAAGTAAGAGAGTTGAACAAAGAGCTCGAAGGGAGTGCTAATCGTGGCGATTGATCGTTTTTTAGAGCCCAAAGCGAGCAGTTGGATGGCTAATGAAGGAGAAAATACGGATATAGCCATGAGTACAAGAATAAGATTAGCGCGAAATCTTAGTGAGTTTAAATTTCCTTATGCTTTTACAGAAGATGAAGCTTTAAAAGTTGATAAGGCAATCTCTTCTGTTTTATTGGATAAAGGTAAGGACTTGGACCAAGAATTCACTCATATCGATATTCATGAAGTTTCTTCCTTACACAGAGAATTACTGGTGGAGAAACATTTAATCAGTCCTCATCTCGCGTCAGGTGTGCATTCAGGATCGGTGATGCTTTCAAAAAATGAAGAACTCAGTATCATGATAAACGAAGAAGATCATTTGCGTATTCAAAGTCTACAAGCAGGTTTCCATTTACAAGAAGCTTATAAAATAGCGAATCAGTTGGATTCCTTGCTGGAGGAAAATCTGCAATACGCATTTCATGAGAAGTTTGGCTATTTGACCAGTTGTCCCACTAATACAGGAACTGGCATGCGGGCTTCAGTGATGCTGCATTTACCTGCTTTGACTATGTCCCAACAGATAACACGTATTATTCCGGCTATTTCGCGCTTAGGAATGGTTGTGAGGGGTATCTATGGAGAAGGAAGCGAAGCTTTGGGAAACGTTTACCAAATTTCGAACCAGTTGACACTAGGTAAGTCTGAATATGAGATACTTCAGGATTTACAGAATATGACTGAGCAAATTATTGAACAGGAGCGACGGGCCAGAGAAGCGATTTTAAGTAATTCTCCATTAAAACTCGAAGACCGTATTTACCGCTCGCTCGGTGTTCTTACGTATTCGAGGTTATTGACGACTGAAGAAGCGGCTAAATGCCTTTCTGATGTTCGGTTAGGGATAGACTTGAAGTTAATAGAAAAAATTGATATGTCTATTTTAAATGAGCTGATGGTTTTTATGCAGCCAGCTTTTCTGCAGCATTACTCAGACAGACCGTTGTCACCCAATGAACGTGACATCGCCAGGGCTAAGCTTTTCAGGGAACGTTTGAAAGAGGAATACAAAATTAACGGAGATAAAGAAGGAGAGGATTCTATATGATGTTCAACAGATTTACGCAAAGAGCACAGAAGGTTCTTCAACTGGCTCAAGAAGAAGCAATTCGCATGAAACATGAATCCATTGGAACAGAACATATTTTACTTGGTTTAATTCGTGAAGGGGGCGGTATTGCAGCCAAAGCTTTAGAAGCGATTGAAGTGAATACGCAATTGATCGAAGAAGGTGTGACAGAACTTGTGGGCATCGGCGAAAAAGATGTCGGTCCGATTGTGCATTATACACCGAGAGCGAAAAAAGTTATCGAACTGTCAGTCGATGAATCCAGAAAACTGGGTCATTCCTATATTGGCACAGAGCATTTGCTGTTGGCCCTTATCCGTGAAGGTGAAGGCGTAGCTGCACGTGTACTTGGCAATGCTGGCGTGAGCTTGAATAAAGCCCGTCAACAAGTATTGCAGTTGCTCGGCAGCAACGAGCAGGCTTCTACAGGAAGCAGCCCGAATGCATCAGCCAATACACCGACCTTGGATGGCCTGGCACGTGATTTGACGCAAGTCGCGCGCGAAGGCAGTTTAGATCCGGTAATTGGCAGAAGCGATGAGATTACGCGTGTGATTGAAGTGTTGAGCCGCCGTACGAAGAATAACCCAGTGTTGATCGGGGAGCCGGGGGTTGGTAAAACAGCCATCGCAGAAGGTTTAGCCCAACAGATCGTAAACAATGAAATCCCTGAAACGCTGCGCGATAAACGCGTAATGGTTCTTGATATGGGTACAGTCGTCGCCGGAACAAAATACCGCGGTGAGTTTGAAGACCGTCTGAAAAAGGTTATGGATGAAATTCGCCAGGCAGGTAATGTTATTCTGTTTATCGATGAACTTCATACATTAATTGGTGCAGGCGGAGCAGAAGGTGCGATTGATGCTTCGAATATCCTTAAACCAGCATTGGCAAGAGGCGAACTTCAATGTATCGGTGCTACGACGTTGGACGAGTACCGCAAGTATATTGAAAAAGATGCAGCATTAGAACGGCGCTTCCAGCCAATTCAAGTGGATGAGCCTTCAGTAGAAGAATCCATCCAAATCATCAAAGGTCTGCGTGATCGTTATGAAGCGCATCATCGTGTAAAAATCACGGATGAGGCAATTGATGCAGCAGCGAAAATGTCCGACCGTTATATTTCTGACCGCTTCCTTCCGGACAAAGCGATTGATTTGATTGATGAAGCGGGTTCTAAAGTAAGACTTCGCTCATATACTACTCCACCGGATCTTAAGGAAATGGAAACGAAACTTGAAGCTGCTCGTTCTGAAAAGAACGAAGCGGTACAGAGTCAAGAGTTTGAAAAAGCGGCTTCTCTCCGTGATGCAGAACAGAAATTAAAAGATCAGCTGGATAAAACGAAAAAAGAATGGAAAGAAAAACAAGGCAAAGAAGAATCTGAAGTGACTGTCGAAGACATTGCAAAAGTTGTATCTATGTGGACAGGCATTCCGGTGTCAAAACTGGCTCAGACTGAATCTGATAAACTATTGAATTTGGAAGAAATTCTTCATGGACGTGTTATTGGCCAAAACGAAGCAGTCACTTCCATTTCAAAAGCAATCAGACGTGCTCGTGCAGGGTTGAAAGATCCTAAACGTCCAATCGGCTCATTTATCTTCCTTGGCCCTACGGGGGTAGGTAAGACAGAATTGGCGCGTGCATTGGCTGAATCGATGTTCGGAGATGAAGATGCAATGATCCGTATTGACATGTCCGAGTACATGGAAAGACACTCGACTTCACGTCTGGTCGGTTCGCCTCCAGGTTATGTCGGTTATGATGAAGGTGGCCAGCTGACTGAGAAAGTCCGCAGAAAACCATATTCCGTCATTCTTCTTGATGAAATCGAAAAAGCGCATCCGGATGTATTCAACATCCTTTTGCAAGTGCTTGAAGATGGCCGTTTAACAGATTCGAAAGGCCGTCGCGTCGATTTCCGGAATACAGTCATCATTATGACTTCAAACGTCGGAGCAGAAGAATTGAAATACAATAAATACGTCGGCTTCAATTTAGAAGACGCAAAAACGGATTACAAAGACATGAAATCGAAAATGCTTGCGGAATTGAAGAAAGCGTTCCGTCCTGAGTTCCTTAACCGGATTGATGACATGATTGTATTCCATTCCCTTGAAAAAGAGAATTTGCGTGAAATCGTGACATTGATGACAAAACAACTAGCTGAACGTCTGCAGGAGCAGGATATTAATCTTGAGCTGACAGATGCCGCTTTGGATAAGATCGCTAAAGAAGGATACGATCCGGAGTACGGTGCCCGTCCTCTTCGCCGGTCACTACAGAAGCATGTGGAAGACCGCTTGTCTGAGGAACTTTTGAAAGGCACAGCCTTAGCAGGACAACGCATTATCTTCGATGTAGAGAATGATGAATTTGTGGTCCGCACGAAAGAACCTGTGAAGAAATAAGCAATAAGATATTCCGCTCGCCGGAGATTTCTCTGGCGAGCGGTTTTTCATTAGAAGGAGGAGCACATGGCAAAGAAGAAATCGAAATTCGTATGCCAGTCTTGTGGATATGAATCGGCAAAATGGATGGGGAAATGTCCGAATTGCGGAGAATGGAATCAAATGACGGAAGAAATTGAAATAGCTGTTCCGAAAGGGACAAGAAACGCTTTTCAGCATACCGCTGCAGCCCCTCAGAAAGCGACACCGATCAATTCGATTGAAACAAAGGAAGAGCCGCGGGTTACGACTGAGCTTAGTGAGTTGAACCGCGTGCTTGGCGGGGGAATTGTACCCGGCTCACTTGTATTGATCGGCGGAGATCCCGGTATCGGGAAATCGACGTTATTGCTGCAGGTATCAGCGATGCTTGCCAATAGCGGCAGCAAAGTGCTTTATATTTCCGGTGAAGAATCCATCCGCCAAACCAAATTGCGGGCAGAGCGCCTCGACGCCTCTTCATCCGATTTATATATTTACGCAGAGACCAATCTTGAGTTGATCAACCATACAATTGAAGAAGTGAATCCGGATTTTGTGATCGTCGATTCGATTCAGACGGTCCATCACCCTGAAGTGACATCGGCTCCCGGCAGTGTTACGCAAGTCCGCGAAAGTACGGCAGAGTTGATGCGCATCGCCAAAACGAAGAATATTGCCATTTTCCTTGTAGGACACGTGACGAAGGAAGGACAGATAGCCGGCCCGAGAATTCTCGAACATATGGTGGATACCGTCCTTTATTTTGAAGGGGAGCGCCACCATACCTACCGGATTTTACGCAGTGTCAAAAACCGTTTTGGTTCAACGAATGAAATCGCAATTTTTGAAATGCTGCAAAGCGGTTTAAAAGAAGTTTTGAATCCATCGGAATTATTTCTTCAAGAACGGTCCAGCGGAGCGGCCGGTTCGACAGTCGTCGCTTCTATGGAAGGTACCCGGCCAATTCTGGTGGAGATTCAGGCACTCGTTACACCATCGAGTTTCAATTATCCGAAACGGATGGCGACAGGCCTTGATCAAAATAGAGTTTCACTGTTGATGGCCGTACTGGAAAAGCGGATGGGCATGCTGCTTCAGGCACAGGACGCTTACATTAAAGTGGCAGGGGGCGTCAAATTGGATGAACCGGCCATCGATTTGGCTGTGCTGGCAAGCATAGTATCCAGTTACCGTGATGTTGCACCGAACGGTTTTGACTGTATTATCGGTGAAGTCGGGTTGACGGGCGAAGTGCGGCGCGTTTCCCGGATTGAACAAAGGGTACAGGAAGCAGCTAAGCTTGGTTTCAAACGGGCGATTGTTCCAAAATCCAATATCGGCGGCTGGGATTTCCCTGAAGGCATCCGCGTAGTTGGAGTAGAAACGGTAAATGATGCATTAAAAGAAATTTTTCCACAGTAGGAGGCCATGGCCTCCTCTATTTTTTTAGCTATATAGGGTCTAAACAGCGTTTTATAAATGATATGTGTATAATTGGAATGAAGGAGGTGGAAATATGTTAAAAAGAATTATTCAGGTTTTATTTTTATTGATCGGTGCAACTGTCGGAATTATATTCTTACCTTATGTTTTTGAACTCATACCTATCGTCGACAACCCTTGGATCAATAACGCAATAGTTTCTGCACTTATAGGAGCTATCCTATTTTTCTTATTATCATTGTTGTTTGCAGATTCATTGGTACGGTTCATGAAGTGGATGGAAGAAAAATTACTCCATGCGCCGACACCGGATCTGCTGTTCGGGACAGTGGGGCTGATTATCGGATTGATCGTAGCTTTCCTTGTCGGATTCGCATTGAGTACGATTGACATTCCGCTTGTTGCGACTGCTGCTCCGATCGTCCTGTCGGTGGTTCTCGGTTATCTAGGTTTCCAGGTTGGATTCCAGAAGCGAGACGAAATGTTGAGCATGTTAACACCGTCGAAAATGGCATTGAACGCCAAGAAGAACGAAGAAGATCAGGAACTGAAAGTATTGCCGGTGAATAAATCGGATTACAAGTTATTGGACACAAGCGTCATCATTGATGGCCGGATTGCGGATATTTCAGCGACAGGTTTCATGGAAGGCACATTTGTCGTGCCACAATTCGTGTTATCTGAACTGCAACATATTGCGGATTCATCCGATACATTGAAACGTACGAGAGGCCGCCGCGGACTCGATATCTTGAAGCGGCTGCAGAGTGAACGCGAAGGCGCCATCATGATTACGGAAGAAAGTTTTGATGAAGTGGCGGAAGTGGATTTGAAATTGATGCGCGCAGCCAAGAAAATGGGCGGCCAGGTCGTCACAAATGATTTTAATCTGAATAAAGTCTGTGAGCTGCATAATGTACCAGTATTGAACATCAACGATTTGGCCAATGCTGTAAAACCGGTGGTCATTCCAGGTGAAGATATGCATGTCGTCGTGATTAAAGATGGTAAAGAACAGAATCAGGGTGTCGCTTATTTGGACGACGGCACGATGATCGTCATTGAGGACGGCAAGAAATACATCGGCGATGCAATCGATGTAACAGTTACAAGTGTGCTGCAAACTTCTGCCGGACGAATGATTTTTGCTAAGCCACGCGGCGCTAAATGATAGATAAAAGGATGTAAACTCATGAACTATACAGTTGTTTTGCCCGCCGCAGGGAGCGGCAAGCGGATGAAAGCGGATAAGAACAAATTGCTGCTGGAGTTATTCGATAAACCGATATTCATCTATACACTTGAAGTTTTTCAGCGGGACCTGAACTGCGAGGCGATTTGGCTTGCGGTAAAAGAGGAAGAGCGGGAACTGATTGAGGATTTTGTGAAAGAATACGGCATTACGAAAGTGGCCGGATTTGCAGTGGGCGGTGCTGAAAGGCAGGATAGCGTCCGGGCATGTCTGGATATGATTCCCGAATGTGATGTGGTGCTCGTGCATGATGCGGCGCGCCCATTTATCGATGCCGAAGTGATATCGCGTCTCGCAGAGGAAGCGTCGGATTCCGGTGCAGCGATTGCAGGCGTTCGAGTAAAGGATACGATCAAAAAAGCGGAATCCGGTTTTATTACGGAGACGGTTGAACGGGAGAAACTGTGGATCATCCAGACGCCGCAAGCGTTTCGGTATGCATTGATAAAAGAAGCGGCGACAGAGGCTTTTGAAGCAGGATTTCTTGGCACGGATGAAGCCATGCTGGTGGAAAGGCTTGGGCATCCGGTAAAGATTGTTGAAAGCAATTATGAGAATGTGAAAATGACGACGCCGGATGATTTGATATACGGCAAAGCAATTTTGGAAAGTCGCAGACAGGAGGAACAGCAATGATTCGGATTGGGCAAGGATACGATGTGCATCAATTGGTCGAAGGCAGGCCATTGATCCTAGGAGGGATTGAAATCCCTCATCATAAGGGGCTTCTGGGGCATTCGGATGCGGATGTATTGCTGCATACGATTACGGATGCAGCGCTTGGAGCGATTGGCGGTGGCGATATCGGGAAGCATTTCCCGGATACAGATCCTGAATTCAAGGATGCCGACTCCCGCAAGCTTATGACGCATATCTGGCAATATGTAAAAGAGCAAGGCTATGAACTGGGTAATGTGGATTGTACAGTGATTGCGCAAAAGCCGAAGCTGGCACCTTATATTGAGCAGTTGAGAGAATCGATCGCCGGTTTATTGGAAGCGGATATTTCGCAGGTCAATGTCAAAGCGACGACGAATGAAAAGCTTGGCTATTTGGGACGTGAAGAAGGAATCGCGGCGCTTGCTGTGATCTTATTAGTGGGACGGAAGCTTTAAACGCTTTCCTGTGAGTGATAGAATAGCAAAAGATAAAAGTTTCTTAGGAGGAAATCTAATGACACAAGAAGTACGCGTACGCTATGCGCCGAGTCCGACTGGGCATTTACATATCGGCGGAGCCCGGACAGCACTTTTCAATTATTTATATGCACGCCATCATGACGGGAAATTCATCGTCCGCATCGAAGATACGGATACAGCCCGCAATATTGAAACGGGCATCGAATCACAGCTGGATAATTTGAAATGGCTGGGTATCGAGCACGATGAGTCGGTTGATGTAGGGGGCGATTACGGTCCCTACCGCCAAATGGAACGCTTGGATATCTATAAAGGCTATGCGGATGAGATGCTTGAAAAAGGCTTGGCTTTCAAATGTTTCTGTACTGCGGAAGAGCTGGAAGCAGAGCGCGAGTCGCAAAAAGCGGCCGGCATCGCTGCGCCACAATACAGCGGAACTTGCCGTAACTTGACTACTGCAGATGTAAAAGAGCGGGAAAATGCAGGGAAATCCTATACCATCCGTGCGAAAGTGCCGGCTGACGTTACGTATAAGTTTGACGACTTGGTGCGTGGACCGATTTCATTCGAATCAAAAGATGTCGGTGATTGGGTGATGGTGAAGACAAACGGAATCCCTACGTATAATTTCGCTGTGGTCATCGATGACCATTTGATGAAGATTACGCATGTGTTCCGTGGGGAAGAGCATTTATCGAACACGCCGCGCCAGCAGATGATTTATGATGCATTCGGCTGGGAGCATCCGACTTACGGCCATATGACGCTGATCATCAATGAAGACCGCAAGAAACTGTCGAAGCGTGATGAGTCGATTATTCAATTCATCTCTCAATACAGAGAACTCGGCTACATTCCGGAAGCGCTCTTCAATTTCTTCGCATTGCTTGGCTGGTCGCCTGAAGGGGAAGAAGAGATCTTCTCGAAAGAAGAGTTGATCAAAATCTTTGACGCCAACCGGTTGTCGAAATCACCTTCTATGTTCGATAAGCAGAAATTGACTTGGATGAACAACCAATACATCAAACAGATGCCGCTTGAAGAAGTGGTTGAACTTGCAGTGCCGCATTTGCAGAAAGCGGGCAAATTACCGGAAACGATGGACGCGGAACAGCAGGGCTGGGCACAGCGCCTTGTCGCTTTGTACCACGACCAATTGAGTTTCGGAGCGGAAATCACGGAGCTGTCTGAACAATTCTTCTCGGATGACCTTCATTACGGCGACGAAGAAAAAGAAGTTCTTGCAGGCGAACAGGTGCCGGAAGTTATGGCTTCCTTCAAAGAGCAGCTTGAATCACTGGAAGCATTTGAACCGGCTGAAATCAAAGCGGCGATCAAGGCGGTGCAAAAAGCGACAGGACATAAAGGGAAAAACCTTTTTATGCCGATCCGTGTCGTTACGACTGGCCAAACGCATGGACCTGAATTGCCGGATGCGATTGCATTGTTAGGCAAAGATAAGACGATTGCACGGGTAGCTCAATACGCAAGTGCATAAGATTGACTTATAGAAGCAATGATGTAAAATGAATTTACTATCAGAAAATCGTTGACGAGAAGAAGTACATGCAGCACGCTCTCCAGAGAAGATCACCGCCGGCTGAAAGTGATCCGAGCCGCTGCCGCATGGAAATGCCTCTCCGAGTGCTGAGTCGAATCGAGTAGACCAGACGTTTCACCTGCGTTAAAGGTGCCGAGAGAAAAAGGGTGAGCCCTTTTTAATCAGAGTGGAACCGCGCAAGCATGCGTCTCTGTCAATTTATTGACAGGGGCGCTTTTTATTTTGCAGTAAAAGGAGTTGAAAGGGATGTTCAAAGCATTTAAAGAAGATGTGGATGTGGTATTCGAGCAGGACCCCGCTGCCAGAAGCTTTCTGGAAGTGATCCTCACATATTCCGGTTTGCATGCCATCTGGGCGCACCGGCTGGCACATTTCTTCTTCAAGAATAAATTGTTTTTCCTCGCGCGCGTCATTTCGCAGGTCAGCCGCTTTTTCACAGGTATCGAAATCCATCCGGGAGCAGTGATCGGCCGCCGGTTCTTTATCGACCACGGGATGGGCGTCGTCATCGGGGAAACGTGTATCATCGGCGACAATGTAACGATATTCCAGGGCGTCACCCTCGGGGGGACAGGGAAAGAGAACGGAAAGCGCCACCCGACGCTGGAAGATAATGTGCTGGTGGCAACGGGGGCCAAAGTTCTTGGATCTATAACGATAGGTGAGGGTTCGAAGGTCGGAGCCGGTTCTGTCGTGTTGAAAACGGTGCCGCCGAATTCTACAGTGGTCGGGATACCGGGAAAAGTGGTCATACAGGATGGAGTGCGGGTCAAGCAAGACCTCAACCATCAGGATATGCCAGACCCGGTTGCCGATATCTGCAATTCGATGGAAATGAAAATCGCCGAGCTCCGGCGTGAAGTGGAATTATTAAAACAAGCAAGTAAGAAAGAGGGGAATGCCGAATGACCATTCAAATCTTCAACTCATTGTCTCGAACAAAAGAACCTTTTGTGCCGCTCGAAGAGGGCAAAGTAAAAATGTATGTTTGCGGACCTACTGTCTATAATTACATCCACATCGGCAATGCACGCCCCGTCATCGTTTATGATACGGTTCGCCGTTACCTCGAGTACCGCGGGTATGATGTACACTATATTTCGAACTTCACGGATGTCGACGATAAATTGATCAAGGCAGCCAATGAACTCGGAGAGACTGTTCCGGAAATTGCTGAACGATTCATCAAAGCCTACTTTGATAATACGGAAGCGCTTGGCTGTGCAAAAGCTGATGCGCATCCGCGTGTGACCGAGCATATGGAGCAGATCATCGAATTTATCGAAGCGTTGATTGAGAAAGGCTTTGCTTATGAATCACAGGGGGATGTTTATTACCGTACCCGTAAATTCGAAGGCTACGGCAAGCTGTCGCATCAATCGGTTGATGAACTGAAAGTCGGAGCGCGCATCGAAACCGGCGATAAAAAAGAAGATGAGCTGGACTTTGTGTTATGGAAAGCGGCCAAGCCGAATGAAATCTCATGGGACAGCCCATGGGGCGAAGGGCGTCCGGGCTGGCACATCGAGTGCTCGGTGATGGCGCGCGAACATTTGGGAGATACAATCGATATCCACGCAGGCGGCCAGGATCTGACATTCCCGCACCATGAAAATGAGATTGCGCAGTCGGAAGCTTATACAGGAAAACCGTTTGCCCGTTACTGGATGCATAATGGCTATATCAATATTGACAATGAAAAAATGTCGAAGTCATTGAATAACTTCGTGTTGGTGAATGATATCTTGAAGGAAATGGATCCGCAGGTTCTTCGTTTCTTCATGCTGTCGGTGCATTACCGCCATCCGATCAATTATTCGCAGCAATTGGTGGAAGATGCAGTGGCTGGACTGGAACGTCTGCGCACTTCCTATTCGAATTTGAAGCACCGCTTGAGCGTGTCCGCTGAGCTTGGCGACCATTCCGATATCTGGCTGGCAAAAATCGAAGCGATCAAAAAAGAATTCATTGAAACGATGGATGACGATTTCAACACGGCGCATGGCATTTCAAAGCTGTTCGATCTGTCCCGTCTGGCAAATACGTACCTCTTGGAAAAACAGACTTCCTCCGAAGTGATGAAGACCTTCCTGTCGGTATTTGATGAATTGGCCGGTGTGCTGGGGCTGCCGTTCAAACAGGAAGAGGAGTTACTGGATGCTGAAGTCGAGGCTTTACTCCTGGAGCGGATCGAAGCACGCAAAAATCGCGACTTCGCCCGTGCCGATGAAATCCGTGATTTATTCAAGGAAAAGAACATCATCCTGGAAGATACGGCCCAAGGCACACGTTGGAAGAGGGGGTAAGGGCTTGGAAGTATTACGCAATCAGGATGTCGATCAATTGAACGCCCTTGCACTCGCCTATATGGGAGATGCGGTCTATGAGCAGGCGGTGCGCGAGCATCTGCTCCGCTCGGGCCGGGTGAAACCGAATACGCTGCACCGGATGTCGACGACTTTCGTGTCAGCGAAAGCGCAGGCTGTTGTACTGAAGCGCCTGACGGAAGAAGAATTTCTGTCAGAACAGGAACTGGCAGTCATGCGCCGAGGCCGCAACGCCAAGTCCGGTTCAGTGCCGAGAAACACCGACGTCCAGACTTATAATTTCAGTACGGCTTTTGAAGCTGTGCTGGGTTGGAATTATTTAAAAGGCCATACGGAGCGGGTAAGCGAAATCATTGCTTATGCCATTAATATAATAGAAGAGCTGAGAGGAGTGATCAAATGACGGAGGAATTGGAACCGGAAATCATTGGCGGTAAAAACCCGGTGCTTGAAGCTTTGCGGGCGGACCGGGATATCAATAAAATCTGGATTGCTGAAGGTGTCCAGAAAAAAGGGATAGCCGAACTTCTGCAATTGGCGAAAGAAAAGAAAGTCATCGTCCAGTTTGTGCCGAAGAAAAAAATCGACGGTCTGACTGATTCGAACCATCAGGGGATAGCTGCGGCGGTTGCTGCTTATAATTACGCGGAGCTGGATGATTTATTCAAAGTGGCGGAGTCACGTTCGGAAGATCCGTTCTTTCTGATTCTTGATGAGTTGGAAGATCCGCATAACTTGGGATCGATCATGCGGACGGCGGATGCGGTCGGTGCCCACGGATTGATAATCCCGAAACGCCGGGCAGTCGGTTTGACGGCAGTGGTGGCGAAGGCCTCCACAGGTGCCATCGAACATATTCCGGTCGTGAGAGTCAATAATCTTTCGCAGATTGTGGATGAGCTGAAAAAGCGCAACGTCTGGATTGCCGGAACGGACGCGAAAGAATCGGTGGATTACCGGAAGATGGATGCTTCATTGCCGCTTGCGGTCATTATCGGCAGTGAAGGCAAAGGGATGAGCCGGATTCTGCGCGAGAAATGCGATTTCCTTTACCAGCTGCCGATGGTCGGCCATGTAACTTCCCTGAATGCTTCCGTAGCAGCGAGCCTGCTCATGTACGAAGTCTACCGGAAGCGCAATCCGCTGGGTTAAGCGATATGAATATTCTGCTGGTTGATGGCTATAATATCATTGGAGACTGGGTGGAACTAAGGGAATTAAAGAAAGATAAGCTGGCCTCCGCCAGAGACCGGCTGATCGAAAGGATGGCGGAGTACCGCGGCTATAAAGGGTGGCGGGTCATCATTGTATTCGATGCGCACCTTGTTCCGGGAATCGAAGCGCGAAATCTCACTTCGGACGTTGAAGTCATCTTCACTAAAGAGAGTGAAACTGCAGATGAACGGATAGAGAAGCTGGCGGTCAGCTTGAATAATCGCCGGGACCAGGTTTATGTGGCCACTTCGGATTCCACCGAACAATGGGTGATCTTCGCCAAAGGCGCATTGCGGATCTCCGCCAGGGAATTGGAAATCGAAGTAGAAGAGATTCAAAAAAAGATTTCCGAAAAAGTGAAAGAAATACAACGGCAGCAGGCAATATCGAAAATTGCCTTACCGACTGAAATTGCAGAAATATTTGAAAAATGGCGCCGTGGAATGAAATGATAGGTTGACGCTCAATTTTTAGTTCCTGTATACTGATGATATCGAGGTTCGCGCGACCGGAGGGATAACCGTGGGAAATCAGGAACAAGTTCAAGCCCGGCGATTTATGGAAATGACAGATGAGGAACTTGTCAGTTTGGTCCACGACGGAAATACCGAAGCACTGGATTTTCTGATCAATAAATTTCGGCATTTCGTTCGGATGAAAGCCCGTTCTTATTTCCTGATCGGAGCTGACAAAGAGGACATTATCCAGGAAGGCATGATTGGCCTGTATAAAGCCATACGTGATTTCCGCAGTGATAAACTGTCTTCTTTCAGGGCGTTTGCGGAATTGTGCATCATCCGGCAAATCATCACCGCCATCAAGACTGCCACACGCCAGAAGCATATTCCGCTGAATTCCTATGTATCTTTGGACAAGCCGATCTATGACGAGGAATCCGACCGTACGCTGATGGACGTGCTCACTGATAACGGAGTGGACGACCCACAGCAATTGATGATCAATAATGAAGAATTCATGTATATGGAAGAAAAAATGGGTGAAGTGCTCAGTGAACTGGAGCGCGAAGTGCTGGCATTGTATCTCGACGGCCAGACCTACCAGGAAATATCAGAAAAATTGGAGCGCCATGTCAAATCGATCGACAACGCGCTGCAGCGGGTCAAACGGAAACTGGAGCGGCATCTGCAAAAAGATGAAACCCGCACCTCCTGATGTGCTGTTGACATGGAAGTTTTAAGGTGATAACCTTGAAAAAGCTGCAAACTCGAATAGGGTGAGGAAAATGGCTAAAAAAATCGTTTTAAGCTGCTCGAAATGTGCATCCCGCAATTATACGGTTCCTGCGAAAGCGGAATCCAGCACACGTTTGGAACTTAATAAATTCTGTGCTCATTGCAATGGGCATACCGTGCATAAACAAACGTTATGAATTTAAGTGAATGCCGAACGATATAGAGTGATTTTTAAACTTCGGAGGTTTTTGAACAATGGGTAACATTGGCGATTTCTTTAAAAACGTCGTTTCGGAAATGAGAAAAGTAAGTTGGCCTAAACGCAAGGAATTGACACGCTATACGATCGTCGTTCTTTCCACAGTTATCTTCATGGCACTTTTCTTCGCATTGGTCGATACAGGCATCTCGGAATTATTCCGTTGGTTCTTAGCGCTGTAACAGAAGAAGCGCGCAACAAGAATAATGCATAAAAAATAGCCCGTCATTCTACGAGAACGGGTTTTTTCATTTGGAAAAAAGGAGGGATGGACGTTCAGTCCGTGCGATTATGGAAAAGAATTGGTATGTAGTCCACACATATTCCGGTTATGAAAATAAAGTCAAAGCCAATTTGGAAAAGCGTGTCGAAACAATGGGCATGCAGGATAAGATTTTTCGCGTCATCATTCCTGAAGAGCAGGAAACTGATTTTAAAGACGGCAAAAAACGCACAGTAATGCGCAAAACTTTCCCGGGATATGTTCTGGTCGAATTGATCATGACAGACGAATCCTGGTATGTTGTCCGCAATACGCCGGGAGTGACCGGATTCATCGGTTCTTCAGGTGGCGGAGCCAAGCCTACGCCGCTGCTTGATGAAGAAGTCGATTTCATCCTGAAGCAGATGGGCATGACAGAACGCCGTGTCGACATCAACTTTGCGGTTGCTGATATCGTCGAAGTCATGGAAGGGCCATTCGCGAACTTCCAGGGCAAAGTGGAAGAAATCGATGAGACTAAAGGCAAGGTGAAAGTTTCTATTGATATCTTCGGCCGTGAGACGAAAATGGAGCTTGATTTCGAGCAAGTCCAGAAAATATAAAAGCCGCTTGCTATTCCGGAGCGGAAGTGGTATTATTTCATAGGTCAGACTGTCATAGGACAATCTGTACAATTTAGCTAATTCTATCAACATAGTTGACAGACAGATATTGAGTGGGAGGGGAAACCCTATTACCACATCACGGACTTAAGGAGGTGTGTTTCGTGGCTAAAAAAGTGATTAAAGTTGTAAAATTGCAGATTCCTGCAGCAAAAGCAAACCCAGCTCCACCGGTTGGACCTGCACTAGGTCAAGCAGGTGTTAACATCATGGGCTTCTGTAAAGAGTTCAACGCACGTACTGCTGAACAAGCAGGACTGATCATTCCAGTTGAGATTTCGGTATTTGAAGACCGTTCATTTACATTCATTACGAAAACTCCACCCGCTGCTGTTCTTTTGAAAAAAGCGGCTGGTATTGAATCAGGTTCAGGCGAACCGAACCGCAACAAAGTAGCGACTGTTAAACGCGATCAAGTTCGCGAAATCGCAGAAACTAAAATGCCAGATCTAAATGCCGCTTCAGTTGAAGCTGCAATGTTGATGGTTGAAGGTACTGCTCGCAGCATGGGCATTACTATCGAAGACTAATCCAGCAGTTGTTTTTGGACGGGTTGCGCAAGTTCGTAAAGAGCTGCGCAGCCTTTAATCGTGGGAGGTTTAAAACCGCTAGACCACAACAAGGAGGACAAGTAAAATGGCTAAAACAGGCAAAAAGCTGCGCGAAGCAGCAAAATTGATCGACCGTACTAACCTTTATGAGGCAAAAGAAGCGATTGAACTTGCGAAAAAAGCAAGCACAGTAAACTTCGATGCAACAGTTGAAGTGGCTTTCCGTCTTGGAATCGATACGCGCAAGAACGACCAGCAGATCCGCGGAGCAGTTGTGCTTCCAAACGGTACTGGTAAAACTCAAAGCGTATTGGTATTCGCTAAAGGCGACAAGCTGAAAGAAGCTGAAGCAGCTGGCGCTGATTTCGTAGGCGATGCTGAATATATCCAAAAAATCCAACAAGGATGGTTTGACTTCGACGTGATCGTAGCAACACCTGACATGATGGGTGAAGTTGGTAAAATCGGCCGCGTATTGGGACCAAAAGGCTTGATGCCAAACCCGAAAACAGGAACTGTTACATTTGATGTAGCTAAAGCTGTTCAGGAAATCAAAGCTGGTAAAGTGGAATACCGTGCAGACAAAACAGGTATCATCCACGCGCCAATCGGAAAAGTTTCTTTCGATGACAGCAAACTTGCTGAAAACTTGGAAGCGATCTACGATGTAGTAGTTAAAGCTAAACCGGCTACTGCTAAAGGAACTTACATTAAATCACTTAACGTAACAACTACAATGGGACCTGCTGTAAAAGTTGACCCGACGAAAGTTGTCGTTAAATAATTTGTTGACATTACACAATATCTCGGCTATAATAGCGGAGTTGTGAAATATACGTTTGTACCGCAGACAGCAGGGGCGCCAGTCGCTTAAATTATCCCTGCCGAGGACAATGAATTCAGTAAACATCTTTTTGATGCTGACTTTATGCCTCTGTGTCTGTAATGGACCAGAGGCTTTTCTTATGGAAACGGTATGAATGGAAAATCTATGGGAGGTGCCAAAATGACAAAAGCAGTTGAAACGAAAAAAGTTGTCGTGCAAACAATCGCTGATAAATTCGGCTCTGCAGCTTCTGTAGTAGTCGTTGATTACCGCGGATTGAACGTTGCACAATTAACAGAACTTCGTAAACAGCTTCGTGAAGCAGGCGTTGAGTTCAAAGTCTACAAAAACTCAATGACTCGCCGTGCTACTGAAATGCATGGTCTTGAAGCGATCAACGAACACTTTACAGGTCCTAACGCTATCGCGTTTTCTAACGAAGATGTCGTAGCGCCAGCGAGAATCATCAACGATTTCGCGAAAAAGAACGAAGCGCTTGAAATTAAAGCGGGCGTTATCGAAGGTGTTGTATCTTCTGCGGAAGATATTAAAGCATTGGCAGAACTTCCATCACGCGAAGGTCTATTGTCTATGCTACTCAGCGTACTTCAAGCTCCAGTCCGCAACTTTGCTGCTACAACAAAAGCAGTTGCAGACCAAAAAGAAGAACAAGAACAAGGCGCTTAATCAGTTAGCTGCCTAGCAATACAAAAAAATTACCTATCACAGGAGGAACTAATAATGACACAAGAACAAATCTTAGACGCAATCAAAGAAATGACAGTTCTACAACTTAACGACCTTGTTAAAGCAATCGAAGAAGAATTCGGCGTAACTGCTGCTGCTCCTGTAGCTGCTGCAGCTGGCGGCGGCGCTGCTGCTGCTGAAGAGCAAACTGAATTTGATGTAATCCTTGCTTCTGCAGGAGATCAAAAAATCAAAGTTATCAAAGCAGTACGCGAAGTTACTGGCCTAGGCTTGAAAGAAGCTAAAGCACTAGTTGACGAAGCTCCTAAAGCTCTTAAAGAAGGCGTTTCTAAAGAAGATGCAGAAGAAATCAAAGGCAAACTTGAAGAAGTTGGCGCTTCAGTAGAAGTTAAATAATTTCTGAATCTTAATAGTAATACAGAAAAAGCTCGTCAGTGTAAACCGACGAGCTTTTTCTTCATTTTAAATTTAACTTCGTGCCGCTGGTTGATTAATGTAAGGAGGGCTTTTTATGTCACAGCATTATTATTCCAAAAATCCTCAAACGACAAGCAAACCCCAAGAATGGGATTTTACCCTGCGAGGCGAAAAATTTCATTTCCAGACGGATTCGGGTGTATTCAGCAAAAACGAAGTGGATTTCGGTTCACGGGTCTTGATTGACACATTCGAAGATTCTGCTGTAGAAGGGCCGGTGCTGGATGTCGGCTGCGGTTATGGGCCGATTGGAATTGCCATCGCAAAATCTTTTCCCCGGAAACAAGTTCATATGGTGGACGTCAATACACGCGCCATCGAACTGGCCAAGAAAAATGCAACGAAAAATAATGTTGAAAATGTAGAAATCTATGAAAGTGATGGACTTTCTGCAGTTGAAGAAGAAGGGTTTTCGGCAATATTGACGAATCCTCCGATCCGCGCCGGTAAGGAAACGGTTTTCAGATTTTACGAAGAAGCATGGAGTAAAGTTGCGCCTGGTGGATCATTATGGGTGGTAATCCAGAAAAAGCAGGGAGCTCCTTCGACGCAGGAAAAATTGGAAGAACTTTTCGGCAATTGCCGAGTGGCGGAAAAGAAGAAGGGATACTTCATTTTTGAGGCCAGAAAAGTTTGACTTGACAAAATCCCTATGATATTATAATGAAATGCAAAATTTATTATTTTGAGGTCGTTTGCCCTTTTTCGGGCAGAGCATGGCGACAGTACCAATCACGTGTTAACCGAAAATGAGCTGATTTATTGGTCTCGTTTTCTTTTTGTCTTTTCGATATCATACACCATTTTGTAGAAATCGCAAAGACCTATAATCGTTTTATTGAGGGGTGAATAAGTTGGTAGGTCAACTAGTTCAGTACGGTCAACATCGTCAACGCAGAAGTTTTTCGAGAATCAGTGAAGTGCTGGATCTTCCGAACCTGATTGAAATTCAATCATCATCTTATGAGTGGTTCCTTGAAGAAGGGCTGCGCGAAATGTTCCGCGATATTTCGCCGATTGAAGATTTCACAGGAAATCTGTCGCTCGAGTTTGTTGATTACAGTCTTGCAGAACCGAAGTATCCAGTAGACGAATCAAAAGAACGCGATGTTACTTACGCGGCTCCACTGCGTGTTAAAGTGCGTCTTCATAACAAAGAAACGGATGAAGTGAAAGAGCAGGATGTTTTCATGGGAGATTTCCCATTGATGACAGAAACCGGCACTTTCGTCATCAACGGCGCTGAACGCGTCATCGTTTCACAGCTTGTTCGTTCACCAAGCGTCTATTTCCATGACAAGACAGATAAAAACGGTAAAAAAGGATTTGGCGCAACTGTCATTCCAAACCGTGGTGCCTGGCTTGAATACGAAACAGATGCGAAAGATGTTGTGTATGTCAGAATCGACCGCACACGAAAACTTCCTGTAACGGTGCTATTGAGAGCGCTTGGATTCGGTTCCGACCAGGAAATCATCGATTTGCTTGGCGATAACGAATACTTACGCAATACGCTTGAAAAAGATAATACAGAAAGCACTGAAAAAGCGCTTCTGGAAATTTACGAGCGTCTGCGCCCGGGTGAACCACCGACAGTCGAAAGTGCAAAGAGCTTATTGTATTCACGCTTCTTCGACCCAAAACGCTATGACTTGGCCAATGTAGGCCGTTATAAAATGAACAAGAAGCTTCACATCAAGAACCGCCTTTTCAATCAAACTATTGCCGAAACGCTGGTTGATCCTGAAACAGGGGAAATTCTTGTAGAAGCTGGTACAGTCATCGATCGCCGCGTCCTTGATAAAATCATCCCGAATCTTGAAAGTGGTGTGGGCTTCCATACTGTCACTCAAGTAGGCGGAGTTTTAGAAGGCGACGTGACATTGCAGGCTGTTAAGATTTATGCTCCGAATGACGAAGAGCAAAAAGAGATTACTGTTATAAGCAATGCTTATATAGAAGATAAGATCAAGCATGTAACTCCTGCCGATATCATTTCTTCCATCAGTTACTTCTTTAACCTTTTATACGGAGTTGGAAACACTGACGATATCGATCACCTTGGCAACCGTCGTCTCCGTTCAGTCGGAGAGCTTTTGCAAAACCAGTTCCGCATCGGTTTATCCCGTATGGAACGCGTTGTGCGTGAGCGTATGTCCATCAACGATACACAAGCGATCGTACCTCAGCAATTGATCAACATCCGTCCGGTTATTGCATCAATTAAAGAGTTCTTCGGCAGTTCGCAATTATCGCAGTTCATGGACCAAACGAACCCGCTTGCTGAATTGACGCACAAACGCCGTCTGTCAGCGCTTGGGCCCGGTGGTTTAACGCGTGAACGTGCCGGTTTTGAAGTGCGTGACGTCCATTACTCGCATTATGGCCGCATGTGTCCGATTGAAACTCCTGAGGGACCGAACATCGGATTGATCAATACACTTTCCACATTCGCGAAAGTGAATAAATTCGGATTTATTGAAACACCTTACCGCCGCGTTGATCCTGAAACTGGTCTTGTGACAGGTCAAATCGATTATCTGACAGCTGATGAAGAGGATAATTACGTAGTGGCACAGGCGAACTCAGTCTTGAATCCGGATGGTTCATTTGTCGAAGAAGAAGTAGTGGCCCGTTTCCGCGGTGAAAACACGCTTTACAAACGCAGCAGCGTCGATTACATGGACGTTTCGCCGAAACAGGTCGTTTCTGTTGCGACTGCTTGTATCCCGTTTCTTGAAAACGATGACTCCAACCGTGCCCTTATGGGTGCGAACATGCAGCGTCAGGCTGTTCCGTTGTTAAATCCGGAAGCTCCTTTTGTAGGTACTGGAATGGAACACCTTGCAGCAAGAGATTCAGGGGCAGCAGTCATTGCCAAAAACGACGGAATCGTCGAGTACGTGGAAGCGAAAGAAATCCGCGTGCGCCGCATAGAAGAAGTTGACGGCAATGAAGTCAAAGGCGATACAGACACTTATCGTTTGCAGAAATTCATCCGTTCAAACCAAGGTACAAGCTATAACCAGCGTCCGATCGTCAAAGTCGGAGACCGTGTTTCAAAACGCGATATCCTGGCTGATGGACCTTCAATGGAACGCGGCGAAATGGCATTGGGCCGAAATGTCCTGGTAGCATTCATGACATGGGATGGCTTCAACTATGAAGATGCGATCATCATGAGTGAACGTCTTGTTAAAGATGACGTTTATACTTCTGTTCATATTGAAGAATACGAATCAGATTCCCGTGACACGAAATTGGGACCTGAAGAAATTACACGTGATATTCCAAACGTCGGTGAAGATGCACTTCGCAACCTTGATGACCGTGGAATCATCCGTGTCGGGGCAGAAGTTAAAGATGGCGACATCCTTGTCGGTAAAGTAACGCCTAAAGGCGTAACGGAATTGACTGCGGAAGAACGCTTGCTTCACGCCATTTTCGGTGAAAAAGCTCGCGAAGTCCGTGATACATCGCTGCGTGTGCCACACGGCGCCGGCGGTATTGTATTGGATGTTAAAATCTTCAACCGTGAAGACGGCGATGAGCTGCCGCCAGGCGTTAACCAATTGGTCCGTGCTTATATCGTGCAGAAACGTAAGATTTCTGTTGGTGATAAAATGGCCGGACGCCACGGTAACAAAGGTGTTATCTCCCGGATCCTTCCGGAAGAAGATATGCCGTTCATGCCGGATGGCACTCCTGTCGACATCATGTTGAACCCGCTTGGCGTTCCTTCCCGTATGAACATCGGGCAAGTACTGGAACTTCACTTGGGAATGGCTTCCCGTTCACTTGGCATTCATATGGCTTCATCGGTATTTGATGGAGCGAATGAAGAAGATGTTCTGGAAACAATGGAAGAAGCAGGCATGCCGAGAGACGGAAAAACCATCCTTTATGATGGCCGTTCAGGTGAAGCCTTCGATAACCGTGTATCTGTCGGAATCATGTATATGATCAAACTGGCGCACATGGTTGACGATAAGCTCCATGCCCGTTCAACTGGACCATATTCACTCGTTACCCAGCAGCCGCTTGGTGGTAAAGCACAATTCGGCGGACAGCGTTTCGGTGAGATGGAAGTTTGGGCGCTTGAAGCATACGGTGCCGCACATACGCTGCAGGAAATTTTGACTGTCAAGTCGGATGATGTAGTCGGACGTGTTAAAACGTATGAAGCAATTGTCAAAGGCGAAAGTGTTCCGGAGCCTAGTGTGCCGGAATCATTCAAAGTATTGATAAAAGAACTTCAAAGTCTTGGTATGGATGTTAAAATGCTGACAATCGATGACGAGGAAATCGAGTTGCGCGATTTGGATGAAGAGGAAGATCTTCAACCCGCTGATTCTTTGAACATCCTGCCGATTGCAGATCAGGAAACACCGATTGGAACAGTTGATTGATAAATAATTGGAGAAGGGCAGTCCAGCACTGCCCCGCATCCATTCACTTGGTCATTAACGAGGAAGAGCCGTATAGAAACTCGAGACAAAAGGGAGGTAGGCTCCTTGATAGATGTGAACAATTTTGAGTACATGAAAATCGGATTAGCTTCACCCGATAAAATTCGCTCATGGTCTTATGGAGAAGTCAAAAAGCCAGAAACAATTAACTATCGTACTTTAAAACCGGAAAAAGACGGTTTGTTCTGTGAACGTATTTTCGGTCCTACAAAAGACTGGGAATGCCATTGCGGAAAATACAAGCGCGTTCGTTATAAAGGTGTTGTCTGTGATCGCTGTGGCGTAGAAGTCACGCGTTCGAAAGTCCGCCGCGAACGCATGGGGCACATCGAATTAGCTGCGCCAGTTTCACATATCTGGTATTTCAAAGGCATTCCAAGCCGCATGGGACTTATCCTTGATATGTCACCGCGTTCATTGGAAGAAGTTATTTACTTCGCTTCATATGTTGTTATCGATCCTGCGGATACACCGCTTGAAAAGAAACAATTGCTGTCTGAAAAAGAATACCGCGCTTACCGTGACAAATTCGGTAAGAAATTCCAGGCTGCAATGGGAGCCGAAGCGATCAAGCGACTTCTTCAGGAAATCGATCTTGAGCGTGAAACGGATTCATTGAAAGAAGAATTGAAAACAGCTCAAGGGCAACGCCGCACACGTGCGATCAAACGCCTTGAAGTTGTGGAATCATTCCGTAATTCAGGCAACAACCCGGATTGGATGATTCTTGATGTTCTGCCTGTAATTCCGCCGGAGCTTCGTCCGATGGTTCAATTGGATGGCGGCCGTTTCGCCACTTCTGACTTGAACGATCTTTACCGTCGTGTAATCAACCGGAACAACCGTTTGAAACGCCTATTGGATTTAGGCGCGCCAAGCATCATTGTTCAAAACGAGAAACGCATGCTTCAGGAAGCTGTAGATGCGCTGATTGATAATGGCCGACGCGGCCGTCCTGTAACAGGACCGGGTAACCGTCCATTGAAATCTCTTTCTCATATGCTTAAAGGGAAACAAGGCCGTTTCCGTCAAAACCTTCTTGGTAAACGTGTCGATTATTCAGGCCGTTCCGTTATTGTTGTCGGACCGAACTTGAAAATGTATCAATGTGGTTTGCCGAAAGGGATGGCGATCGAGTTGTTCAAGCCTTTCGTTATGAAAGAGCTTGTTGAACGCGGACTTGCCCATAATATTAAGAGCGCAAAACGCAAAATCGAACGTCTTCATTCTGAAGTTTGGGATGTACTGGAAGATGTCATCAAGGAGCATCCGGTTCTATTGAACCGGGCACCGACACTTCACAGACTTGGCATCCAGGCTTTCGAACCGACGTTGGTCGAAGGTAAAGCAATTCGCCTTCACCCATTGGTATGTACAGCATACAACGCCGATTTTGATGGTGACCAAATGGCTGTCCACGTTCCGCTTTCATCTGAAGCTCAAGCTGAAGCAAGATTGTTGATGTTGGCAGCTCAGAACATTTTGAACCCGAAAGACGGAAAACCAGTTGTTACTCCTTCACAGGATATGGTTTTGGGGAACTATTACCTTACGTTGGAGCGCAAAGGCGCAACCGGCGAAGGAGCTACGTTCTCTGGACCTGAAGAAGTTTTAGTCGCTTATCAGACTGGCCATGTTCATTTGCATACCCGTATTGCAATCAAGGCAGCTTCTGTAAACAACCCGACTTTTACAGCTGAACAAAACAAAATGTTATTGCTGACAACTGTCGGCAAGATCATTTTCAATGAAATTCTGCCGAAGTCGTTCCCTTATATCAACGAACCGACAGATTATAACTTGCAAGTTGAGACGCCAGCCAAATATTTTGTCTCAACAACGACAGATATTCGGAAGCACATTGAAGAGGCTGAACTTGTAACGCCATTCAAGAAGAAAATTCTTGGTGAAATCATCGCTGAAGTATTTAAACGTTTCCATATTACGGAAACTTCAAGAATGCTTGACCGCATGAAGAGCCTTGGATTCAAATATTCCACTCAAGCTGGTATTACGGTTGGTATTTCTGATATCGTCGTTCTTCCGGATAAAGGGGAAATTCTTGTTGAAGCTCAAGACAATGTAGATAAAGTCATGAAACAATTCCGTCGTGGTTTAATCACTGAAGAGGAACGCTATGCACGCGTCATTTCTTTCTGGAGCAGCGCGAAAGATGTTATCCAGGAAAAATTGATGGCATCCCTCGACAATATGAACCCGATCTTTATGATGAGTGACTCCGGTGCCCGTGGTAACGCATCCAACTTTACACAATTAGCTGGTATGCGCGGACTCATGGCCAACCCGGCAGGACGCATCATTGAACTGCCGATCAAATCTTCATTCCGTGAAGGTTTAACGGTATTGGAATACTTCATCTCAACTCACGGTGCACGTAAAGGTCTTGCCGATACAGCACTGAAAACTGCCGATTCAGGTTACTTGACCCGTCGTCTCGTAGACGTTGCACAAGATGCGATTGTCCGTGAAAATGACTGTGGCACTGACCGCGGCCTGTTGGTTGGAGCGTTGATGGAAGGTACGGAAGTAATCGAAGAGTTGGAAGAGCGTATCGTTGGACGCCATGCTAAGAAAACAATTCGCCATCCTGAAACAAAAGAAGTGATTGTCGCGAAAGACGAATTGATCACACAAGATTTGACTCGCCTCATTGTTGAAGCGGGCATCAAAGAAGTGACGATCCGTTCAGCATTCACTTGTAACACGAAACACGGCGTCTGCAAAAAATGTTACGGCACGAACCTTGCGACTGGTGACGAAGTTGAAGTGGGCGAAGCAGTTGGTATTATTGCAGCCCAGTCAATCGGGGAACCAGGAACGCAGCTTACGATGCGTACATTCCACACAGGCGGTGTAGCAGGAGACGATATCACGCAAGGTCTTCCGCGTATCCAGGAAATTTTCGAATCAAGAAATCCGAAAGGCCAGGCAGTGATTTCTGAAATTACAGGTACGGTTACTGAAATCGATGAAATTCGCGAAGGCCAAAAAGAAATCACGATTCAAGGTGACGTTGAAACACGTAAATATTTGGCTCCATACAATGCGCGCCTTAAAGTGCAGGCGGATGATGTCATCGTTCGCGGCCAGGTATTGACAGATGGTTCAATTGATCCGAAACAATTATTGCAAGTTAAAGATGTACAAGCTGTTCAAGTTTATCTATTGAAGGAAGTTCAAAAAGTTTACCGTATGCAGGGTGTTGAAATCGGCGACAAACACGTGGAAGTCATGGTTCGCCAGATGTTCCGTAAAGTCCGTGTAATTGAAGCCGGCGATACAGAATTATTGCCAGGTTCACTATTGGATATCCACCAATTCACAGAAGCGAATGTAAAAGCTGTTCTTGAAGGCAACCTTCCGGCAACCAGCCGTCCGGTCATCCTCGGGATCACTAAAGCTTCACTTGAAACAGAATCATTCCTTTCAGCTGCATCGTTCCAGGAAACAACGCGCGTCTTAACAGATGCCGCAATCAAAGGGAAACGCGATGAACTACTCGGCTTGAAAGAGAATGTCATCATCGGTAAACTTGTTCCAGCTGGTACTGGAATGCAGCGTTACCGTCAGATTAAAATCGCTCAAAGCGAGAAAGCGCCAACGGAAGAAATCGTCGGTTCTGAATCGTAAGTAAAGTGAACAGATTTCGGGGAGTGCTAACGGGCTCCCCGGGATTTTTTATGAATTTAGTTGACATGAAATTCACAGGGTGATATTATGTTGAAGGTTGATGATTAGCGATCTTTCATTTTATTGGTACGCAAATACCTTGAAAATTGGCAAGAAACGCGAATTATCTTCGGTACTAAGCAACAGTAATAGCGTTTAAAGTGGCATTGTCCAAGAATATATAAGTGGAACGCTTGGATGACCCATCATGATCGTCCGGACATCAATGATAAGGTCAGGTCAAACGGATTCACCCAAGATCAAAGCTTGGCTAGGCAGAAAGTTATCCTCTGCAGCTGCTGAAGCAATTACTGGATACCAGTTTTTGTGTAGAAAACACAAAGACTTTGTTTTTTACCCAAAAATGAACCACCTGGATATGTGGTATTAGAACACCTTTTGAGAGGAGGAAAAAATCGATGCCTACAATTAACCAATTAGTTAACAAGCCTCGTAAACCAAAAAGCTCTAAATCAGACTCACCAGCGTTGAACAAAGGGTATAACAGCTTCAAAAAGTCTCAGACTAACGTAAGCTCACCTCAGAAACGTGGAGTTTGTACTCGTGTTGGTACAATGACACCGAAAAAACCAAACTCCGCATTGCGTAAATACGCGCGTGTACGTTTGACTAACCAAATCGAGGTCAATGCATACATCCCTGGAGAAGGCCACAACCTTCAAGAGCACAGTGTAGTTCTTCTTCGCGGCGGACGCGTAAAAGATTTACCTGGTGTGCGTTACCATATCGTACGTGGAGCACTTGATACTGCTGGAGTAAACGGCCGTATGCAAGGACGTTCTAAATACGGAACTAAACGCCCTAAAGAAAAAAAATAATCAATTAAATTAACGAATAACCTTCGTTGAAAGGAGGAACATACATGCCTCGTAAAGGTCCTGTAGCTAAACGTGACGTGTTGCCAGATCCAATTTATAATTCGAAATTGGTGACACGCTTAATTAATAAAATGATGGTTGACGGAAAAAGAGGTACTTCACAAAAGATCCTATACGGAGCGTTCGAACTAGTTAAAGAACGCAGCGGTAAAGATCCGATTGAAGTATACGAACAAGCATTGGCTAACGTTATGCCAGTTCTTGAAGTTCGCGCTCGCCGTGTTGGTGGTGCAAACTACCAGGTGCCGGTTGAAGTTCGTCCTGAACGCCGTACAACTTTAGGCCTTCGCTACCTTGTAAACTATTCACGTCTTCGTGGAGAGAAAACAATGGAAGAGCGTTTGGCTAATGAAATCATGGATGCTGCCAACAACACTGGTTCAGCAGTTAAGAAACGTGAAGATATTCACAAAATGGCAGAAGCGAACAAAGCCTTCGCTCACTACCGCTGGTAAGATCTTACAAGATTTTAAAATCTTAATCCGAGATGGAAGGAGAAGAACAACATGCCTAGAGAGTTCTCCTTAGACAAAACACGTAATATCGGAATCATGGCCCACATCGATGCCGGTAAAACGACTACTACGGAGCGTATTTTATATTACACAGGCCGAATCCATAAAATCGGCGAAACGCATGAAGGTGCTTCTCAAATGGACTGGATGGAGCAAGAGCAAGAGCGTGGAATCACGATCACTTCTGCTGCAACAACAGCTTCATGGAAAGAGCACCGCGTCAACATCATCGATACTCCTGGACACGTAGACTTCACTGTAGAAGTTGAACGTTCACTGCGCGTACTTGATGGTGCTGTAACGGTTCTTGATGCTCAATCAGGTGTTGAGCCGCAAACTGAAACAGTTTGGCGTCAAGCTACAACATATGGCGTGCCACGTGTTGTATTCGTAAACAAAATGGATAAAATCGGTGCTGACTTCCTTTACTCAGTTGGAACGTTGCATGACCGCTTGCAGGCGAATGCACATCCAATCCAATTGCCGATTGGTGCAGAAGACGAATTCTCAGGGATCATCGATCTTGTTGAAATGAATGCGCGCTTCTACGCTAACGACCTTGGAACTGAAATCACTGAAGGGGATATTCCTGAAGAGTATAAAGAGCTTGCTGAAGAATGGCACACTAAACTAGTGGAAGCTGTTGCTGAGCTTGACGAAAACTTGATGGAAAAATACCTTGGTGGCGAAGAACTTACAGTAGACGAACTTAAAGCAGCAATCCGTAAAGGAACGTTGGATGTTGAGTTCTACCCTGTAGTTTGTGGTACTGCTTTCAAAAACAAAGGTGTTCAATTAATGCTTGATGCAGTAATTGATTACCTGCCATCACCACTTGATGTACCTCCAATGACTGGCGTTCTTCCGGATTCTGACGAAGAAGTATTGCGCAGACCAGATGAAAACGAACCGTTCTCAGCATTGGCGTTTAAAGTTATGACAGATCCATACGTTGGGAAGCTTACTTTCTTCCGTGTGTATTCTGGAACGCTTAAATCAGGTTCATACGTACAAAACTCTTCTAAAGGCAAACGCGAGCGCGTAGGACGTATCCTTCAGATGCACGCTAACTCCCGTGAAGAGATCGCTGAAGTTTACTGCGGTGATATCGCAGCGGCTATCGGCCTTAAAGATACATCAACTGGTGATACTTTAAGTGACGAGAAGCAGCAAGTAATCCTTGAGCGTATGGTATTCCCAGAACCGGTTATTTCACTTTCTGTGGAACCAAAATCAAAAGCGGACCAAGACAAAATGGGTCAAGCCCTTGCTAAATTGCAAGAAGAAGATCCTACTTTCCGTGCTCACACTGACCAGGAAACTGGCCAAACGATCATCGCAGGTATGGGTGAACTTCACCTTGATATCCTAGTTGACCGTATGAAACGTGAATTCAACGTAGAAGCTAACGTAGGGGCGCCTCAGGTATCTTACCGTGAGACATTCCGCCAGTCAGCTAAAGTTGAAGGTAAGTTCGTACGCCAATCAGGTGGTCGTGGACAATTCGGACACGTTTGGATCGAATTCGCGCCAAACGAAGAAGGAGCAGGTTTCGAGTTTGAAAATGCTATCGTTGGTGGTGTTGTTCCACGTGAATACATCCCAGCAGTCGAAGCGGGTCTTCGTGACTCACTAGACAACGGTGTTATCGCCGGATATCCTTTGATCGATATCAAAGCTAAATTGTTCGACGGATCTTACCATGATGTTGACTCCAACGAAATGGCATTTAAAGTTGCTGCGTCAATGGCACTTAAAAACGCTATCTCTAAAGTTAACCCGGTAATTCTTGAGCCTATCATGCGCGTTGAAGTTGTTATCCCTGAGGAATACCTTGGAGATATCATGGGTGACATCACGTCACGCCGCGGACGCGTAGAAGGTATGGATGCTCGTGGTAACGCACAGGTTGTTCGTGCAATGGTTCCACTTGCTGAAATGTTTGGATATGCAACTTCATTGCGTTCTAACACGCAAGGCCGTGGTGTGTTCTCAATGCACTTCGATCACTATGAAGAAGTACCAAAATCACTTTCTGAAGACATCATCAAAAAAAATAAAGGTCAATAATTGAAATTTGATCTTTAATCAAGTATAAATAATTTGTATGCCAGGAATGATAGGGCCCTATTATTCCGGCACAGCAAGTTAAAAAAATTAACTTAAATTATGAGGAGGACTTTTCTAATGGGTAAAGCTAAATTTGACCGTTCAAAAACACACGCTAATATTGGTACAATTGGTCACGTTGACCATGGTAAAACAACTTTGACTGCAGCAATCGCTACAGTACTTGCTAAAGCGTCAGGCGGGGAAGCTCGTTCTTACGACCAAATCGATAACGCACCAGAAGAAAAAGAGCGCGGTATCACAATCAACACTTCTCACGTTGAGTACGAAACTGCTACTCGCCACTATGCACACGTTGACTGCCCAGGACACGCTGACTATGTTAAAAACATGATCACTGGTGCTGCACAAATGGACGGCGGGATCTTGGTAGTATCTGCTGCTGACGGCCCAATGCCACAAACTCGTGAGCACATCCTTCTTTCACGTCAAGTAGGTGTACCTTACCTTGTAGTATTCATGAACAAATGCGACATGGTAGACGACGAAGAACTTCTTGAGCTAGTTGAAATGGAAGTTCGCGACCTTCTATCTGAATATGACTTCCCTGGCGATGACATTCCTGTCATCAAAGGTTCTGCTCTTAAAGCTCTTGAAGGAGATGCAGAATACGAAGAAAAAATCATGGAATTGATGAACGCAGTTGATGAGTACATCCCAACTCCACCGCGTGACACTGACAAGCCATTCATGATGCCTGTAGAGGACGTATTCTCTATCACTGGCCGTGGTACAGTTGCAACTGGTCGTGTTGAGCGTGGACAAGTTAAAGTTGGCGATAACGTTGACATCATCGGTATCAACGAAGAAGCTAAATCTACAACTGTTACAGGTGTAGAAATGTTCCGTAAATTGCTTGACTATGCTGAAGCTGGCGATAACATTGGTGCACTTCTTCGCGGAGTTTCCCGTGAAGACATCCAACGTGGACAAGTATTGGCTAAACCAGGCACAATCACTCCACACACAACTTTCAAAGCTGAAGTATACGTTCTTTCAAAAGAAGAGGGTGGACGTCACACTCCATTCTTCACAAACTACCGTCCGCAGTTCTACTTCCGTACAACTGATGTAACTGGTGTTTGTAACCTTCCTGAAGGTGTAGAAATGGTTATGCCTGGCGACAACATCGAAATGGATGTTGAGCTAATCTCTCCAATCGCACTAGAAGAAGGAACTAAGTTCTCTATCCGTGAGGGTGGACGTACTGTAGGCGCTGGCGTTGTAGCTACAATCCAGAAGTAATTCCTGCTAAATGTAAAAATCCCTGTCTCTTCATGAGGCAGGGATTTTTTTTATGTTCTAATCAAAACTGGGCAGCTATAAATAAAAAAGAAAACTGGATAATTATCAGAACCAGTCGTTTGACAAGTTAAAGCTGATTTGATATTTTAATTGTTGTGCTTTAATGCTTTAGCAAACTAAAGGAGTTTTTATTATGAATGCAGTTATAGTGGCCGTATTGGTCATGCTGGTATTAAGTCTATTAAGAGTGAATGTTGTATTTGCGCTGCTTATCGGAGCGCTTGCAGGAGGGCTGAGTGGCGGGCTACCTTTTATGGATACAATAGGCGCCTTTACGTCGGGACTGGGAGAAGGGGCTGAGATAGCCCTTAGTTATGCCATGCTCGGAGGATTTGCGGTAGCAATCTCACGCACCGGTATTCCGGAGCTGCTGGTGCAGGGTGTATTGAAGATAGTAAACAAAGACGGCCAGGCGACGAGGGAAGGTTTGGCGAAGGCGTTGATCGTGCTGGCGCTTTTATCAATGGCGATCTTTTCACAGAATCTGATACCGATTCATATCGCCTTCATCCCCTTATTGGTTCCGCCGATTCTTCATATTTTGAATGAATTACGGATTGACCGTCGGTTGATAGCTGCGGTCCTTACATTCGGATTGACTGCTCCCTATATTTTACTGCCTTATGGTTTTGGTTTGATCTTCCATGAGATTCTGGCAAACCAAATGGCACTTGCGGGACTGGAGATTGAGATGGCGGATATTCCAAGAGCGATGGCGCTGCCGGTGGCTGGCCTTGCCGTAGGCCTGATCATTGCTGTCTTCATCTCCTACCGCAAACCGCGCGACTACCATGAAACTTCTTCTATAGAAGAAACGCGAATCAAAACGGCATCGATCAAAGATATAATTGTTACAATCATCGCCTTGGGTGCAGCGCTGTATGCGCAGATTGAAACAGACTCGATGATTGTTGGAGCGCTTGCGGGGATCATTGTGCTTTATGTGTTCGGCGCGATGAAATGGAAGGAAGCCGACGATGTGCTGACCGAAGGGATGCGCATGATGGCATTCATCGGATTCGTTATGATCACGGCGAATGGATTTGCTTCAGTCATTACAGCGACAGGAGCAGTGGAACCGTTGGTGGAAAGTGTTTCTGACTTGTTTGCCGGCAATAGGGGCTTGGCTGCATTGATGATGCTGATTGTCGGATTGTTTGTAACGATGGGCATCGGTTCATCTTTCGCCACAATACCCATCATTGCGGCAATATTCGTTCCACTGAGCATGGAGTTCGGATTTTCCACTATTGCAATCATCGCATTGATCGGCACAGCCGGCGCTCTGGGTGACGCAGGCTCACCGGCATCAGACTCGACGCTTGGACCGACCGCAGGATTGAACGTGGATGGCCAGCACAATCACATCTGGGACACCGTTGTTCCGACGTTCATCCACTACAATATCCCGCTCGTCATTTTCGGCTGGATTGCTGTAATGTTGCTTGGTTAAGAAAGAAATGTTCGGACTATTATCGTATAGGTTGAATCTCAAGAAAATCCTGCTATACTAATAAAAGCGAATTGAAAAGAATTTCGTGGAAACACTTGCGAAGTTCTTTTTTATTTTGTATAATGGTGAATGTTGGTCTTTGACTGCGATGAAGCGAGAGGTTACCGATACACCCGGCCGCTTTGCCATGGCGAGTGATTGGAAAATTTTCGTGGAGAATGTCTATCAAAAATAGGCGAAAAGGAGGGAAAATAATGGCAAAACAGAAGATTCGTATCCGTTTAAAAGCATATGATCACAGAATTCTAGATCAGTCTGCTGAGAAAATCGTGGAAACTGCAAAACGTTCAGGTGCTAGTGTTTCGGGGCCGATCCCGTTGCCGACTGAAAAGTCTGTATACACGATCCTGCGTTCAGTCCATATCTACAAAGATTCTCGTGAGCAATTTGAAATGCGCACACATAAACGTCTGATCGATATCGTCAATCCTACACCACAAACTGTAGATGCATTGATGAAATTGGATTTACCATCTGGCGTTGACATTGAAATTAAACTTTAATCGGTAAACGAAATAGAAAACACAAAAATTTGCAGGAGGTGTGACAAATGACCAAAGGAATCTTAGGTAGAAAAATCGGTATGACGCAAGTTTTTGCTGAGAACGGTGATTTAATCCCTGTAACTGTAATTGAAGCAGCTCCAAACGTAGTGCTTCAGAAAAAGACAGTTGAGGTTGACGGCTATGAAGCAGTCCAACTAGGTTTTGAAGACAAGCGCGAAAAGCTTTCAAACAAACCTTCTAAAGGACACGTCGCAAAAGCTAACACTGCTCCTAAGCGCTTCATTCGCGAACTTCGCAATGTAAACTTAGCTGATTACGAGATTGGTCAGGAAGTCAAAGTTGATGTATTCGCAGAAGGCGATGTAGTAGATGTAACAGGAACAACGAAAGGTAAAGGTTTCCAGGGTGTTATTAAACGCCACGGACAATCACGCGGACCAATGAGTCACGGTTCACGCTACCACCGTCGTCCTGGTTCAATGGGTCCGGTTGCTCCTAACCGTGTATTCAAACAGAAGAAATTACCTGGTCAAATGGGTGGCACTACGATTACGATTCAAAACCTTCACATCGTGAAAGTTGATACTGAGCGTAACTTGCTTCTTATTAAAGGTAATGTTCCTGGATCTCGCAAAGCATTGATTCGTGTAAAAACAGCAATCAAAGCTAAATAATTATTTTTTGAAGAAAGGAGGAAACAGGAATGCCTAAAGTAGCTTTATTAAATCAAACAGGTTCACAAGTTGGAGATATCGAGTTGGACGATTACGTTTTCGGTATCGAACCAAATGAATCAGTACTATTTGACGCTGTAATCGCTCAACGCGCTTCACTTCGTCAAGGTAACCATAAAGTAAAAAACCGTTCTGAAGTAGCCGGTGGCGGTAAAAAGCCATGGCGCCAAAAAGGGACTGGACGTGCCCGTCAAGGTTCGATCCGTTCACCACAATGGCGTGGCGGTGGTATTGTCTTCGGACCAACACCACGCAGCTACAGCTATAAATTGCCTAAAAAAGTACGCCGTCTTGCAATGCGTTCAGCTTTGTCTTCGACAGTAGTGAACGAAAACCTGATGGTACTTGAAGGAATAACTTTTGACGCTCCAAAAACAAAGTCTTTCTTGCAATTGCAGAATGACCTTTCATTGGGCAAAAAAGTATTGTTCGTAACAGAGGATGTTAACGAAAACTTAGCATTGTCTGCCCGCAACATCCAAGGTATGACAGTAATCTCTGCAACTGGCATCAATGTTCTAGATCTTCTTGGACATGATAAAGTTGTTATGACGAAAGCTGCAATCGAAAAAATTGAGGAGGTGCTTAGTTAATGGAAGCACGTGATATTCTAAAGCGTCCGGTCATTACTGAGCGTTCTTCTGAAGTAATGGCAGATAAGAAGTACACTTTCGAAGTGGACACTCGCGCAAACAAAACACAAGTTAAACAAGCGGTTCAAGAAATCTTTGGCGTGAAAGTTGAGAAAGTCAACATCATGAACTACAAAGGTAAATTCAAGCGCATGGGCAAACACGCAGGCTACACTAACAAGCGCCGCAAAGCGATTGTGAAATTGACTGCTGACTCAAAAGAAATCGAATTGTTCGAGATTTAATTCTCTAAGTTCTGATAGGAACTAACTAAAGAAGGAGGGAAACAACGTGGGAATTAGAAAATATAAACCTACCACTAACGGTCGTCGTAACATGACGAGTTCGGATTTCGAAGAAATCACAACGAACAAGCCTGAGAAATCGCTTTTGCAACCAACGAAGCGTAAAGGCGGCCGTAACAACCAAGGTAAAATTACTGTACGCCATCACGGTGGTGGACATAAACGCCAATACCGTGTCATCGATTTCAAACGTAACAAAGATGGCATTCCAGGCCGCGTTGCTACGATCGAATACGATCCTAACCGTTCTGCGAACATCGCATTGATCCATTACGCTGACGGAGAAAAACGTTACATCCTTGCTCCTAAAGGAGTAGGCGTTGGAACGCAAATCATGTCAGGCCCTGAAGCGGATTTCAAACCAGGTAATGCTATGGCATTGTCAGGCATCCCAATGGGTTCTACAATCCACAACATTGAAATGAAGCCAGGTGCTGGCGGACAACTAGTTCGTTCTGCAGGAACTTCTGCTCAAATTCTTGGTAAAGAAGGTAAATACGTTACAGTCCGTCTGCAATCAGGCGAAGTTCGTATGATCCTTGCCACTTGCCGCGCTACAATCGGTGCAGTAGGAAATGAACAGCACGAATTGATTAACATTGGTAAAGCAGGACGTAACCGTTGGAAAGGCAATCGCCCAACTGTCCGCGGATCTGTAATGAACCCTAACGATCACCCACACGGTGGTGGTGAAGGACGTTCGCCAATCGGACGTAAATCACCAATGTCTCCATGGGGCAAACCGACTCTTGGATACAAAACACGTAAGAAAACGAATAAATCCGATAAATTTATCGTTCGTCGTCGTAAAAAATAATTTGATTTCGCTGCGGTTCGCTGAAAGAACCGTGGTGCAATCACGAAGGGAGGATCCCAAATGGGCCGCAGCTTGAAAAAAGGACCTTTTGCTGATGATCATCTTTTGAAGAAAGTTGATGCACAAAAGGACTCTGAGAAAAAACAAGTGATCAAAACTTGGTCTCGCCGTTCTACAATTTTCCCGACATTCATCGGACAAACAATCGCAGTATACGATGGTCACAAACACATTCCTGTTTACGTGACTGAAGACATGGTCGGCCATAAACTAGGAGAATTTGCACCAACACGCAAATATGCTAGTCATGGCGCAGATGACAAGAAAACAAGACGTTAATTGAGAGGAGGATTTCCCCATGCAAGCAAAAGCTGTCGCTAGAACAGTACGTATTGCTCCTCGTAAAGTCCGTTTAGTAGTAGATTTAATCCGAGGCAAGCAAATTGGCGAAGCTGTTGCGATTTTACAACATACTCAAAAATCATCATCGATCGTTATTGAGAAATTGTTGAAATCTGCAGCTGCAAACGCTGAACACAACTACGAAATGGATCTGAACAACCTGGTTGTCAGTGAAGTATTCGTTGACGAAGGTCCAACATTGAAACGTTTCCGTCCAAGAGCAATGGGACGTGCAAGCGCAATTAATAAACGTACAAGCCACATCACATTAGTGGTATCTGAGAAGAAGGAGGGATAATTCGTGGGACAAAAAATACATCCAATAGGTATGCGTATCGGAATCATTCGTGACTGGGAGTCAAAATGGTACGCTGAGAAAGACTATGCGACACTTCTTCACGAAGATATTAAGATCCGTGAATACATCGAAGCACGTTTGAAAGAAGCTTCAGTTTCCAAAATCGAAATTGAACGCGCTGCAAACCGTGTAAACGTAACAATTCACACTGCGAAACCAGGAATGGTAATTGGTAAAGGTGGTTCTGAAGTAGAAGTACTTCGCAAGCAGCTTAATACAATGACTGGCAAGCGTGTACACATCAACATCATTGAAATCAAACGAGCTGACCTTGATGCGAGACTAGTTGCTGAAAGTGTTGCACGTCAATTGGAAAACCGTGTGTCTTTCCGTCGTGCACAAAAACAAGCAATCCAGCGCACTATGCGTTCTGGCGCTAAAGGGATCAAAACTCAAGTATCTGGACGTCTAGGCGGCGCTGACATTGCGCGTGCTGAACACTACAGTGAAGGTACTGTTCCGCTCCATACGCTTCGTGCCGATATCGATTATGCACATGCTGAAGCTGACACAACTTACGGCAAACTTGGCGTAAAAGTATGGATCTACCGCGGTGAAGTCCTTCCAACTAAGAAGAAATCTGAGGAAGGAGGCAAATAATATGTTATTGCCTAAACGCGTTAAATATCGTCGTGAGCACCGAGGCAAGATGCGCGGTGAAGCTAAAGGCGGCAAAGAAATCGCATTCGGCGAATACGGTCTTCAAGCACTGGAATCATCTTGGATCACTAACCGCCAAATCGAAGCTGCTCGTATTTCCATGACTCGCTACATGAAACGTGGCGGTAAAGTATGGATCAAAATTTTCCCGCATAAGCCATATACGAAAAAGCCTCTTGAGGTTCGTATGGGTTCTGGTAAAGGTTCACCTGAAGGCTGGGTAGCCGTAGTAAAAACTGGTAAAATAATGTTTGAACTTGCTGGAGTATCTGAAGAAGTGGCACGCGAAGCATTGCGCCTTGCATCTCACAAACTTCCGGTTAAAACCAAGTTCGTAAAACGTGAAGAAATTGGTGGTGAATCGAATGAAAGCTAATGAAATCCGTGACCTAACCACTGCTGAAATCGAACAAAAAGTGAAATCACTGAAAGAAGAGCTTTTCAACCTTCGCTTCCAATTGGCTACTGGTCAATTAGAAAATACTGCTCGCATCCGCGAAGTACGTAAAGCGATTGCCCGTATGAAAACTGTGATTCACGAAAGAGTACTCAGTGGAAACAACTGATAAATCGAGAGGAGGTTTGCTAGTATGACTGAGCGTAATCAACGCAAAGTATACACAGGCCGTGTTGTGTCTGACAAAATGGACAAAACCGTTACAGTAATGGTTGAAACTCAAAAGAAGCATGCATTTTACGGCAAACGTGTAAAATACTCGAAGAAATATAAAGCTCATGATGAGCAAAACGAAGCTAAAATCGGCGATATCGTTCGCATCATGGAAACTCGCCCACTATCAGCTACAAAACGTTTCCGTTTAGTAGAAGTGGTAGAAAAAGCGGTTATCATTTAATTTAAATAATTTCGGAACTTAAGAAATTCCGGAGGGAGGTTACCTAAGTGATCCAACAGGAAAGTCGTTTAAAAGTTGCAGACAACTCGGGTGCTCGTGAAGTACTAGCGATTAAAGTACTTGGTGGTTCTGGTCGCAAGACTGCAAACATCGGTGACGTAATCGTTTGTACCGTGAAAAAAGCAACACCAGGTGGCGTTGTTAAGAAGGGTGAAGTCGTTAAGGCTGTTATCGTTCGCACGAAAAGCGGGGCTCGTCGTAAAGACGGTACTTACATCAAATTTGATGAAAATGCATGCGTCATTATCCGTGACGACAAAGGTCCACGCGGAACTCGTATTTTCGGACCTGTTGCACGTGAACTACGTGACAACAACTTCATGAAAATCGTTTCACTTGCTCCTGAAGTTCTTTAATAAATCAATGTGTTATACCAAGGAGGTGCGACAGAATGCATGTTAAAAAAGGTGACAAAGTTAAGGTGATCTCAGGAAAAGACAAAGGCAAAACAGGCGTTGTCTTGACTGCTCTACCTAAAAAAGACCGTGTGATCGTTGAAGGTATCAATATCATCAAAAAACACACAAAACCGAACCAGGCAAGCCCGCAAGGCGGAATTGTCAGCCAGGAAGCAGCTATCCACGTTTCAAACGTAATGTTGCTTGACCCTAAATCAGGCGAGCCGACTCGTGTTGGATACAAGGTTGAAGATGGTAAAAAAGTTCGTGTTGCAAAAAAATCCGGTGACAAATTAGACAACTAAAACTCTTGAATGAAGGGAGGTACACACATGAACCGCCTAAAAGAAAAATATGTGAATGAAATCACTCCTGCTCTAGTTAGCAAGTTTGAATATAAATCAGTCATGCAGGCTCCAAAAGTTGATAAAATCGTTATCAACATGGGTGTCGGTGAAGCAGTACAAAACACTAAATCACTTGATTCAGCTGTTGAAGAATTGCAGACAATCTCTGGTCAAAAACCAGTGATCACTAAAGCTAAGAAATCTATCGCTGGCTTCCGTCTTCGTGAAGGTATGCCAATCGGATGTAAAGTTACACTGCGCGGAGAGCGTATGTATGACTTCCTGGATAAATTGATTGCTATCTCACTTCCACGTGTTCGTGACTTCCGTGGTGTTTCGAATAAATCATTCGACGGCCGCGGCAACTACACACTTGGTGTGAAAGAACAATTGATCTTCCCTGAAATCGATTATGATAAAGTTTCGAAAGTACGCGGGATGGACATCGTAATTGTAACAACTGCGAACTCTGATGAAGAAGCTCGTGAGTTATTGACACAATTCGGAATGCCGTTCCAAAAGTAAACGTGAGGGAGGCGTAAACGTGGCTAAAAAATCTATGATCGCAAAACAAAAACGCACGCCAAAGTTTAAGGTACAAGAGTACACACGCTGTGAACGATGCGGACGTCCGCATTCTGTAATACGCAAATTTAAACTTTGCCGTATTTGTTTCCGTGAACTTGCATATGTGGGACAAATTCCTGGCGTTAAAAAAGCCAGCTGGTAATCCCCTAATTTGGGAAGGAGGTAAATGTAATGACAATGACTGATCCGATTGCAGATATGCTGACACGCATTCGTAATGCGAATATGGTTCGTCACGAAAAATTGGAGCTTCCGGCTTCTAATGTGAAAAAAGACATCGCTGAAATTCTTAAGCGTGAAGGTTTCGTTCGTGACGTTGAATATGTTGAAGATGACAAGCAAGGCATGATCCGGATTTTCTTGAAATACGGAGCTAACAACGAACGCGTTATTACTGGATTGAAACGTATTTCAAAACCAGGACTACGTGTTTACGCTAAAACTGACGAGGTGCCACGCGTACTAAACGGTCTAGGAATCGCTTTAGTATCGACATCACAAGGTTTGGTAACTGATAAAGAAGCCCGCGCGAAACAAATCGGCGGAGAAATCATAGCATACGTTTGGTAATAAGCAACAAACGAATGGAGGTGCAAAGAAATGTCACGTGTAGGTAAAAAACCAATCGAGGTACCTTCTGACGTTACGATCACTCTTGGCGACAAGAACGAAGTAACAGTTAAAGGTCCTAAAGGCGAGTTGACTCGCGCATTTAACCAAGATATCACTATTTCTCTAGAAGATAACGTGTTGACTTTGACACGTCCTTCCGACTCTAAAGACCACCGCACAAACCACGGAACAAGCCGTGCATTGCTAGCGAACATGGTTACAGGCGTTTCACAAGGTTTCGAGCGCAGACTTGAACTAGTGGGTGTCGGGTACCGTGCTCAATTGCAAGGCAAGAAATTGGTTCTTAACGTAGGTTACTCTCACCCGGTTGAATTCACTCCGGAAGAGGGCGTTGAAGTTGAAGTCGAAGGAAACACAAAAGTTGTCGTAAAAGGCATCAACAAAGAACGTGTTGGAGCTCTTGCTTCAAACATCCGCGCTACGCGTCCGCCAGAGCCGTATAAAGGCAAAGGGATCCGTTACGAAGGCGAAGCAGTTCGTCGCAAAGAAGGTAAAACAGGTAAATAATGCTGCTTAGGCAGGCTGAAAGGAGTGACCTCAGTGATTACGAAACTCGATAAAAATGCATCTCGTAAAAAGCGTCATGCACGTGTACGTTCAAAAATTACGGGTACGACAGAACGTCCGCGTTTGAACGTATTCCGTTCGAATAAATACATTTACGCTCAATTGATCGACGATACAAACGGTGTAACACTTGCAAGCGCATCTTCAATGGATAAAGATTTTTCCGGAGATGTAACTGGCAACGTTGAAGCAGCAACTAAAGTCGGCGAAACAATTGCGAAAAAAGCTACTGAAAAAGGCTTGAAATCGGTTGTTTTTGACCGCGGTGGTTATTTATATCACGGACGTGTTAAAGCTCTAGCAGAAGCAGCACGTGAAAATGGTTTAGAATTTTAAAAGAAGGAGGGACACATTTCATGCGTCGTATTGATCCAAACAAACTTGAACTTGAAGAACGCGTAGTTACGATTAACCGCGTAGCGAAAGTTGTAAAAGGTGGACGTCGTTTCCGTTTCTCCGCATTAGTTGTTGTAGGCGACAAAAATGGTAAAGTCGGTTTTGGTACTGGGAAAGCACAAGAAGTTCCAGATGCAATCCGTAAAGCTATTGAAGATGCGAAGAAAAACCTGATCGAAGTACCTATGGTTAAAGGTACAACTCCACACCTAGTAACAGGACGTTTTGGCGCAGGCCAAATCCTTATCAAACCTGCTTCACCTGGTACAGGAGTTATTGCCGGCGGACCAGTCCGTGCGGTACTTGAGCTTGCAGGAGTACAGGATATTTTGTCTAAATCTCTTGGCTCTAACACACCAATCAACATGGTGCGTGCAACAATCAACGGTTTGACTCAACTGAAAAGTGCTGATGAAGTTGCAAAACTTCGCGGTAAAACTACAGAAGAGCTATTAGGATAAGGAGGGAAAATTACATGGCTACTAAACTAGAAATTACCCTCACAAAGTCTGTGATCGGTTCTAAACCGGCACAACGTAAAACTGTCCAGTCACTTGGTTTACGCAAAATGCATCAAACAGTCGAGCACCAAGACAATGCCGCTATCCGCGGTATGCTTGATAAAGTCGCTCACTTAGTTACTATTAAAGAAGTTTAATCCCTGATTTCTATAGAAGGAGGTGCCAACTAAATGAAACTTCATGAATTAAAACCAGCAGAAGGTTCACGCAGCTCAAGAAAGCGCATCGGACGCGGTATCGGTTCAGGTACTGGTAAAACAGCAGGTAAAGGTCATAAAGGTCAAAACGCTCGTTCAGGCGGCGGTGTCCGTCCTGGATTCGAAGGTGGCCAAAACCCATTATTCCGTCGTTTGCCAAAACGTGGATTCACTAACATCAACCGTAAAGACTATGCAGTCGTGAACTTGGATGTATTGAACCGTTTCGATGAAGGCACAGAAATTACACCTGCATTGCTAATTGAATCTGGTGTTGTCAGCAACGAAAGATCTGGAATCAAGATCCTTGGTAACGGTAGTTTAGAAAAGAAACTGAATGTTAAAGCTCACAAATTCTCTGGATCAGCTAAAGAAGCGATAGAAGCTGCCGGTGGACAAGCAGAGGTGCTTTAATGTTTCAGACAATCTCAAATTTTATGCGCGTGACTGATATTCGAAATAAAATCATCTTTACATTATTGATGCTCGTCATCTTCCGTATCGGAACTTTTGTTCCGGTGCCGAATGTCGACGCTTCAGTTTTGCAAGCTACTGATCAGATGGGTCTGATCGGATTCTTAAATACTTTCGGTGGAGGCGCCCTTGCTAACTTCTCGATTTTAGCGATGGGGATCATGCCATACATTACAGCATCGATCATCGTGCAATTATTGCAGATGGATGTTGTACCGAAATTTGCTGAGTGGGCGAAACAAGGGGAAGTCGGAAGACGGAAACTTGCTCAATTCACTCGCTACTTCACAATCGTACTTGCTTTCATCCAGGCAATTGGTATGTCTTATGGCTTTAACCAAATGTATGGAGGAACTTTGATTCAAAACGATACAATTTCAACTTATATTGTTATTGCGATTGTTTTGACTGGTGGTACGGCGTTTCTACTGTGGCTTGGTGAGCAGATTACGGCAAAAGGTGTGGGGAACGGTATTTCGATTATCATCTTCGCAGGGATTGTCGCTGCAGTACCAGGTGCAATTAACCAATTATATGCACAGCAGATCCAAGGAGCTGGAGATCAGCTTCCGATCAATATCGCTATCATGGCGTTGCTTGCATTAGCAGTTGTTGCCATTACGGTTTTGGTGATTTATGTTCAGCAGGCGCTGCGCAAAATTCCGATTCAGTATGCTAAACGCGTTGCTGGCCGCGGCCAGACGACAAGTGGGCAGCAAACGCATTTACCTTTGAAAGTGAACGCGGCCGGAGTTATCCCGGTAATCTTTGCAGTAGCGTTTATCATCACGCCTCAAACCATTGCTTCTTTCTTTGGAGCCAATGCGTTTACGGATGCTGTACAAAATACGTTTGACTATACTCAGCCTGTCGGCATGATCATTTATGTCGCTCTGATTATTGCATTCACGTATTTCTACGCATTCATTCAGGTTAATCCTGAGAACGTATCGGATAACTTGAAAAAGCAGGGTGCATACATCCCGGGAATCCGGCCGGGTAAAAATACACAGGATTATTTAACAAGCGTGCTTTACCGACTGACATTTGTCGGCGCTATCTTCCTTGCAGTCATTTCTGTTCTGCCGATTTTCTTCATTAACGTTGCGGGCTTGCCCCAATCAGCGCAAATCGGTGGTACCAGCCTATTGATCGTAGTAGGGGTAGCACTTGAGACAATGAAACAATTGGAATCGCAGCTTGTAAAACGTCATTATAAAGGCTTTATGAAATAAGATGATTGTGGTGGGAACGTGAGAACGTTCCTTATCCGCTTGTCTGAGGGGGCACTCCGTATGAATATCGTATTAATGGGTCTGCCTGGAGCCGGCAAAGGCACTCAAGCAGACAAAATTGTTGAGAAGTACGACATCCCTCATATTTCTACAGGTGATATGTTTCGCGCCGCTATCAAAGGTGGTACGGAACTAGGCTTGAAAGCAAAATCGTTCATGGATCAAGGTGCTTTGGTACCTGATGAAGTGACTATCGGTATCGTCCGTGAGCGTCTTAGCGAAGCGGATTGTGCAGAAGGCTTTCTATTAGATGGCTTTCCGCGTACAGTTCCTCAAGCTGAAGCTCTAGAATCTCTTCTTGCCGATCTTGGCAAAAGAATCGAGCATGTCGTAAATATCCAAGTTGAAAAAGACGAATTGATTGCACGTTTGACAGGCCGCTGGATTTGCAGAATCTGTGGAACTGCTTACCATACTGTATTCAATCCACCTCAAGTTGCAGGTGTGTGCGATAAGGATGGTGGAGAGCTCTATCAGCGCGAAGACGACAAGCCTGAAACCGTCACAAAACGTTTAGAAGTAAACATGCAACAAACACAGCCGCTTCTTGATTTCTACGGAGACAAAGGCGTGCTGAAAAATATAAATGGACAGCAGGACATTCAAAAAGTATTTGCTGACATTGATGCTCTTCTAAAGGGCGACCGAGGATAATCCCCGGCGCCGGGCGCAGTTAGTTGCCTCCATGCGGCTTTAAGGAGCACCGGAGATATGAATTTTCGAGAGCTGCAAAAGCTTGATGCTTATTATATGAAAGCCGGTGCGATATGTGCGCAGACCTGGTCTGAACCGTGCAATTCAGCACTGGAAATAGTATAATGGGTTTCGTGGAAGCATCTGTGTAACGGGTTTGGAACTCATCCTAAGCAGTCCGGGCGCTCGAGGATACGTGAGGCTGAAGGGCTTGACCGGATTTTCCCAACCTGCTCATTGCGGGAAGCGGAACTCGGAAGATGTCTTTTACATGTCACTCATGCAATCCTGGTGAATGAATAGAAATCAATTATTCAATCAGCAATTACTGTTTGAAGATGAGGGCTGACTTGTATACAGAAGGGAGACTGGGTCGATGGCGAAAGACGATGTAATTGAAATCGAAGGAACAGTCGTTGAGACTTTGCCTAACGCGATGTTTAAAGTAGAATTGGAAAATGGCCATACGATTCTTGCGCATGTATCCGGCAAGATCCGCATGCACTTTATCCGCATTCTACCAGGAGACAAAGTTACAGTTGAACTATCTCCTTACGATTTAACACGCGGTCGTATCACATACCGTTTTAAATAATCTTTTGCACTCCGGACTACTAAGGAGGTTGGGTTAGATGAAAGTGAGACCATCTGTGAAACCGATCTGCGAAAAATGTAAAGTTATTCGCAGAAACGGAAAAGTCATGGTAATCTGTGAAAATCCGAAACACAAACAAAGACAAGGCTAATATTGAAGGAGGTGCATCGAACACATGGCACGTATTGCTGGTGTTGACATTCCGCGCGACAAACGCGTAGTTATTTCATTAACTTACATTTTCGGTGTTGGTAAAACAACTGCTCAGAAAGTTCTTTCTGCTGCTGGTATCTCTGAAGATACACGAGTTCGTGATCTTACAGAAGATGAGTTGAACAATATCCGTGAACAATTGGATCAATACAAAATTGAAGGTGACCTTCGTCGTGAAGTATCAATGAACATCAAACGCTTGATGGAAATTGCTAGCTTCCGAGGTATCCGCCACCGCCGTGGACTACCTGTACGCGGTCAAAATACGAAGAACAATGCGCGTACGCGTAAAGGTCCTCGTAAAACTGTTGCGAACAAGAAAAAATAATCAGTAAAGGAGGTTTCTTCTTAACATGGCACGTAAACAACAAACTCGTAAGCGTCGTGTGAAAAAGAATATCGAATCAGGTATTGCTCACATCCGCTCAACATTCAACAACACAATTGTTACGATTACAGATATGCAAGGGAATGCAGTATCTTGGTCTAGCGCAGGTGCACTAGGATTTAGAGGTTCACGTAAATCTACACCTTTCGCTGCTCAAATGGCTGCAGAAACCGCTGCAAAAACATCGATTGAACACGGTCTTAAAACTTTAGAAGTTACAGTTAAAGGTCCTGGTTCAGGTCGTGAGGCTGCTATCCGTGCACTTCAAGCTGCCGGACTAGAAGTTACAGCTATCAAAGATGTAACTCCAGTTCCTCATAACGGTTGCCGTCCGCCAAAACGCCGTCGCGTATAATCGTTAATCTGAATAGGATTTTTGAACATCACGACTTACTGAATGTGTTCTGAATCGTTGCGAAAGTCTGTGACTATCGAATTCTTGGTTTAACGAAAAACACCGACGTTTTGAAGGAGGGTAAAATGAATGCTCGAAATAGAAAAACCAAAGATTGAAACGGTTGAGATCGATAGCAATGCCAAGTTCGGCAAATTTGTTATTGAACCCCTTGAGCGTGGATATGGAACCACTTTAGGAAACTCCTTACGTCGAATCTTACTTTCATCTTTACCAGGCGCTGCTGTTACTTCGATTCAGATTGATGGTGTATTGCATGAATTCTCCACTGTCGAAGGTGTAGAAGAAGATGTGGCATCAATCATCTTGAATATTAAGAAACTGGCTCTGAAAATTTACTCTGACGAAGAAAAAGTCATTGAAATTGATGTAAAAGGTGATGGAACGGTTACGGCTGCAGATATTACTCACGACAGTGATGTAGAAATTCTGAATCCGGATCTATATATCGCAACAATCGCTAAAGGCGGTCACTTACGTATGCGCATGTATGCGAACAGAGGCCGTGGATACGCTCGTGCTGATCAGAACAAACGTGAAGATCTTCCGATTGGCGTTATCCCGATTGACTCTATTTATACTCCAGTTTCTCGCGTCAATTTCCAAGTTGAAAATACTCGTGTGGGCCAGTTGGCGCATTTCGATAAACTTTCTCTTGATGTCTGGACAGATGGCAGCATCGGTCCGAAAGAGGCAATTGCGCTTGGAGCAAAAATCTTTACTGAGCATTTGAACATCTTTGTAGGATTGACGGATGAGGCACAAACTGCTGAAATCATGGTTGAAAAAGAAGAAGACCAAAAAGAGAAAGTCTTAGAGATGACTATCGAAGAGCTTGATCTTTCAGTCCGTTCTTACAACTGCTTGAAACGTGCGGGTATCAACACGGTACACGAACTGGCAAGCAAGTCGGAAGACGACATGATGAAAGTACGCAACCTTGGACGCAAATCACTTGAAGAAGTCAAAGTGAAGTTGGAAGATTTGGGATTGGGCCTTCGTAAAGAAGACTGAGTCCAAAATCGGATCCGAACTATTTAACAAAGGAGGGAAACTTCAATGAGAAAGCTTCAACGTACAAGTTCTCAACGTAAAGCACTATTACGTGACCTTACTACAGACTTAATCGTACACGAACGCATTCAAACGACTGAAGCTCGTGCGAAAGAAGTGCGCTCGACTGTAGAAAAAATGATCACTCTTGGTAAACGTGGGGATATCCATGCTCGCCGTAAAGCTGCAGCATACATCCGCCGTGAACTAGTAACAACTTCTGACGAAGAAGGCAACGAAAACACAATCTTTGCTTTGCAAAAATTGTTTGATGATGTTGCACCACGTTACGCTGACCGTCAAGGCGGCTACACACGCATCATGAAAATGGGGCCTCGTCGCGGAGATGGCGCACCAATCGTTATCATCGAGTTAGTTTAATATCTATCTTCCGAGTCGACATTGCTTCGGCATTGTCGATTCTTCCGAAGAGGGTTCATACCCTCTTCTTTTAGCATAAGGATTTATACGACACATATGAAAAGCTGAGCGTTACGATGAGCGAGCCCTTGGGCGGCGTCTTGTCTAGCTCTACGCACCTCATTCAACCCCGGCTTAAGCAACCGGGGAGCCATAGAGACAGAAAAGCGCATTTCTCTGAATGAGGTGCGCGCTTTTTTTTATTTATTTTACATATGCTTCTTCTACCTATATAAATTGAACTAGTAACTTTTAATAATTGATATTCCGCAAAACAGCTGCGCTTGCCGGGGGCTCGCGCTGAACTAACTCGGGCTAAATGCCCGAGTGGATTTCAGCACTTCGCTTAATCCCCAAGGCGTCTTCGCTGTTTTGCTCCATATCTCTAGAAATTTCTCTCAGCAAAGGCGCGGCTCCGGACTGGCCGGAGCAATAAGACGAGTGGTCTTCTCGGCTTATTGCGGGAGGCTTGTCCATAGCGCCGAAGCGGTATGTATAGTATTTTTAAGTTCAACCTATTGTAGTAGAGTAGAGATGAGATGAGCCAGAGGAGGTCAGACTAGATGAATTCGGAAATTTTGTCATTTGAAAACGTGACATTCACATATAATGCAGAAGACGGACCGGTACGTCCGGCAGTGGCAGATGTATCCTTTTCGATACAGCAAGGGGAATGGATCGCACTGGTGGGCCATAACGGTTCGGGGAAATCAACGATTGCGAAGCTGATGAACGGCCTGCTTTTCCCTAATAAAGGGAAAGTGAAAGTATTCGGGCAAGAGATGTCTGAAGAAACCTTATGGGATATCAGGTCTGACCTGGGAATGGTGTTCCAGAACCCAGACAATCAATTCGTCGGGGCGACCGTCCAGGATGATGTGGCATTTGCTCTGGAAAATAACGGGGTGCCTCATGCAGTGATGGTGGAACGGGTCCATGAAGCATTGAGCCAAGTGAAAATGGAAGACTATAAAGACCATGAACCCCACCATTTGTCGGGGGGACAAAAACAGCGGGTAGCGATAGCCGGAGCGCTGGCCATGCGGCCTAAACTGTTAATCTTGGATGAAGCGACGTCCATGCTCGACCCCCAGGGGAGAATGGAAGTCATTGAAACGATACGCCGCTTGCGGGAGTCGACCGGATTGACGGTAATTTCGATTACGCATGATCTGGAAGAAGCGGCTCTGGCAGAACGCATCATTGTGATGAACCTTGGCCAGAAGAATATGGAAGGCACACCTGCAGCTGTTTTTAGCCAAGGCAGCAAGTTGACGGATATGGGACTGGATCTGCCTTTTGCGATGCGGATGACGCATTTATTGCAGGAGGCTGGAATAGGGCTTCAGGAAGAACATATGACAGAAGATAAGTTGGTGGATGAACTGTGGAAATATTACTCAAAGGCGTAGGCTATAGTTACGCTGAAGATACGCCATTTGAAAAGAGGGCATTAACGGATGTTGACCTTCATATTCCGTCAGGTTCCTATACCGCGATCATCGGCCATACAGGTTCCGGCAAGTCGACAGTCCTGCAGCATCTGAATGCGCTGTTAAAACCGACAGAAGGCGTTGTGATGATTGGGGACCGGAAAATTGAAGCGGGTGTAAAAGCCAAAGATCTGCGGAATGTCAGGCGGCAGGTGGGCATTGTGTTCCAATTTCCTGAACAGCAGCTGTTTGATGAAACCGTTTTGAAAGATATCATGTTTGGTCCGCTGAATTTCGGTGTGCCTGAAAAGGAAGCAGAGCGACGGGCTCGCGAACTTGTCGTGCAACTCGGCTTGCCTGAGGGCGTATTGGAGAAATCCCCCTTCGACCTGTCCGGCGGCCAGATGCGCCGTGTCGCTATTGCGGGCGTATTGGCGATGGAACCGGAAGTTCTGGTGCTGGATGAACCGACGGCTGGCCTTGATCCAAGGGGACGCCGGGAAATCATGGATCTGTTCCATGAACTTCATATTACAAAAAACCTGACGACGGTGTTGGTGACGCACAGCATGGAAGATGCGGCGAGATACGCGGACCGGGTCGCGATCATGCATAAAGGCCGATGCGTGGTCACGGGTGAACCGAAAGCGATCTTTTCGAATGAAGAGCAATTGCGGGATTACAGTCTTCAGCCGCCGCGCAGTGTCCGGCTGCAGCGGGATTTTGAAGAACGCACCGGCTTGAAGCTGGGCGAGGTTTCATTGACTGAAGAAGTATTGGCGAAAAATATTGCTTTGGCGATGGCGGATGGGGGTGGATCCCTATGATGGAGAAAATGATTTTCGGCAGGTTCATTCCTGGTGATTCGGTGGTCCATCGCATGGATCCACGGGCAAAGATCCTGTTTGTCTTCCTGTTTATCGCCATTGTCTTTGTCGCCAATAATGCGTGGGGCTATGCCATATTACTCGGCTTCACGCTGCTGGTTGTCTTTCTTTCGAAGATTCGCCTATATTTTTTGATAAACGGATTGAAACCGGTCTTTATCCTATTGATCTTCACTTTTTTCCTGCATCTCTTTTTCACCAGAGAAGGAGATCTCTTATTCAGTTTCGGCTTTATAGAAGTTTACGAGGAAGGCTTGAGGCAAGGGATATTCATATCCATCCGATTTTTGGTGCTGGTATTCATAACCAGCGTGCTGACACTGACGACTTCGCCGATTTCGATAACAGACGGCATCGAAGTGCTGCTTGGCCCCTTCAAGAAGATTAAATTGCCGGTACATGAACTGGCGTTGATGATGTCCATTTCGCTGCGCTTCATCCCGACATTGATGGATGAAACCGGCAAGATTCTAAAAGCGCAAATGGCGCGGGGTTCCGATATCGGTTCTGGTCCGATGAAAGAGCGGGTCAAAGCCGTCGTGCCTTTGCTTATTCCGTTGTTTGTCAGTGCCTTTAAACGCGCTGAAGACCTGGCGACGGCCATGGAAGTTCGCGGTTACCGCGGCGGAGAGGGCAGGACGCGCTACCGCCAGTTGAACTGGCAGCTGGCGGATACGCTCAGCTTAGTACTGCTCGCAGGCCTGACAGTGGCGTTATGGTATTTCCGGGCGTAAGGAGAGAAATTATGAAACGAATGAAAGCGGTCATCGCTTATGATGGCTCAGGCTTCGCAGGCTATCAGATTCAGCCGGAAGCCCGGACGATCCAAATGGAATTAATGAAAGTGCTGAAGAATATCCATAAAGGCCGAGATGTGCAAGTCGTGGCAAGCGGACGGACGGATGCGAAAGTGCATGCCACTGGCCAGGTGATCCATTTTGATACGGATTTCAATATACCGGTCGAAGGATGGTTAAAAGCGCTGAATGTGCTGCTGCCGGAAGATATCCGCGTTTTCTCTATCGAAGAGGCGACACCTGAATTCCATGCTCGTTACCATACAATCGGTAAAACATACCGCTATAAATGGGACCGCAGCAAAATCATCAGCCCTTTTACCCGGAATTATATGGTGCACCTGAAACAACGGCCGGACGTAGATGCTATGCGCAAGGCGGCTAAAGCTGTCCTGGGCACTCATGACTTTTCCAGTTTTTGCGCCGCGAACACAGGGGTAGTCGATAAAGTGAGGACTATCCGGCGCTTGGATTTCGAGGAGCACGGCGAAGAATTGCACATGGTGATTGAAGGATCCGGCTTCCTCTATAATATGGTGCGCATCATTGCCGGCACATTATTCGAAGTGGGCATCGGCAAACGGAAGCCGGAAGAGATGGCTGGAATCATCCGTTCTGCTGACCGGGGGGCGGCAGGAAAGACGGCTGCGGCGCATGGCCTATACCTCGAAAATGTGGAGTATGAAAGCTGAAGCAACCATTCCAGGTGTTTTTAGAAAAACGCTTGACTTTCTGGCGCTGGCGTTATATGATGATGTATGGTATTTTCATTACCCCCACGATATGCCCCGGAAGGTTATTAGTGTTTGGGATAACGAAAAAACGGAACAGCGGAACACTGTATTTTTAACATTAAAACGATACGATTTATTAGGAGGACAATATACATGCGTACAACATTCATGGCTAAAGGTCACGAAGTAGAGCGTAAATGGTTGGTTGTCGATGCAGAAGGGCAAACTCTTGGACGTTTAGCTTCTGAAGTCGCTTCAATCCTACGCGGTAAATACAAACCAACATTCACACCAAACGTTGACACTGGTGATCACGTAATCATCATCAACGCTGACAAGATTCACCTTACAGGCAAAAAGCTTACGGACAAAATCTACTATCGCCACACACAATTCAGCGGTGGTTTGAAACAGCGTACAGCTCTTGAAATGCGCACGAAATACCCAACGAAAATGCTTGAATTGGCTATTAAAGGGATGCTTCCTAAGAACTCTCTTGGACGCCAGATCTTCAAGAAACTTCACGTATACGCAGGACCAGAACACAACCATCAAGCACAACAACCGGAAGTTTACCAACTTCGCGGCTAATAATCAGTAAATAAGAGGAGGATACACCTTTGGCACAAGTTCAATATTTAGGTACAGGTCGCCGTAAAAACTCAACAGCCCGCGTCCGTTTAGTACCAGGAGACGGCACAATCACAATCAACAACCGCGACGTATCGGATTACGTTCCATACGAAACTCTTGAGCAAATCATCAAACAACCACTAGTAGCTACTGAAACTCTTGGAAGCTATGATGTTCTTGTAAACGTAAGAGGCGGAGGCTTCACAGGTCAAGCTGGAGCAGTACGCCACGGAATCGCACGCGCTCTACTTACTGTAGATCCTGCTTTCCGTCCGGCACTTAAATCTGCTGGATTGCTAACTCGTGACCCACGTATGAAAGAGCGTAAGAAACCAGGTTTGCGTTCAGCTCGTCGTGCACCACAGTTCTCAAAACGTTAATATCACTAAAACCCCTTTCTCTTTGGAGAACAGGGGTTTTATTTTTTGCATCAGGGACTTTTCGGGTTTTCTACTATAAGAAGACAGAATTAATTCAAAATAATTAACGCTATGTTATACTTTACGGTGAGCAAAAGTGATAAGGAGTGTATATATATGTTGACTGAAGTACAAGTTCGCGAATTACTCGGAGAAGTACAAGATCCGTTTTTACATAGATCGCTGGCAGAGACAGATGGCATTACTTCTGTAAGAATCAAAGAAGAAAAGAAACATGTTAGTGTAAAATTGGCGATCGCCAAAGTGAATACACCTGAACAGATGCAATTGCAGATGAAAGTCGTTGAAATCCTAAAAGGAGCGGGAGCCGATTCAGTCGGAATCCGTTTTGAAGAGCTAGCGCCTGAAGCAATGGCGAAATTCCGTGGAACGGCAAATGAATCCGAAGCACAGGATTTATTGTCTCCATTGAATAAAGTCGAATTCATCTCGATTGCCAGCGGGAAAGGCGGCGTCGGGAAATCGACAGTTTCCGTCAACCTGGCGATTGCACTAGCGCGTCTCGGTAAAAAAGTCGGTTTGATCGATGCGGATATTTATGGGTTCAGTGTTCCAGATATGATGGGCATTGAGAAAACACCTGTTGTGCGCGGAGATACAATCATTCCGGTCGAACGTTTCGGTGTCAAAGTCATTTCGATGGGCTTCTTCGTTGAAGAAAATATGCCGGTCGTATGGCGTGGGCCAATGCTTGGCAAAGTGCTTGATCAATTCTTCCGCGATGTGGAGTGGGGCGATCTGGACTATCTTCTATTGGACTTGCCGCCAGGAACGGGAGATGTCGCGCTTGATATCCACCAGATGCTGCCGGCTTCAAAAGAGATTGTCGTTACAACTCCTCACCCGACAGCTGCTTTCGTAGCAGCGCGCGCCGGAGCGATGGCTTTGCAGACGGACCACGAAGTATTGGGTGTCATCGAAAACATGTCCTGGTTTGAAAGCAAGGAAACAGGCAAGAAAGAGTATCTATTTGGACAAGGCGGCGGACCGAAACTTGCAGAAGAATTGCAGGTACCGTTGCTTGGACAGATTCCTCTCGGCCAGCCTGACTGGAACGAAGCAGATTTTGCGCCTTCGGTTTACCTTGAAGATCATCCTACAGGGAAAATCTATGGGGATATCGCAGAAACCATTCTTAAGCAATTTGCGGCAAAAGGCCAATAAATTATAATAATGAATCCGGAACCTTCGAAGGGGTTCCGGGTTTTTATTTGATCAAAATTTTTCATAGTTGCTGCAGGTGGAAATTTTTTTAAGAATATCTGTTTTTAAAATTGTGCCGAATCGGCGAACAGATGCCGTGACTTCAAGGTTTGTTCACATCTCACCGGTTTCGTTTATGGATTTTTGCCCACCTGATTGGTACAATCTTAAAAGAAGTTCAAATAACGGAGGCATTAATGTGACAATACGAAATTGGGTAAAGTTCTTTATAAATGCAATGTTGATAGGTGGAGCTATAACCGGGATCCTCGGTTTATTCATAAGATGGAATGATGTTTTCGCTGAACCATTCGCAAATGGCAACTGGGGAGAGTTCATCGCCGGTTTTGTATGGATGGTAGTTGTGGGCATGACGATGAGTTTGATTGCGCAGATGGGATTTTTCGCCTATTTAACCATCCACCAGTTCGGAATCAATATGTTCCGTACCTTGACCCTATGGAATTGGGTTCAGCTATTGATCATCGCGGTAGTAATTTTTGATCTGATTGTTTTCCGATTCATGCCGAATGCTGATACGGCGGCGCAAGGCTGGCTTTATGCAGGTCTTCTGACTATTTTAATCGTCACAGCGGTGGTGACAGCTTACTTCAAAGCGAAGTGGACGACGAAATCCACTTTCATTTCCGCGCTGTTCTTTATGATTGCAGTCACTACACTTGAATGGCTGCCTGCGCTTATGGTCCAAGCAGGAAACGTCGACAGCTGGGTGACATTGCTGCTGTTTCCATTCCTGGCGGTGAATGCTTATCAATTATTGGTGCTGCCGAAATACAATGCCAAGTCCGATGAAGATCGGCAAAAGCTTGAAGAGCGTCGAGCAGCCCGTAAAGAAAATGCTAAACCGGCTGTAAAAAAATCGTAGATTCTAAAATGCCTGCTGAGGATGCAGGCATTTTTTTATTGGGGAATTTTTGAGGGAATGGTGGAAGCACGAATCCTGATTTCAGAGGGCTGGTTCTTAGAGCGGGAAAAGAATTACAGAAGGAAAAAAGTAATTTCAAAAAAACTTTTCAAAATCTGTTGACAGTGAAATGAAGATGCTTTAATATAATAAAAGTCGCCAAGCAACACAGACGACAACATGAACCTTGAAAACTGAACAGCAAAACGTCAACAAA